>CAJWGN010000026.1 GCA_913031035.1 uncultured Gammaproteobacteria bacterium
CAGATACTATTTCTACAAGTTTACGATTTAGCGCCGCATGGCCCTCGTGTTTAATTATCTATTATGTTGTAGCGACGCAATTAGATTATCAAAAGGACTGGCAACTTTTTTGCTTATCATTCTCGCTATGCGCTTTTTTTTCATCGCTTTTGTGCATTCTCGGCTTCTACTTCAATTATGGTATGTCTCCAAGCGACACTATAGATGGGATTAGAAGTCCTCTTTTCATAGTTCCCAATGACACAATTTTTCTTTCACTAGTCGCGCCACTAAGCATCAGTATTCTCACCACAAGTAAGCAAATACTGATAAGGCTTGTAGCGGCTGCTTCTATACTTACCAGTCTTGTCGTAGTCATCGCTGTTGAGAGTAGAACAGCTCTTGTTGTAGCAATAATTTGCGTTGCAGCTTACATATGGAATTATCGTGGTCGTCATATTGTGATTTATCTAAGTGCACTAGTTGCCGCAATAGTGACGGTCGATGCCATTTTAGGTTTTCCAATCTATCAAAAGTTACCCGTAATCCCTTCTTCTCGAATCCCTCTATTGCACTCTTCGCTGGTTATGTGGCAAGATTCGCCTATGATTGGCTCCGGTCCGTTTACTTTTGGTGCCCATTATCAACGATTTCTTGAGGGGGTTATCTACCCATCTTGGATCGTTGTTGATACCAGGGAAATACCTTGGCCTCATAATTTATACCTAGAATTACTTTCAGGGTCCGGTATTCTAGGGCTAGCATCCTTTTTAAGCATTATTTGGTTTGCCCTCAGCAAACTGAGGTCTTTAAAAAATCAGGATGGACACAGCAGGATGGTAACGAAGGCCTTGGTTGCTGTCATTCTCGGCTTTCTTGCGGCAGCAGTTGTCGAAACGACACTTCTGAGAATATGGGTCTTGGTATTATTTTTTGCGATCATTGGCTTTATCGCTAATATGGAATTGAAGAGAATTTAAGATGAATTTGCATAGAATTGTATATTTTTCCCTCGTAGCAACGAGTTTCTTAGTTGCACTCACACAAACAAATTCCAGACTAGTTTTTGCTGAACTTGGCTATAGCGGGGGCAATTACGATGATAATAGTGCCGGATATAGTTTTGATCCTACCGGGTACTACAGCCCTACGTTCGAATATTTTGATGGCCCGGAAACCTCTGGTAAAAACCTAGGATTTGACACTAGAACCTTACCATTCTCAGACTTGAACTGGGATGCAGCGATCGTTCTTGTGGAAAATGATGATATTTTTGAGCAACAGCTAACTCAAGATGGGCATACATATAGGGTAACCGTTTTCCGCGAGTCAGATGGTATTAATCCTCCGACTATAATGTCTGGTTTCCAAGTTCATGTTGATAATCAAATTGCACTGTCAGCGACTAACTTATTTTTACCTGATGAATTGTTAGCGCTTTACGGTGGCGCTGAGCTTATGTCGCTTCTTCTGTCCGATGGGGAGATTATCATTGGAGGGAGTGCTGCGGATAACCTTTATGGATTTAGTGGCGATGACTCTCTCCGCGGTAATTATGGAGATGATATTCTAAGCGGAGGAACTGGCTTTAATTATCTTAGCGGCGGGTATGGAGTCGACACAGCGGTCTATGTAAATGACGATACAGATTATGTCCTTTCAAAAAACCCTGTTTTTGGATTTGTTGAAGTTCTGCTAATGTCCGGAGATTCACTGGGCCTAGTATTAGATGACGTCGAAAAGTTTGAATTTAGAAACACCACTCTGGAGCTAGAGGAATTAGACTACTGGGGCGGAACTAGCTATGCCCCCTTATCAGCTTCAAATCCTGTGTTTCGCTTTTTTAACACGAAAACCCAAAGCTACTTTTATTCCTCCAGTGATTCTGAAGCGATTTTTCTCAAAGAATCGAGCTCAGTTGATTTAGCGGCTGACGGTGGTTCACCAGCTTCCACCAATGATGAGAGACTATCGTTTGCTTTTCAAGGAAGCACGTTTGAAAGTGCGCATTCCTATGGAAATTCAGTAGGGGTGCATCGGCTTTTTAACACGATTACTGGAGCCCACTTTTACACAGCCAGTGAATTCGAACTCAAAAGCTTATACGACGAAAGAAACGACTCGTATGCCCCATTTGTTTATGAAGGTATTTCCTTCAGAGCTTATCTTTCCGATCCTACCATCGATACTGCAGGCGAAGAAATTGCTGTATACCGCTTCACGAATAAGAAGTCGGGCAGATATTTTTGGACCTCTGATGACTCAGAAATAGTCTTGATGAGTGCATCTGATTCATGGCAAAACGACGGAATCGATTTCTATGGGGAGCGGTTGGGAAATCAATAAACTTTTAATTTAAAGGGAAAAGTCATGAAACAGTTTATGTTACTGCGGGTTGCTCTGCTTGGCGCATAGAAACATAGAAAACCACAGGTATCACTGGCACCATCACGATTTGCAAAATTGCGGCGGGGGGGCTACCCCCATGGCAGGAGGAGCGGGGACAGGAACCTCGTCAACAGCGGGGGGACTCCCCCCTGCCGTTTCGATGCCTTTAAAAATGCCAAGACAATCCGCGAGATCCATTCAATAATGATATACATTAGCGGAACTAGTCTCCGATAGCGCAAGGTCACGATTAGATAGATCAGGCGAACCGTAACTTGCGCTATACCCCATTGTGTAAACAGAAAGATAACACCTTCCTCGCCACCTTGAGTAAAGGTCTCTAATGGAATCGTGGCAATGGATTGGGCTCCACCATCACTCGCAAATATACGAATACGACTTCTGCCTATACTGCAGTGGTCATACTTTGCTAGCTCCGTAGAGGAACAAACTGACAGTCAGCGATAGGCCGACTAACTCAAGAGGTGATGCCGAGTTTTCTTACGATCCGACTGAAAAGGCCGCTCGCTTTTGGCGGCTGAAAATAGGGGCTTTCAGGAATCCAAAAAGGATCGCGAAAAAATGGCCGATCCGCCTTGCTATTCATCGGCGTGTAGTACTCACAGTCTGCAAAATAGTAGTGGGTCACCTGTGAGTGTCGAGACCTCGCCAGGTCCTTCTGAGGGGCACCGCCATGCAGGAGGTTGGCATGCCAGATTAGCGCATCACCCTTCTTGATAATTCCAATTTCCCCTTCTAGCCGCTCTTTCTCAACCACCTGCTGAATACACTCCTCGTATTTAGGATAGTTGTGATAGCCAGGCTCAAGATCAAAGTCATGCATGGAGTACTCGTGCAGTTTGTGACTGCAGGGGTAATATAACAGTGGTCCATTGTCTTCATCGGTGTCTTCTAGGGCGACCCAAACGCCAACCATAAAGTTGCTGGGTATTGAATTGAAGTGAATCGTATCCGAGTGCGTAAACTGCCGCGTACCGATGGGAAAGTTCAACGTTTGAAACGGCAATGCTTCCCTGCCCAGTAACTGCTGCAATGCACTTGCGATGTTTGCGTTCCTTGCTAGCTGCCTGACTTCGTCTACACTCTTCCAGCCGTCTTGAATTCTTGCTGGGAGGGTTGGGTTCTGTTGATAGTCTTCAGGATAGAGCGGCTGAAGTTTCTCGATGATGCCATCGAGCAATGATTCGTCGAGATCGAAGTCGGCGATCAGATAGCCCCGCTCGTGGAATTCAGCCACCTGGGTCTCAGATAACACCGCGTCGGCGCTTTGCTTACTATTTTCTTTATCCATTTCTACTGTTACCTGTTACCTGTTACCTGTGACCCAGGGCGCGTTGCATGACCTCGTTCTGGATTGTCATCATCTAATCGATGGAGCGGCGCAAATATTCGGAGTTATGGCTCCCATGATCTTGCATATAGTCAAACGGCACAAGTCACCAGCGCCATCAAAAAGAAGAAACACAAAGCCAACGTGTGGCCGTCGTAGCGGTGGTCGACTTGCCGAGGTAGAATTTTTTCAACATAGGTTTTTCTCTGATAGTAATTTTTATGAATTGTGTTCATAACGTGAAGGTTTATTTCTATTTAAACCAAGAATCAAGGCGAACAGCGCGACGACTGAGCGGCATTCTTTTTTTGCCGGCTGATGATAATTACATTATCAACTGTATTCTCTTCTGTATAGATGGGAGCGATTTAAGTGGCGGTACCCTGAGTACGTTCTGCAACGACTAATCCTTAGCCAACGCCTTTATAGCCTCTAAATATAGCGAACTTGGGGCTGTCGGGTTTATATTATGAAAACCGACTATCTTAGTGTCTCTCAAGCGATACCTGACAGCCTATATCTATAGTATATTCTGGGTATGAAAAAGTTAGACAGTAATGCACTTGCTCAGTTACTTGAATTAACAGATATACAGTACAACCTAATTAAAAATGAGCAGAGCCTCCCACGATGACAAACATTTCAATAAAAAGTCTACTTCTCAGATTTAGATGGCGAATACTGTTTACGTTCGTTTTGGTGACGCTAGAAGCGCTGACTGGAATTCTTTTTCCACTTCTAATCGGAATTGCGATCGACGGTCTTTTGGAAGACAGCATCGACGGAATACTCTATATATCTATCGCTGGAGCGGCAGCACTAATAGTAGGAAGTGCAAGACGATTCTACGACACACGAATCTACTCTGGAATTTACTGCAAAATTACTCCCGAGATGATTGAAAATGAAACAAACAAAGACGCATCGATTTCCAAAATATCCGCTCGCGCGGGCCTTCTAACTGAATTTGTGGAATTTCTTGAAAATTCAATGCCTCAAATGATAACGGCACTTATTTCTATAGTCGGCATTCTTGCCATCATTTCTACTTTGAATATTAATGTCTTTCTTGCGTGCCTTTCACTGCTAGGTCTTATTATTCTTATCTATACCATAACTGGGAAATTTAACTATAGGCTCAATGCAAACTACAATAATCAGCTTGAGAAACAAGTAGAGGTCTTAACTACAAGAGATTCCATTGAGATCAAGAGTTTTTATCAGGAGTTAATGAGATGGAATATAAAGCTGTCTGACCTTGAGACTATGAATTACTTTGTAATATGGGTGGGAGTTATTACGGTGTTTATCTATACGCCTATAACTGTAATTGGTGCAGGAGTACTGAGTTACGGTCTCATATTCTCGATCATAATGTATGTTTTCGATTACATCGGCAGTATTGTCAGCTTCCCTCTTTTTATTCAACAAGCAATTCGATTGAAAGAAATATCTGTTAGATTGGCTAAACCTTGAAATTCCGGCTCATCGGCCCTAGGCAGCTCAGCATGGCCAGTTGCTGTCCAACGAGTTTTAGTCTTCAAGAAGAACTGCACCGCTCCCCTACACCACCCAGTCAGCACTCCACCCCCTGGGTACACCTTGCTCGAGAATAGTTCCGTTCCACCTCTATAATTACTATTATGAACGAACGGTGAGATATTATTGAGAGTTGCTATTAAGTCTACTGCGCACATAGCTCTATTCTTTCGGCTTATCGGTCTAACTATGAGTTGCGCTGCGTATTCTCAAGTTACATATTGGGAACGAGTGGCATTGATAGCATTTTAGAACCCTCTAGATTGGTATAATTGGAATGAAAGTGCGTAAATGAAACTGCCGCAGGTGTTTCAAGTCTATTTATTCGTCATTAGCAACTATGGTGGAAATTGAATATAGTCACCCTCTAATCTTAATTTTTTAATTAACCGATTCCTCGCGCTTGTAGATTTATGAGTACTAGGGAGCGTAAGGCGGTGGGCAGATAGTGATTTTTGTAAGAGCGAAGATAAGACAGGTACATTTATGTCCTCTCTTTTTGTTAGCGGTAATTTCAATAACTAGTGCTTACGGGCAAGAAAGTGGCGTCGCTTCATTTAGCCTGGAGAGCAATGTCCTTATCGTGCCGGCGATAGAAGTCCAGGGGCTAGGTAGTTATAAAATAGAGCTGAATCTGGTTGAGGGTTCCCGCTTTAAACTCACCACTGCCACGAAAATCGACCAGGCAATGACCGAGAACGTTTATCAGACTGCTACAGCCAAGATGATTTTGCCTAAAGTCGCTGTGCTGCAAGGCGGCATTGAAATTGCCCGTTACGAATTACACCTTTGGTTAGAAGACTCAGAAAGCCAGCTTTTCGGCTTGGTGTATGTGAATAAATTATCGCTGCTTTCATCATCTGGTCGAGAGCAAATTTGCAGTGATTATGGCTGCTTCGAGCTCCAAACCAAACTTGTTGGGCAAGATGATGGTGAGATAAGTGCCTCAGGCGACCGTCGCGTGGAACAGGTGTTTTGGGGACGCAATGAGATAAAGAACATCAGTGCGCGACAAAGTTTGCCGAGTTTCTCCAATATTGAGAGAGTCGGCCAGCAGGCAGCGCCAAGCGCCGTCGTCGTGTATGGAGATTTTTGCATGGACCAGTCGCTCGACTCACTGCTCGGCGAGCCAGTTTTACAATCCACTCAGCACGGGACTGGTTTTTTTGTGAGTGACTCTCTCGTTCTTACCACCACCAAGGTGCTCCTTACCTTTGAGGATGGCGCTTTAGGGGGGGCAATCAAACTTCCTTTAAGCGCCGACGGGGCAAATGATTGCGCGATGTACGAAGAGCAACTTTCAAAGAGCGGTGGTCAATACATTCTGGAAAGAGGAGCTGGGCCAATAATTCAGCTATTCGACGGTCGCTGGGCTCTGGGAGAGGTAGTCTGGACTGACGATGCCGCCGGATTAGGCGCTCTTCGGCTTGTTGCCGTAAGTGATGATCGAACGCGACCCTTTGCCTCTTGGGCGCCGTGGGATGGGTCTGTAGATAACCAGCATTGGCTCAGCTTACGTGTAGACGATGTTTCCCAAATTGGCGAAACGGCTACAGTGCACAATCCCGACAAGGCTCGGTCCGAGGGGGGGTGGTTTGTTTCGCCCGATAGTTCGATGACCTGCAGTATTAATGCAGCCAGCGAGCGTCTCTACCTCGCTCATTACAGCGACGGGGGAAGTAACGGCGCTCCTATTGTGGATAACACCGGTGTGGTTATTGCTATCGTCGAGGATCAAAGGAATGATTCAGCTGGCGTGTTATGCCCATTGAATAAAGCGACGACCACCAAAAATTCTTTGGGACCATTACCTCGTTACTACGCGGATAGTACTAACCTGACGGTAGGGGCTCCAATCACCGCCGCGTTAATCGATGCCCTAAGGATAATCGACCCCTCAGTCAATTCAAACCCCGCGCCTCGGAGCGAGGAATTACCTATTCGACCTGCGGTCTCCCTCGAAAACTTTCAGCGCTTCGAAGTTCCGTTGATGAATGATGAATTTACGGAGTCTGGGTTCCCCATTTCCGAGTTAAATTCAACTGCTATAGACATTGCGAAGCAAGCAACTCTTGCGTTCATTCGCGAAACCGGTTGTCCTAACTGCGATGAAAATCGATTAAATTTGAACTTTGCTGTCCAATGTCTGTGTACAGGCTTTGCGGTTACGGAGCATCTTATCGTGACCAATGATCACTGCGTTATGGCATTGTCGATAGGAGCTAAGACCACTTTTAGATCCTTTTACGGCCAAGATGTGGAAGCTGAACTTGTGGGTAAAAGCTCGCTCGACGGAGAGACAGAAATGAATCTTCGATACAGTGAAATCTACGGCAACGTAAACAGCGAAGGAGTTCCGACGGGATTGCACCGGGGTGATGTTGCTCTGTTAAGGACGTCTCAAGCGATGAAGCTCATACCGCTCAACATTGCCAATTCTTCTACGCTAGAACCCTGGCAGCCACTGATTACCGTGGGCCATCCCGTCACTATGGCTAGAACTGGCCCCTGGGTGACGGGAGTTGGGTCTTTCTTGGCCGCCAACTACTTTACTCGGGTATCACAGGCATACAACCTTCCGGCCCAGTCAGGGGCTAGTGGTAGCGCCGTTGTTAACCTTAAAGGGGAATTGGTTGGCCAAATTGCCTATGGAGGCATAGCCTCACAATTGGAACAGGAGACAGTGCTGCCTCAAAAATACAAGCTATTCGCAGTTGAGCTGGAAGTCGATGTTTTGGAAAGCACTCCTGCGCCCTATTCTCAATATTCCGGAATTCCCATCAGTTCTCAGATTTCGTTGGGGGCTCCTAGCAATTACATTAAAGAATTAATCGATAAATGGGCGCCAGGAGAATTGCCTTAAACCTATGCCCCCCTCCTTAATACGAGTGTTTTGAAGTCGCACCGAGGCAGGTTTTCATGCAAACTTTGACCGGCCCATATTGCGTCACAAGACTCATCTTTATGTTTTATGTAGTGGTTATCTAATATTACGAATTAAGGGGTTAAACGAATTTTTTTGCAGGTTACAGCTCATCACCTCAAGTAAAGCGCTCTTCCGGTGGGCATCTGTTTACTCTTCTCGCCAAAAAAGTCAAAACCAATGTTTCGGATATTGGAGCCTCCTTAATGGAGATTTCATAGGCGCAAATAGGCTTTTACATGGGTGAGCGGAAATGGCGAGACCACGGCCTTAGCACAACTTCAGATCCTGACAAATTAACGGGTAATCTGTCAGGATCTGGGTTTGTCCCAATCTACAATGTACAAGCGTCACCGTTTCCCAGCCGCAATCATTCAATATGCCGTGTGGCTATACCATCAATTCAATCTTTGGTCTCAGCAGAAAACCAACGATATTTCCGTGCGAGGTGCCTTTGCGTCTTGAGAAAAGGCAGTGGCAACGTAGGAAGGCCAATCAGAATTTTCTAGATCTGGATGGTTAACTTGTCAATACCTGATTACAGATTGACTAGCCACTCACAACACAACTTGTCCTTTTTACCGAAATTATTTCGTCAGCACCAAGCTCATTAAGTGCATCAATATAATCAGGGTGGCTTTTAAAGGACATGGCTTTTTCAAATGTCTCAAACTCGGCTACTGCTGCGAATTGCATATTTTTTTCGCCTATTTGAGTTTTCGCGACAGGACCTATAGCAATCATTTTAAATTCGCCACGCTCAATAAGAGCATTTACTTTCGTGACGTATCTCTCAAATGCTTCCTGGTCGATAATTTCTTCAACATGATTAATCCAGTATCCTTTTGGCATAATTTTTATTTCCTATAGATTCATTATTGATTGTTGGATCATAGCTGAATAGCCTATCAAGTCAAATCAGGGTACTGACAAGTTTATTCCTAATCTGTAAAGATTAAGCATATGATCCAATCAAAAATCTATGGGCGTCATCTACTTTTTCCCGAAGTCATTCAGTATATAGTCTGGTTTTACCATTGATTGCACTTAAGTCACCGCGACATAAAAGACTTATTGGCGCTCAGAAGTATTATTGTTAGCTAAGAAGCAATTCGCCCATGGTGCAATAAGTTTGGTTCGAAATATGCTTCAGGGGCTAAGAAGAAAAAATCAAGGCCACCGTGACACTTTCTGTATTGATAAAGTTTTGTAAAGATTCGCAGGAAGCAACATTATCTATGGAGAGCTGTTGACCAAGATGGTGAAGTGGTTGATGTATTTTTACAGAAGAGGCGCGACGCAAGGGCCACTAAATGTTTCTTTAAGCGTCTATTGCGTAAACACAAAGGCGAGCCGAGGAAGATCGTCACGGATAAATTGAGACCCTACAACGTGCCTCACGGAGAGCTCACTCCAGAAACGATTGGAAATTCAATAATGGGCCAGCAATTGAGCCAAACCTCCCCTTGAGCCTGCAGGGGCGAGTGAGAGGGGCTTTAGAAAATTCACGTCAGTGCTGCAAGCGAAAACAGAATCACACCAACCCCGCTTAGTTACTTAAAGCCTGCCTTGCGGCATCATCGGTTATTTCCATTACAAGCGCATTGCGATCTATCGACCCACTGAAGTCGAAACGGCTTCCATCCATTCTCCCTAGAAACTTCAAAAACAATCCACGTGATAATTCATTTTCAATGTCTATGAATTCGCAGTTTGAAAAGTTTCGTCCGGCCACAATTTCTCCATTAAGGCCAGGAATAGGGGAGAGTCCCGTTACGATACACGCGGGATCGAGCACTAACTGCCCACACGTATATAACGAATCTATGCTTTTTTCATCGCCCACATTAAGCCACCCTCCACCGATTACCGTGCCGTCCGGCCTTAATTCTTGGCTATTACATATGTTCATTTGTTTATCGAATGATCGCACTGAATATTGGTACCAAGTGCCATTGAATAATTCCTGATATTGGAAGTTACCTAACTTCAAAAGGTACTTTTTAGTAGGATCAGTGGCATTGTAACTGTCTTGTACCAGCGAAGGGTTAGTCGTAATTGCTGTTTCAGGTAGCCACCCCGTAATATAAATTCTGTTATAAATTGGATAGTTAAAAAAGTCCCCTGTATCGCATGCGGACATTACTGAATAAGGTGAAACGCAAGTGCTATTGTAGTCGTCGTGCTCTCCCCCTTGGGTATGTATGTACTCGTGCACATCAACCTTTGCATTAGCTATCTTAAGTTTTTCGGGCTCGCCAGTGCCGGAATTTATATCACTATGATCATCGAAAAAGAAAAGTTGATAGTCAGTATATTTGACGCCTTCAGAGTTAGAAATATTCCAGTGATTCCCTCCCCAAGAACTAAAAGAAGATGCAGCCGCACCGACATTATAGGAATCGTCACTAGACAATATAATTGAAATGACTTTGTATTCTTTTACGTCAAAACCTGCTGGCATCCGAACACCGTCGAACATACCCCGAGCAGCAGGAGAACAAAAAATGAGTACTTTGTTTAAGATCCATTGGTAATGTACTTTCCCAAGATCCGTATCTTTCCAGTCAGCCGCTGCCTTTTCATTTTCCACCAGCCACTGCCTTAAGGTTGTAAGCACATTGATCTGCTCTGCTGAGGGATTGCGTAAAGCATCAGGTTTGGTTTTGCCTTGATAATAAAAATTTGTGAACACATTCTCGGGGCCCCAATTATCCAAGGCCGCATCAATAAGCTCTATTTCTACCTTAGACTGGATATAGTCACCGTCACGGGGGCTAATTGGCAGCATATGGGTCCTATAGGACTTCAGTCGGTTAAAGCTGAGCAAGCCCATCTGGGTCGTAGCTAATTCTGCTGCCGCTTTAAAGGAGTCGGTTGTTTCGTAAACAGTAGTGCCGTTATATCCCATCAACATGAAG
Source organism: uncultured Gammaproteobacteria bacterium (assembly GCA_913031035.1). Lineage (GTDB taxonomy): Bacteria > Pseudomonadota > Gammaproteobacteria > Pseudomonadales > Pseudohongiellaceae > UBA9145. Next base: position 11,102 of record CAJWGN010000026.1, read on the forward strand.
GCGACGTCGATTTGAGTTTTAAATTCATGATCGACTACTCCTTTAAAATTGTTTCCAACAGAGTCGCGTACGGCGCCAGCGGGTATATTTATAAAGTAGCTTTTGTCAGAAGCCAATATGGCTGTAGGGTTTATCGAAAGAACCGAGCCTGAAACGGTAATATTTGAACTAACCCCGGCCTGATACGATTCCACTGTATTACCTGCAGAATCTTTGAGAGTAATTACACCTTCGCCCTTTTTAATCGTAGAGCTAAACGTTATGTCTATATCCTTCTCTACTGGCATTGTCTTGGAATATTTGGCTGGATTAAAAGTCAGCGCAGATACCGACGATAGCTTTGGTAAGATTTTGTAACTTTGCACTTTTAGTAGAAGGTTTGTTGAGTCGGTCAGACTAAAAATGATCTCATAAGTTGAGTCGCCAGCCTGAATAATATCTGTAAAGACTCCAGTTGTTGTTTCAAATTTGCCGCTGCAATCAGGGGTCTCACCATTTTTTTTAAGAGCTTTTATGGAATTAAAGTCTCTGATCTTAGAAGCCTGAAAGGTTAAGTTCTGCAATGAGTAAATCTTAAGCCCGATATCATATTCATCTATTTTGCCTACCGAGCCTGGAAATCCATCGGTAAAAACTCGAAGACACGTATAAATCGTTTGATCGGAAGAATTAAACGTACCAATATTATTGAAATTGATTTCAAGGCCAGCTGGGGGGGCGATTCCACTATAAAGGCCAAGCCATTCGCCTTTTCCCCAAATTTTCTGTAATGCCTCTAGGTCTACATCAGAATACCAGCTGTACTCGCCATCTAAGTGCTCGTTGTAACCCATGCGTGTTGAACTGTGTGAGTCACTCCATTCATCAACCGTCCAGTCACCATCATCTTTGTCCCAAGGGTGTTCCAGCCCTAAGAAATGACCCAGTTCATGCAAGAAAATATTGCGCCAAACAGACCTTTCGCCGGCTCTGTGTATGGCTTCTTTATTCTCCCCCAGCCCACTTTGATGACTTATATTAATACTCAGGTCTTCCCCCCACCTACCGCTTAGAGAATCTCTGTTCTGCGCTTTATGGATGAAAACATCTACATCCGCTTGGCTTTGCTGGGTCGTCTCAGTGACCAAAACATTTAATATGCTTGAGGCGCGGGCAATCGATTCTCTTATTGCCGTGTATTGCCACTCCTCTGGAGTTTCGTAATCTGAATTTTCCTGTGTGTTAATAAAATATGTTAGCGTTCTTGCTGCGCCAGCTGCAGAATATCTTAGAGTTAATTCATCATCCGCCATTAGCAGTTCATCTACTTTTACCGTTGCTAGTTCCGCAACAGAATTTTTGGCAAGAAAAACAAAAAATAGAGAGCTGAATAGAATTGAAAAACATTTCATTATTAGTAGGACCTATATTTCATCATTTGGTTGGGAGAAATGTCGCAGCGCTAAATACTTCATTTTTCTAGAAGCAATATTTTCTCGGTACGTGGCTTCGCCATAAACACGTCTAATTTAGTATAAAAGTCTTCTATGGAGAGGTTGAAAGTTTTGTCAAAGGAATATATTCATCCTTCCTTCTGGTGAAGGTCTTCGTACTTACGCATATTCTTGCAAAAAACAGCCATGATTCCGTGTAAATCATTGGGAACTTTGTTCAATAAGTAAGTTTTAACTCACCTATACCCATGCCCAGTGTAACGACTGGTAGAAGAAATCTATTACTATTTTAGTCTGTACGCCTTTGTGTCTTGGAAAAAGGCAGTGGCGATATAGCGTTTAAAATAGGCCTTTTCCTTGATTTTAGACGTTAACCTATCAATACCGAAAGTTTAGCCGTCTTTCAACCTCTAGGGAAGAAATCCCAATATGTGTAAATTTTCTTGTATCTGTGCCATTTTGCTTTCCCTTACTAGCTGCTGCTAGATAATTTTAGTCTGTTGGGTTTGGGTTTTTCTCACCTCAGAAGAAGGCAAATTGACAACCATTAGCAGGATTTATAGCCGACGTCTGCTTTGTGTCGATAGCGGACACTGGGAGCGGTTTTTGACTTAGAGATAAATGCATTCTGCCCTAAATTACCGATATTTTGGAACACGTGCCTTTCCGTCTCAGGAAAAGGCAGTGGCAACGTAGGAAGACAAAATAGGGATTTTTCACGATCTAGGGAGTTAACTTGTCAGTGCCTTCTATTCGTTTGATGGGTTAACTTGTCAATTCCAACTTAGCGATTATTGCTTTGTGGCTATTGCTTCTGCCATTGCGCGCTCGGCTATTTCTTCTAGCCATGCTAAGTCTACGCTTCTGTGAGACTCACAAATAAACCAAGGTTCACGGGAATCGGGTTCTAGCATGACGCCGTGTTTAATTAGGTTCATTGCGAACTCGGTATATAGCGTACTATTTGTTTGTTTCCAGTCACGGTAGTTAGTTGGGACAATATTGCCGAAGTGAATACCGAACATTGAGTTTGGCCCTGCAAACTTGTGAGCTATTCCATGCTTGGTGAACACACGGCTTAGTACTTGCTGAATGTCTGCGCCAACTTTGTTGATTGTTTCAAAAACATTGGTTTCATTTAGGATAGTTAAGGTAGCTTTTGCAGCACTTAGCGCGATCATGTTAGCGGTGTATGTACCCCCATGAGTCACGCCGTTTTTATCTAGGTTTATGACAGCCATTACATCTGCACGGCCGCCAAACGCCGCGACAGGGTAACCATTCCCCATAGCTTTTGCGTAGGTGGTTAGATCGGCTTTAATACCGTACAACTCTTGCGCGCCACCTTTGGCAACACGGAAGCCTGATTTCACTTCGTCCATAATTAGTAAGGAGCCATTGGCGTCACACATATCACGTAGCTTTTGCATGTATTCTTGGCTTGAGGCTATGCTTCCGCAGTTGCCTAAAATTGGCTCTATAAGAATGGCCGCTATGTCGTCACCCACTTTCGCGAATACGGCATCGATTGCCTCAAAGCTGTTCAAAGGTACGGTTTCTAAATGCTTACGACTTGCTTCTGGGATGCCCGCACCAAAAGACCTGATCTCCGGGGCTAAGCCTGATCCAGCGTCCCAATTATCCATATCCGGTTTCCACATCATTTCGTCATACAAACCATGGAATCCACCTTCTACTAATACAATCTTATTCCGGCTCGTATAACCGCGGGCGGTGCGTACCGCGCCTAAAACCGCTTCAGTGCCCGAGTTAGCAAACCGCATTTTTTCGATGTTTGGACACATCTGTCTCACCAGTTCGACCACTTCAGAGTCAAGGTCAGTTGAGAAGCCGGAGATGGTGCCGCGTTCAGTAATCACTTTAATAACCGCTTGATCGATACGAGTGTCGCGGTAACCAAGAATAATAGGGCCGTAAGCTAGACGGAAATCTACGTATTTTTGATCGTCAGCATCTGTGATGGTGCAACCTTCGCAGCTCTTAATAAATACCGTATTGTTTTCACCCCAATAGCGATAGCTATCGGCAACACCCATTGGCATATTGGTGTGGGACTGTTGCAATAGGCGGTATGTATTTGGTTTTGATGACTCGCTCATGAATCGACTCTTAAATGTTTGCAGGTCCGGTATTTTAACTGCGCGTATAATACAGGGCAAGGTACTGAGAAGTTAACTCTCGGTCTGGCAGTATTTCGTCCATGATTCAATCAAATAGCTAAAAGCGCCATCGATCCCCACTCGAAAGCATCCAATAAGCCGTATGGCCTCCAACCCCCGATTCAACCAAAGTCACCGCGACGTCGAAGGCTTGATGACGCAGCGGCCATCGCTGTTAGCTATGAAGCCCCTCGCCTTTGAAGCGATAGGTTGGTTCGAAATACGCTCAGAGGTTAAGAAGAAAACATCAAGGCTACGGTGACACATTCTTCATTTATGAAGTCTTTGTGAAGATTCATGGGAAGCGGCATTATTTATGCTGAGCTGATGACTAGGATAATGAGGTTGTTGATGTATTCCTCTAGGAAAGGCCTGATGGAAAAGCGGCGAAACGTTTCTTTAAGTCTCTATTGCGTATACACAAAGGCGAGCCGCAAAAGATCGCCACAGAGAAGTTAAGTAGCTACAACATGGCACGCTGAGAACTCGTTTCAGAGACGATTCACGATACGGCGCAATATGTGAACAATAGCGCTGAGTTGTCGCATGAGCCTACACGGGTGAGGGGGCGAGGCATGCGAAGGTTCAAGCCAGCGGGGCAGGCGCAGGGGTGTTTGGCGGCTCATGCAGCTGTATGCAATTTATTCAATCTTGCGCGCCACTTAGCGTCAGCAGAAACCTATCGGTATTTTCAGCGGCATGCTTTTACGTCTTGGGAAAAAGCTGTGGCAGTGCAGAGGCAACTAAGCAGCATATTTTGAGAGTGGATTCTGAAAGGCTCTCAGCTTATCTCGAATCATCCTATTCACTTAATATGTCTCTTTAGGAAAGGTGTAGTTTTGAAACCATGGGGCTAATTTAAATCGTAGACTGTTCCGTAATTCATCTTTCGACTAGAGGAAAAGGAAAATTCCTTTTAACTTCAGATTTGAGCCATTCTGACTTATCGGGGTTTATTCCGAGGTGGGTGTGCTGGCTTAGCTTTGAGGGGTGCTGACAAGCTAATCCTTGATCCGAGAAAATTGGGGCATGCCCCTTCTAATATTTACAAGCCTCATTAATTTTAACCCGACGTCCCGTCTCAGGCCCAGTAGTCTCGAGCCCGATAAATTGGTGTCGAATATGTCAAGTTGTTGGGTGGTCTGGAAGATTTTCGAGGTGTCAGACCTAGACCAACGGACCTTCAAAACCCATAGTCCGTTATGCCAAATCGTAAGTGCATGAGAAATGGTGGGTCTTGTAGAACTCGAACATCAGGCAAACGGATTATGAGGCAGTGCAACTGAAGGCTGTCTGATTCAACAGCTTGAAAAATTCTAAGAATTTATCCTTGACGTCTCTGAGATTCTGTCCTGTTCCGAACCTGTCTGAGATCGGATGTCCGATCGAGCCGGGTATGTTATAGATTCCCAACTCCTTTCTTTGACCGAATACCGAACTCTTCCCGAAACCGATTATCCAAGGTCGAAATTGGCGGGGGAGGTTGAGGAACTAAAATTCTCAAGACCTGCGAATTTAAAAAGCTAGTGAGTGCCCGCTTTCGGGCAATAGGGTACGTTATCACCTTCCGTCAAAATAAATATCTGCAATTTTCTTAGCGTACTCTGCTGGATTTTGCCCAACGTCATTACACATAACTATCGTAGAAAATTCTTCTGCTGGGAAGCGCGAATAGGAGGTCCGAACTCCTAGCCAACCACCGCCGTGAGCGAATGATTTTCTGCCATTGATTTCAGAAATAAATTGGCCGTTTGCATAAAGGCTGCCACTCGTTTCAAATTCACTGTTTGGCGTGTTGAAAAGTGCAAGTAACCTCGCGGGGTCCAGTCCAACTTTCGGCTCGTAAAAGTTCTGATCCCACTTCAACATGTCTTCCACGGAAGTATGCAATCCCCCATCACCAACCCAAAAAAGGTTTGTCATGTCAGTTACAAATTCACTACTATCACCATTTCGTTTGTACCCGCTCGCTCTGTTCCTCACTATCTCTGTTGGTTCATCACTAAAAAATGTATTGGCCATGCCGAGGGGTTCAAAAATTCGAGCATGGGCATAGTCACGTAAACTTTCACCAGAAACTTTTTCAACCAGCATAGACAGCAGAAAATATGCCAGGTTGCTGTATTCCCATTGTTGATTTGGAGGATGGCGTAGCGCTGCTTTTTTCACTACATCATAAAACTCCTCAATGGTCAGGTAATCTTCATTACCGAGACGGAATGGACTGCCAGCAACTGACCGTATATTCAGGCCTTCGTCAACATCGCCTCTATCACCACCCGTAATATAGTCGTAGTCCGCCATGCCACTGTAATGGCCCAGCATGGAGTTAATCGTTACTTTTGCCCCGTAGTCTCCCAACTCCGGCAAGTACAAGTGTATATCTTCATCTAATTCAATCTTATCTTCTTCCGCGAGTAGCAAAACAGCCAGAGCAGTGAACTGCTTGGACACCGATCCCATGCGATGAACATTGTTACCATCGAGTTCGACACCTAATTCTAAGTTCGCAAGACCGTATCCAGCTTTGTGAATTAGCCGCCCGTTTTCTACAACACCGACAGAGCAGCCTGGTGCAATTGAATCATCGATAGATGCAAATACTGAATCGACGAGTTCATTGAACTCATTTGCTGAAGAAGTGTTAAAAGTAAACAAAGCAGTAATAACTAATAATTGGGCATATTTCATTGTGTGTTCCTTGGTTTTAAAACATGTGCTGTGATGCATCACGTTCGATTTCGGCCAATGGCGGTGGTTAGCGAGCCCTCCTTGATTAAAAGCTCTAAACTTGAGTGTGCTTAAAATCTAAATCAAATTTAGCTGAATTCAGAGCTAATCAGCTTCAACCTGAATAATCCAGTTTTCGATGATAGCCCTCGCTAAATTCAAAGGGATAGTTCCGTTAGCAAGAAAGGCATCGTGAAAAGCTTTGAGATCAAAACTCTTCCCAAGCCTTTCCTCCGCCATTTGCCTTAAAGCTGCAATCTCTAGAGCACCACTATCATATGATGTCAGTTGCGCTGGAATATTCGAAATTCTGTCTAACATTGCCACTGTTGACTCACCTGAGAATCGGCCCGACTCTTCCAAGTATTCAATCGCTTCAGCATCGCTCCAACCCAGCATGTGCAGCCCCGTATCCACTACCATTCCTCGTGCTGGCCAGGCACGTCGCTCTATAGGCGCAAAATGACTCGAATAAACGCCGATATCCTCGGCCAGCCCTTCAGCATAGCGTGCCCAACCCTCAATATATGCGCTATTACTCAGGAGCCGTTCGACCGGGTGCAGTGATTCTCGCTCTATTGATAGGGCAAGCTGCATATGATGACCTGGAAAACCTTCGTGAACGGCTGTAATTTCACCTCCACCGATTGTGTCATTTTGCCAGTCCTGGGGATCAAACATATATTTACCAGGCTGATCACCAACTGGCGTTCTGTAACTGGCAGGGCGGCCGGTTCCTTGTTGTGGTTCTGGATAGGCCTCTACTATAAGCTCGGCTTCAGGCAGTTGATTGAACAACGTGGGTGAGAGTGCCTTGGCTCGCAACAAGGCGTCTTCGGCAATGCGTTGAACTTGCTCCGGTCCTTCGATCTGATTGGCCTGATCGTCACTAGTCAGACGGACAATCTCTGCGAAATCGGTAATGCCATAGACCTCCTCGCCCAAGTCAATAACTGCTTGCCGCTGCCGCTCTACCGCAGCTTCGCCCAAGGCAAACACTGCTTCCGGCGTGCGCTTCATTGTTGAATAGCTGCGGTAATAAGCTATATAGCATGCTCGGCCATTTGGATTCTTTGCGATGCTATGACTCTCACGTGCCGCTTGAATGTAGTCCTCAACCAGAAAGTTCCGATATCTTTCCAATGCCGGCAGTACAGAAGTTGCAACGATATCCTCCAATTCTGAAGCAAACGCTGCATTGTCCATGCGACGACTCATAAGCGTGAGAGGCGATGTTTCCAGGGGCATACTGATCAGTCCGGTGATCTGGGTAATTACCCGCTCTACCACGCCTATGTGAACCAAATAACCAGAGTCCAGCCCTTGACGAAGGTTGCTTATATCTTGGTCGACAAAGTCGGGAATGTTGCGCCAACGTTGCAGCGCTGCAGATCTATCTGCCTCATCCTCTAAAGGATGTATTTGAGCAACATTGCCAAGACTGGAATAAAAGCTGTCCATATGATTGATTGACCATAGTTCACGCTTGCATACGCGTAAATCCAGCCGAGCTTCCAAGCTTTCCTGCAGGCTGCCATAGAGCACCCATTCTGGACTACCGAGTGGAAATTCCTCGGAGGTCCCATTCAGATCTTCCAGAATAGTTTCCTGTGCCGCCACATTTGCTGAGATGCCTTCCGGAGAAATATCTGACCAGCGGCTGTTATTCGGAGCATCGGCACCGATTAAATAAGCCAGCTGGGGAGAAAAACTCAGCCGCTGCTGATAATAAGCGTCAGCAATAGCTATGAGTTCTGCGCGGGCTGCCACATCGATTGTGCTCGCGAGCGTATCTTCAGCCGCCTGGGTGGTAGCGGAAAACATTGCCGCAATCAAGAATAGCTGGTTGCAGTACTTCATATTAATCTTCCTCTCGATCATTTTGTTACACAGTATGGACAATTACTAACCGACCGGTCCGCTTTCGGCCAGAAGCGGACGTTAGAAAAAGTGGTCTTCCCAATTATTTTGCGACGCGCGGCATTAAGCTCTTTTCGAGCTCTCCCCGAACATTGTTGCATAGGCACTCTAATTCGCAGCTAAGTATTCAATAATTTCCTTGTTGATAAAATGAACAGCTAAGCCAGGTGCGGGACCGCTTTCTAGAAATTCGCTGTAGGCGTTTGCCCAGTATCTCTTTTCATCTTCGGGCATATCAGTAAAGCTCGAAAGCAAGGAGAGCTGGATATTCGCAAAAGCGCGGGACTGGGTTGGCATATTGTCCTTTGCATAGGAAAGCAACGCCCGCATCTCTTCAAAATTTTGCTCCGCGGCGAGCTTCGTAGCGAACAGACTATAGGCGCTGACGCTTCGCATAGGAGAGTTTGTTACGCAGCTGGTCCTGTCTAGCCAACCCTCCATGAATTCATGAAACTGCGTGAGGGTCGTGGCGGTTATAGTTGATACAGGAACGAAGATATCGTCGGTGTTAAAAATTCTATCCCAGCCGTAAAGAAACGACAGCGTGCGATTATGACCGTGGTCGGTTTCCATGTTTCGTTGGTGATGGGTGATTAGTGGCATTTCTAGGCCGGCCAACAATCGCTCATAGTTTCGAGTACCTACAGAAATTGAAGGCTCGTCTTCACCTGCAGACAATATCAAGCACTTCCCAGCGAACTGCTCTCGGTGTTGAGACGCAGCGATGGTAATGCCCTCATAATAATTATATCGATACCACAGCGATGGACTGCCCGCGATGTAGGAATCGAACAGTTGTGGCTCCGTCATGAGGGTTTGCAGTGTAAATATCCCGCCAAGGCTGTATCCGAATAGTACCTTGTGAAAGAAGGGGCCGTAGTTCTCTTCGGCATAGGGAATCAGGCTGTCTTTAATGAAACGGATCATGGCGTCGGAGTCAGGATTCGTTATCTGCCCATTCTCCCATTCGGGAGAGCCTTCGACTGCATCACCGGGCGTAGGTGGCACGAGGTCTCGAATGCGGTCAGCCATGGGGACGCCAATGATCACGGCATCTTCGACCCCGGTAACCAATACTCTAGCGTTGTCATCCAGAGCTATCACGAGCACTCGATTGTTGGCTACCAGATTGCGGTTGTAAACAATCGTGATGGGCTGCTGACTGCCGTCTCGGTCTAGAAAATCGATTTCCTCGACAATCTGTGGCTGTGTCTGCTGTGCCTTATACTGTGCGATGAGATCCGCCTCGATTTGCTGCCGTGCGGCCAAGGTAGAATCTGCATCCGAGGCTAGTGCTGGCGGTAGAAAAGAGGATATGAAAACGACTGCAAGGAATTTATTAATGTTCACCGGTCTTCTCCTGGAAGGGTAAATGAGCGCTTATTTGTAGAAGCTGACAATAAAAAACACATAACCTTTGTATAAGTGCAGACCCGCTTTTCCTAGCCTTCGCTCCACTTAAGCGTCTGTTTTCGGCCAATAGCGGACGTCAGCGTGTCCTGCAAAACACCTGACAAACATAGTAGCATTAAATGATAATAATGCTGCAATGTTTGCTATCTCAATGTCCTTGGGCTAGTTTACTGTATTGGGTCATAGTCGATTAATCAGGGGAGTAGTTTGATGTTTGGCAGTGGCCGTAGAGCGCAGGCAATTGGCCGGTACTTGTTACCGGGCTTGGTTTTTCAATCTGTCATTGTCGGTGGTGGATACGGGACCGGGCGTGAGATTGCAGAATTCTTTGTGGGGCATGGGCCGCTAGGCGGACTGCTCGGCATGTTGGTCGCTGCACTTGCCTGGAGCGTGGTGCTTGCCATTGCCTTTGAGTTCGCGAGACTGACAAAAGCCTACGACTACCGCAGCTTTTTTAAGGAATTGCTGGGACCGTTTTGGGGTCTCTTCGAAGTCATATACCTGCTTATCGCGCTGCTGGTACTGGCAGTGCTGGGTTCTGCATCGGGCGAGTTGCTCAGCGAATCCTTAGGTGTTCCGAAAACGATCGGCGCGTTGATTCTGATGTCCGCGGTTGGCGCGCTGGTTTACTTCGGTAGCAAAGCTGTAGAGAAAGCACTCGCGTACTGGTCCATCCTTTTGTATGTGGTTTACGCGGTGTTTTTCGTTTGGATGATTTGGGTGTTTGGCGACACAATCGGTGAGCATCTTTCCAGCGGCGAAGTTATCGGTGCATGGCATCTGGATGGACTTCGTTATGCGGCCTACAACCTGAATGGCCTGGCGGCAGCATTGTTCGTTCTCTCGCATCTCGAGAGCCGGAAAGAAGCAATAGGCGCAGGATTGCTCGCAGGCGTGATTGGTATCGTTCCGGGCATCTTTGTCTTTGTGTCGATGCTAGCGCAGTACCCGCAGATCGCGGATGTGCCAGTGCCGATTACATCTCTGTTACAGGCACTCAACGCACTTTGGTTTCTCGCCATTTTTCAAATAGTTCTGTTCGGTACCTTTATCGAAACCGGTGCTGGCATCATTCACGCAATTAATGAACGGGTTGCTGGTGCGTTTAATGACGCGGCGCGCGTATTTCCGTCCTGGGGACGGCTAGCGATTGCTCTCGGCATGATGGCCGTGGCGGTTTTCCTGGCGGATGCAATCGGCATTATCGGGCTGATAGCGCAGGGCTATGGAATGTTGTCCTATGCGTTCATAGCCATTCTCGTCATCCCTTTGCTGACGATTGGGGTACGCCGAATCCTTACTCAAAAAACACCCAGCGATTCGCAGGTGCTGCCTTCAAATAAGGATAAATCTTAATAATGTCTCAAGAAAAACTCGATCCCGTGCACCTGCAAGCCCCCTATCTCATCTATTTTGGTGATGTCGTCGAGTTGGGCTTTGCCAAGACCGGCCTTGGACTAATCCAATGGCGAAAGGAGCTGTGTGCCGGACAGTTCCGACTTCCTGGATGCGGCGTCGACGGCGGCATTGCGGAGATGTCGATCGATGCAGCTCATGCAGCGGGCGTTAGATCAGTCATTGTTGGCGTTGCGCCCGCGGGTGGAGCACTCCCGGCTTCCTGGGTGAAGGATCTCGCTGAGGCGGCGCGCCGGGGTATGGATATTGTGTCGGGCCTGCATGTTCGATTGAGCGAATTTTCCGAGCTTGCTGCCGCGGTTGCCGAATCGGGTGCACAATTGATCGATATCCGCGTTCCGCCGCGTCGAATTGGTGTAGCGACCGGCGAGAAACGCAGCGGACGTCGAGTGTTGGCAGTCGGCACCGATTGCGCGGTCGGCAAGAAGTACACCGCGTTGGCGATAGAGAAAGAAATGCGAAGCCGAGGCTGGTCCGCGGATTTTCGAGCGACCGGGCAAACCGGAATCATGATTGCCGGCAGCGGCGTGCCGATAGACAGCGTGATCGCTGATTTCATTTCGGGTGCCGCAGAACTGCTTTCTCCGGCGGCGGCGGACGATCACTGGGACGTTATTGAAGGGCAGGGTGCGTTGTCGCACCCGAGCTATGCAGGGGTGAGTCTCGGGCTGTTGCACGGGTCACAGCCGGATGCTCTCGTTCTGTGTCACGACGCTAGCCGCACCCGGATTTTGGGATTGGGGTCCGATCAGATCTACCCGTTGCTGTCCTTGAACGAGACAATTCGGGGCAACCTAGAGGCCGCTCAACGCGTTAATCCGCTTGCCCGGTTTGTCGGTGTATCGGTAAATTCCAGCGGTCTCGAAACCTCCGAGCGGTCTGGCGTGCTTCGTCGCTATGAAGAGGAAACCGGCTTGCCTGTCGTGGATCCGATTATCGATGGGCCTCATCGAATCGTGGACCGCATCGAGCAAGAATTCGAATTTCATTAAGGAAAAAGCATGAAATTAAGTATCGACATTTGCGAATACGCATTTAAGAAACCGTTTCGAATTAGCGGTCTCCCGACTACGTCTGATTTCTGGGGATAACGAGAATGTCTAAAACGACGGAGACAAAATTAGAGCCTGCCAGTCAGGAATCTGGAGAATCGATCCTAAGCCGACAGCTTAAGGATGCGATCGTCAGTCAGAAACTCTCGCCGGGGCAGAAAGTTACCGAAACAGGCTTGGCGGAGCTCTTGTCCACCTCACGCACAGTCGCTCGCGGTTTGATGGAGCAGCTCACAGTACAAAATTTTCTGGTATCGATCTCGCCGCGCATCACACTTGTTGCGCCGCTGACAGTTACATCCATCAAAGAAAACTTCATGCTTCGCAAAATGATACTGCCAGAGCTTATTTCGACGTCGATCGAGAGTGCCGATATGGACGCCCTCTCGATATTGAATAAGGCTATCGAGACATTGAATGTCGACAAAGATAACGATGATCAAGTTCTGGAACTATTGCGACTAAATCGTCAGTTCAACCTCATGTTGTTTGCAGGTAGCAAGTACGAACTGCCTGTGAGCTGGGCGGCGCTACTTGAAGACATGGCTATGCGCATTTACTGGATCTATGTAAAGCAGCACGGCAAGTTGCCGTTCGCAGCGACTCATCATGAGAATCAATTCAAAGCGATGCAAGAAGACGACCCAAAACGGGTTCAGTCCATCGTCCGTAAGACATTGACTCAGAATGAAGATCGAATTCTAAGTGCCGTGTTGTCGAGCGACCACTTCCATTCACACAACCTGATCGTTTAATCCTTCTTTTGGATCAAAGCGGTGACTGGCAGTGTTTTTGATACTGAAGTATGACTTCGAATGATTGATCGATTGCACGCTAATTAACGACAGAGGCGAAAGTAGGAGAGGAAAGTAGGGGACACTAATAGTTTAATAGCTTAAGGAGTTTCCTTGCTGTTTCTCTACTCGCTCTGGCGAGCTCCAAGGACTGGCAGACTTCAATTTTCCGGTCGTTACCGTCAAGTCTTGTTAAGCTCTTAAACTATTAGTGCCCCCATGAGCACCATATTGCGTTGAAATAGAGGGGACTTATCAAATAATCTCCCCGGATGAAAAAAGAGGCCGCCGCAATTATTCTGCCGGTCATTACACAAATTAAGGAATGATCATGAAATATCTACTCATTATTTTGGTCAGCCTCGGAAGTTTGCTCAGTTCTGCTACGGCAGAGGTATCAAACACAACCTTCCTCAACGGCGCCACCGTGATTGATGGAACCGGGGCAGAACCACGCCCTAATACCGCGGTATTGATTGAGGCCGCGCGCGTGCCTGAATCTGCTGCTAGCATGTTATAGCAACGCACTAATTTAGTTAGTACGCAATTTGGTGATTTAGCGATATTAGTTAAAAAAATAACTTTTTAAGGATTGTCATCATAGTGTTAACACACTCAGCAGTACTCTTACTTTTATTAAAGGCTAGCATACATGTTTAACTTACCGCTTATATCTCCCGATTGGGATTTAGCAATCTGGGCTGCACTTATCGCTGTGGCAGGCTTTGGTTTCTGGGCTGACACTACGCGTTTAGGCAAACAGATATCAGGGATTGGCATCATGCTCGTCATTGCAATGTTACTTAGCAATTTCGGAATAATACCTCATGCTGCACCAGCTTATGATACGGTTTGGAGTTTCTTGGTGCCTGCTGCTGTTCCGCTACTATTACTCAAGGCTAATTTAAGACGTATCATTCAAGAAACGGGTCCATTGCTGGGTGCTTATTTTCTTGCGGTAGTCGGAACCTTGATCGGTGCTGTTCTTGGCTTATTAGTTTTACCCATGGGAAGTATCGGACCCGATCTGGCTGGTATTCTGAGTGCAACCTACATCGGTGGTTCGATGAATTTTGCAGCAGTTGCTGAAGCATTAGAATTTACCGAAAGTACACTTTTAACCGCAGCCCTTGCAGCTGATAATGTTGTGGCTGCATTGCATATTTTGGTTGTGGTACTGATCCCATCCGTAGTTATTCTTAGAAAATGGATTCCGTCTCCTATTGTCGAAACCTCAGAGGCGCCTATGCATGATGAGATTACTGATAATAATGAAATAACCCCCTTTAATCCTGTGCATATTTGCTTGGCCTTAACAATCAGTTTGACCGTTAGCGCAGCAGGCTATGCCATTGCAGACGCTTTGAATGTGCCCAACTTTGGCATACTGTTTATCACAGCCATTACTCTTCTAATTGCCAATGTGTTCCATAAGCAGATCGAAAATTTGGAAAGTACATTCGAGATTGGCGTGCTGATGATGTATATCTTTTTTGCAACCATGGGTGCTGGCGCAGATATAGGGGTGATGCTCGAAGCTGGTGTGATGGTTTTTCTTTATGCCTCTTTCATTATCATCACACACATTATCGTGATTGTTCTCGGTGCAAAGCTATTTAAGATGGATCTAGCCGAGGTTGTTGTTGCATCTTTAGCTTGCATTGGTGGGCCAGTTACACCGGCTGCAATTGCAGCTTCACGTGGATGGCGAACACTGGTTACGCCCGGTATTATGGTCGGAATATTGGGTTACTCAATCGCAAATTTTATTGGCGTAATGCTCGCCACTGTACTCGGTTAGTTTTACAGAATAATTTAAGGAAAAAGAGTATTTACTATGAAAATAACTATTGAAAACTATCCATTGCCACTGAAATCGCCATTTGCAATTACGGGCCATACCTTTACTACTTCTGATACCGTTAGAGTGACTTTAGAAGATAGTGGTTTTATTGGTCGAGGAGAAAGCATTGGCATTTATTATAATAATGAGAATGCGGCGTCAATCATAGCTCAATTAGAACAAGTATCTGAGTCTATCACTTCTGGAATTACCCTTGAACAAGTACAAAGGTTGCTACCTCTGGGAGGTGCGAGAAATGCCTTGGACTGTGCTCTGTGGGATCTTGAGGCTAAGCGATCAGGAAGAACGGTCTGGGAGAGGTTGGACATCCTGCCTAAACCATTGGTAACAGTAGCCACTATTGGTATCGACAGTCCAGAGAATATGGCAGAGAGTGCGAGACAATTTTCTCAATATCCAAAACTAAAGATTAAGCTTAGTGGCGATGCTCCCATTGAAAGATTAGAGGCAATTCGGTTGGCACGTCCTGATGCAACATTAATTGTCGATGTTAATCAAGGCTGGACTTTTGAAGAGCTAAAAGAATATACGCCTTCAGTAAATAAGTTAGGTATTGTAATGATCGAGCAACCATTACCTCGTGGCGGTGATCAAGAACTCGAAGGTTATAAATCTATTGTGCCTTTAGGTGCTGATGAATCTTGCCTGGATGCGTCCGAGTATGAAACAGCTGCGCGGCGTTATGATGTGATCAACATAAAACTCGACAAATGTGGGGGTTTGACAGAAGGCCTGAAAATTGTTCGACTTGCCCAACGAGACGGTAAAGGTCTAATGGTAGGTAATATGACCGGTTCTTCATTGTCGATGGCCCCTTCTTATGTCATAGGTCAGTACTGTCAGTTCATTGATATTGATGGGCCGTTATTTTTAAAGCAGGACATTGCAGATGCATTGAACTATGGAGATGGAGGAGTGGTAAGTGTGCCTATTCCTGCTCTTTGGGGATAGGCTTTGTTGGACGCTGATGGGGCAAGCTTTACTGAAGTTAATAACTTATTTAATCTTGGACATCATTTAAAAAAAGGACTAAATATCAAATGATATTTAGTCCTTTAACAACTCTATATCTAAATTCAGTCACCCACTCACTCACTTAATTGAGTCAACTTAATAATGAAAACACTTGCCCATAGTGCATTTGCCCTGCTTGTCACTCTCTTAACGATTCCCCAACTTGCACTGGCTCAATCCGCGGAATTGGAAGCTCTGGTTGAGTCCATTGCTGCAGAACATGTAGGTTCCTCGCTCGCTGGATTAAGTGTGGGGGTTGCCAGGGGTGACCAGATTCTTTTCCAGAAGGGCTATGGCCACGCCAATTTGCAATGGCAGGTGCCGATGCCGATTGACGCTGTCCATGAAATTGGCTCGGTCACTAAACAATTTACAACCGCAGCTATTCTTCAACTTTACGGTATGGAGCAGCTGGATCTGGATGCCGATATCAACGAGTACCTGCCAAACTTCGATACTCAGGGCAGAAAAATTTCAGTACGCCGGCTGATGGATCACACTTCAGGCATCAAGGGATTTACGGAACTTCCCGAATATGGCGAATTCAGTAAACGAACGCTACCTAAGGAAACCTTACTACGCCTGATCGAAAAACAACCCTATGAGTTTGAGCCTGGCGAGGCGATGATCTATAACAACTCGGCTTATTTTTTGTTGGGTCTGATTATAGAGGCAGTGTCCGGCCAGTCTTTCGGGGACTATGTAAACGACAAACTATTTGTTCCAGTAGGCATGGCAAACAGTTCTTATTGCAGTAACAGCGAACTGGTCGAGAAGAAAGCGCAGGGATATCAATCTACACCTGAGGGCCTGGAACTCGCCACATACCACGATCATACTTGGCCGTATGCCGCTGGATCACTCTGTTCTACTGTGTCAGATCTGCTTGCCTGGAATCAGGCGCTACACCATGGCGAGCTATTACCGCCAGCGCTCTATGAAATGATGATCACGCCAGTGCCATTGACAGATGGAACTCCTATCCGGTATGCGATGGGAGTTAATCACTACCAACACCCCACAGGGCGAGTCATTGAGCACGGAGGCGGGATCGACGGATTCCTCTCCCATTCGCGCTTTTACCCTGACGAAGATGTGACGATTGTAGTTTTACAAAACACCATGGCACGGCCGGGGCCGGGGGCAATTACAAACCAGATAGGTGAGCAGTTGTTCGGTAGTCAGGAGGAACCTGAAGCGCGGACCTTTTCTGGGGATCTTTCTGTCTATACCGGAACCTATCGCGGGCCCGCCCGTGGCACCACCTATACAGCGACGGTAGCAAGTGAGGGCGGCGAGTTAACACTTACTATTCGTGCTGGCACCAATACCAGAGAGACTCAATCTCTACGTTATTCTGGCGGTAACACCTTTGCTCGGGGCAATCTCCGCTACATTTTTGAATTGGCTGAAGGATCAGATAATGAATCGGTATTGCGCATTGACTCCCCTGGTAGTCATTACGTGTTGAGAGGTTATGATGATTAAAGTATCGATGCGAGCATCGCTTGTCCTAATATTTGTCCTATCTTTCTATGCCTGTTCAGAGCCGGTGTCCTACGATCTTATTTTACGGGGCGGTACGATCGTTGATGGCAGCGATAGTGTGCCTTTTGTTGGTGACGTTGCCATCAGCGGAGATCTTATTGCTGCAATTGGAAATCTGGAATCCGCTTCAGCGGCAGTTGAAATCGATGTTACCGGTCTTGTTGTGGCACCTGGTTTTATTAATATTCACAGCCATGCCGAGGCAGAGGGAATACCTACGGCAGTGAATATGTTGAGCCAGGGAGTGACTACGGAAATTATAAACGCTGATGGTTTCGGTCCAGTCGATTTACAGGAACAAATAGAGTCGATTGAGAACGCAGGCTTGGCAGTTAATATCGGTGCCATGATCGGTTTTAACAGCGTATGGCGAGAAGTTGTAGGCCTGGAGGAAGTAAGGCCGAGCTCGACGCAAATCCGGCAAATGCAGGCTCTTGTTCTGGAGGGATTGGAGGTAGGCGCCTGGGGAGTTTCAGCCGGTCTGGATTATGTGCCCGGCTACTACGCCACCACCAACGAAGTCGTGGAAATACTCGCGCCCTTCGCACAATGGAATGTCGTGTTTGCAAACCATGACAGGGTCACGCCGGAAAGCAATTTTAGTTCCATCGCGGGTATGAGCGAGACCATCGCAATCGGTGAGGCTGCTGGTCTTATACCGCTGGTAACCCATATGAAGGTGCAGGGTTGGGAGCAGGGCAGTGCGTCGACTATTCTTGATCTGATGAGTGCGGCGCGTACTTCCTTTACCGGTGGCGCGGTTGCGGATGTGTATCCTTACCTGGCAGGCCAAACCGGTTTGCAATCTCTCATTATACCGTCCTGGGCACAGGCAGGGGGCCGAGACACGATGCTGGCTCGTTTCCGCGATCCTGAACTCAGAGCACAGATTATCAGCGAATCCGAGCGAGCGATGGAGCTTCGTTTTGGTGGCCATCAGGGTGTCTATCTATTGCAGTCTCAGCGGGAATTAACCGATGCTATGCAGGAATTAGAGTTGGATTCGCCCGGTGAGGCAGTCATTCAATTGTTGGAAGAGGCAGGTCAGGGCATTATCGCTCGATTCGGTCTTGAAGCAGATCTGGTGGAGATCATGCAACACCCAACTGCATCCATTGCCTGTGATTGTGGCGCGTCAACATCGGACCGAGTTCACCCGCGCTATTGGGGAAGTTATCCGAAAGTACTGGGTGAGTTCGTCCGGGAAAAACAGCAGCTGACATTGGAAAACGCGATTTACAAGATGTCAGGCCTGCCGGCAAAAACCATAGGAATGAATGATCGCGGCGAGATCAGGCCTGACATGTTGGCAGATATTGCCGTGTTCAACCCTGATACGGTAATTGACCATGCTACCTACGATAACCCTTCGCTGATGTCAGATGGCATCATCTATACCCTGGTGAATGGGCAGATCGCTTGGAGCAATGGTACTGCTACCGGTGTTCAAGCTGGGCGCGCTCTGCAACGCAAGCAGTTACCTTAGCTTGTTATTATTTATATGAATTTGATACTGAAATGATTGGGAGCACTGAAAATGTCTAGGGCAATTTCAAAATTATCACTTATTGTCTCAACAAGCTTTTTGCTTGTTTCATGTGGTGAGGGGCAACTTAGCGCACCTCAAAAAACAGATGACCAACTGGCCGTTGATGCCTTATTTGGCGAGTGGGACAAACCCGGCTCCCCCGGCGCATCGGTTGCCATTATCCGAGAGGGTAAAATAGACTATTCAAGCGCATATGGTGAAGCACAAGTTGAATATGGTATCCCCATTACCCCTGAAACAATTTTTCATGTCGCTTCTATCACAAAGCAATTTACAGCCTTTGGCATTGCCCTTTTGGCAGAGCGGGGTGAACTTGACTTGGATGATGATATCCGCAAATACATCCCCGAAGTGCCAGATTTTGGCACCACAATAACTTTGCGGCAATTAGGTCATCACACATCAGGCCTTCGAGATCAGTGGAGTTTACTGGGCCTTGGCGGGTGGCGGCTTGATGACGTTATTACCCTGCCCCAAGTTATGAAATTGATTGAGCGCCAAGAGGCTTTAAACTTTCCACCAAATTCAAAATACACATATTCAAATA
>CAJWGN010000027.1 GCA_913031035.1 uncultured Gammaproteobacteria bacterium
TGACGGGAGGTCGCCAGGCTATTTTGGCTATGCAACTGTGGTTCGAAACTGTTCTGCCGTAACCGGTGCCTGTATGCTCGTGCGCCGCAGTGTCGCTTTAGAGATAGGCGGCTTCAATGAGGATTTAGGAGTTGCTTATAACGATGTCGATTTTTGCCTTCGCCTGAGAGAAGCAAGCTATAAAGTTTTATGCACCCCCTTCGCCAAGCTCTACCATCTTGAATCTAAAACTCGTCCGAAATATTTAGATGATATGGACTCGAAGCAACTTACCGAATTTGAGAAAGAGTCCGCCTATATTCGCAAGAGGCACGCGGCTTATTTCAAAGACGGAGATCCTTATTACAATAAGGCTTTAACTCTGCGCATTGAAGACTACAGCCTACGAGTCTAACTGCTCTACAGCTAAAATCGCCTTGCCAGACGATAAAAACCCCTTTGAATAAATCCTATTTTTAAACGCATTCCGGCACATAAAAAAAGTGCCAGGTGGTTGCGCGCGGAAAGCTCACCGCCAAAACACCGCTTAAACTCTGCCGCTTGGATTCCTACTTCGATTAGATGCTTATTTGGTTTAAGGCTCAATATACGCTGCCAAAAACTTAGCTTAGTGGGTGACGGCCTCATAAATTCTTTAGCCCCAATGGCATTGTTGTCATGCTGCCGGTAGTAAATCAGCGGCATTTCTAGAAAAATCACCTTACCAAACGCAGAAGCAACGATTGCTAACCACCAGTCATGCATTATGGCCGTGTTAGGTATAGGCAATGCTTTCTCCGCTAACGCTTCGTTGATTAGCGCCGTACATCCGGTCACCAAGTTGCTAATAAGCAAATTGGGGAATCTATTCCTTTGTATCTCTAACCCTTGAAAGGAAACTAGAGATTTCGCTATGAAAGCTTTTTTTGAAGATACAACCTCGAGATCACTGTGGATAAGTACAGGAGTATTATAACTACCCAGACTTTTTTCAGCCTGTAACATAGCACTTATCTGTAATTCGACTTTATTATCGAACCAAACATCATCCTGATCACAGAACATAAGATAAGCCTTTTCAAGGCCCAACTTTTCTTTATTCGCGAGCACGTACCCCATTAGAAATGCGAAGCCGCCGCTAGCACCTTTATTATCAGCATCTGCTGGCAAAATGTGAAAATGGATAGGATTACTCTCAGCGTAAGCTTGTGCTATCGATAGCGACTTATCGATCGAGCCATCGTCTCGAATGACAATCAGCAAATCTTTATAACTTTGAGCGAGCAAAGAATCAATTTGCTCTGCTAGGTATTTTTCACCGTTATAGATTGAAAGCAGAATAGCAATTTTTGGCTTAGCGGTAATTTTGGAAGGAGCGGTCATTGAGTATCATCGATGGACATAAGCATAAAACTAGCTTAGCGATTTTGCATCCCGAATACCAGAGAGAATATTCTGCCAGTAAAGTTTTCGGTCGGGAGATGAAATCAAAAGCCACAGCGTCTTAAGGCTGAACCTAACGACATCCCGAATCTTCCAACCTAATGGCGAATAACTTACTGAATACAAATGGATTCGGTTACGGCTCGAGTAATAAGTGCGAGAAGGATTGTGCTGAGCCATTATACCCGCTTGGACCAATGGGCTTAAACTGCGCTCACCGATGGCATGATAAAGTACCGCCCCGTCAGTACCAACAAGGTCATAGCTTTTTGACTTTGCCCGGAAACACCATTCCAAATCTACATTATCTATAAAATAGTTTTCCTTCATCCCACCTATGTCTGCAAAATGCTCCAGCACGATTAAGGTACCTGAAGTAATCAGAAAATCGGCGGTGAAATGAGTGGTTGAATTAGCAAAAGGTCGATCGGACCTTAGTACCAATCGATTGAATAACTTAAACGGCGTCTGCCGCATTGACTGCGGGTTAATGAGTCTAGGGCCTACAGCGGCAATGCCTTTCTTACTGTAACCGCGAGCATCCTCATAAGCCGCGATCATCCGGCTAATAAATAAGTCGCACAGACTGCTATCTTGATCGAACAGAAATACAAAGTCGCATTCATTTTCGATGGCCCAGTCAATGCCATAGTTCAACGCTTTAGCCAGTCCCACATTTTCGTCTAAACGAATGAGGTTCTTGCAGCGCTTATAAACATAGATAGATTCGGCGATATACTCGATATCAACCGAGCCATTATCTACCACAATAAAATCAACTTCTTTATTTAGCTGCCCTAAAAGTTTCAATAAGGCCGTGATGTCTGGCCTGTAGGTAACAACTATTGCGCAACTTTTTGTGGATTTAACTGTAGTCATCTACACAGCTTTTCCCTTATGCCTCAATCGGCACTTCCGCGAGAGCAGCAGATTGCTCAGACTGACCTCGTGCAGAAACCACGAAATACATGATAGACATGATTCCCAAGGCAAGACCGACTACGACACCTGCATCGACTATACCTCTCCAAGGCTGAGGTAGCTGACGGGCAATCAGGACAAAACACAGGATCATGCAGCTCAACCCTATAGAGATAAGCTGGCGTCTGCGTGTTGTGTGGAAAAAACACATGCAAAATAAGGGAGCTAACAACAAATGGTGAATGCGCGGGTATTGCGCGAGGTAACTGGCCCTAGCGACAACCCTTGGAGCGAACGCAAGGTGAAACCCTTTATAGCCTTCTGCATACGCCATATAAACGACAAATAGCACCAAAGCGCACCAGTGAAAGGGACTCAGTGGGTAATCCTTAAGAGCAAAAGTCATAGGGGCTAGGCGATAAATCGCAGAGCCAAGCAACAGTAAAACCCCACCAACACCCCAAATATACGCTACCACTCTCACCGCTAATCCACCTATGCAAAGTTAGAGCACTATTATAAACCTTTTCACGCTCTAGGAGACACTTGTCCTTTTCCTAACTTCTTATAATTTCCCCTAACTCAATAATCCTAATTACTGCCGTAATAGTGTTGCCACCCAAAGTGAGATATTATTTCTATTTCAGATAAGCTGGTTTATCAGTACAAAAATTCAAGGATTAAGGATGAGTGTAAAACTCGGGGTTGTCATGGACCCAATTGAGTCGATTGTTGTAAAAAAAGATACCACCCTGGCAATGCTGCTAGCAGCTCAGCGCCTAGGATGGGAACTATTCTATATGCAACAGTCTGATCTGTACCTTGATCAAGGCTCGGCTCGCGGCATAATGAGCCCCTTAGAAGTCAAAGATGATGAGCTAGATTGGTATACATTGGGGCCGGAAAGTGACCAGTCTCTTGCCTCATTAGATGTGATCCTAATGCGCAAGGACCCGCCTTTCGATATGGATTTTGTCTATTCCACTTATATTTTGGAGCAGGCACAGAGGGAGGGCTGTCTTGTAGTTAACAATCCTCAAAGCCTTAGAGACTGCAACGAGAAACTATTCGCCACACAGTTCCCTGAGTGCTGCCCGCCGCTGATAGTTTCATCGTCTGCTGCCAAGCTCAAAGGCTTCTATAATATTCATCAGGATGTAATCTACAAGCCACTTGATGGGATGGGCGGTGCCTCCATATTCCGAATCAAGCCAAATGATCCAAACATAAGCGTGGTAATAGAAACCCTTACCGATAACGGCCTTCATCAAATTATGGCGCAAAAATTTGTTCCCGAAATAAGCAATGGCGACAAAAGGATTTTGGTTATTAACGGTGTGCCAATTGATTATGCCCTTGCCCGAGTTCCAGCTAGCGGTGAAACCCGTGGCAACTTGGCAGCAGGCGGCACAGGTGTCGCCCAGCCATTGAGTGACAGAGACAGGTGGATAGTAGATCAGGTAGGCCCGACCTTGGTGGAGAAAGGTTTGCTATTCGTGGGGCTAGATGTGATTGGGGATTACTTAACAGAAATTAACGTAACAAGCCCAACGTGCGTAAGAGAAATCGATAAGGCTTACGGTCTTGATATTGCCGGCGAGCTGATGGCTTGCATAGTTAAGCAGCTTGAAAAATAGCACTCGCTTAAGTTTTTAAGAGTTTCCTATGGAAAATTCTAACGAAGATGTATCAAAGGAACGATTCGGATTCACCGTTTTCCTATCTGCCTGCGTGCATGGCATTCTTATTTTAGGGGTAGGTTTTACTTATTTAGGTGAGTTGAATAGTGAACCCACCTTGGAAATAACTCTTGCTCAGTATCGAAGTGAGGTAGCACCTGATAATGCTGATTTTCTGGCTCAGGAAAACCAAGTAGGCAGCGGCACTATTGACGAATCTGTGGCACCGAGTACGCCTTTTGAATCTGATTTTAACGCTGACACTATTCAAGAAGTCGTGCCTGTCCCACGCGCTAGCATGTCTAACCTTCGCGAGAGCCAAGATACAGCAGTAATCACAGCGGTGCAGAGCACAGCGCGAATAAATCAGCCGCTAGAAAAAACCCCGCCGGAAGAGGAATTACCACTGTCGGATGAATCGACAGAGGAAGAGTTAAGTTTGGCTATCGCAAGCCTGCAGGCTCAGCTAGACCGGCAGCGACAAGAGCATGCTCTCAGGCCGAGAAAATATACTATCTCTTCCGCGTCAACCAAAAAAAGTCAGGACGCGCTCTATCTAGACACATGGCGCCGAAGAATAGAAGCAGTAGGAAACGTTAATTACCCAGACAAAGCTCGGCGTGACAGGCTTTATGGCAGCTTAAGACTTCTAGTGGCTATCTTGCCCGATGGTAAGGTTGATGGCATTCAACTACTTCAATCCTCAGGTCATACAATGCTGGACCAAGCAGCCATGAGGATAGTAGAAATGGCCTCTCCATTTGCCCCCTTCCCAGATGAAATGCTTGCCAATGTCGACATATTAGAAATCATACGCACATGGCGGTTCCATGAAGGGAACGCCCTAACCAGTTTTTAACTTATTGAATTGTAAGGGCCATGACTAGTAAAACTGCTCACATGAATTTTGAAAATCAATTCCTTATCGCTATGCCGCAGTTAAAAGACCCCTTTTTTGCTGGCACGGTTACCTATATGTGGAAACACTCTGCAGACGGCGCACTTGGAATCGTTATCAACAAACCCTTAGGCGCGTCGGTATCCGATATATTCGATGAACTGAACATTGTTTGTGATACGAAAACCGAACACTTTGCTGAGCAAAAAGTACTTGCCGGCGGACCGGTGGAACGAGATAAAGGCTTTATACTGCACAACTCGAGCAAATCATGGGATTCATCTGTTTCAATCAGCAGTGAAATATCACTATGTACTTCACGTACAATTCTCGAAGATATTGCTAATGGAAGTGGGCCAGATAAGTACGTTATTGCCCTTGGCTGTGCAGGCTGGGACGCCGGTCAGCTTGAACGCGAGATTGCTGAAAATTCTTGGCTTACAGCACCAGTAGAAAGTGATCTGCTTTTCTCCAACAACTACAACACCATGGCAAGTTCTGCTGCAGCTCAACTAGGTATTACCTTAAACCAAATATCACCAGACGCGGGCCACTCGTAATCATGGAATTTAACTAGTATGGGCCTTGCATTACTTCCCCAAAAACGCGAAGTGACTTTGTCAGCTTTAGCATTTGACTACGGCACACAGAGAATTGGTGTGGCTTTTGGTCAGAGCCTTACAGGAACAGCACGAGCCATAAAAGTGATCAAAGCGAGAGATGGAGTTCCAAACTGGCAAGACATAGAAAGACTTATTACCGAATGGAATCCTGATATATTTGTGGTCGGCTTACCTTATAATTTGGATGGTTCAGAAAGCAAGCTTTCAGTACGAGCTACAAAGTTTGGTAACAGGCTCCATGGCAGGTTTGGAAAACCTTGTTATGGAATGGACGAACGCTTATCTTCAAAAGAAGCGATTGAAATTGTGGCAAGTGAAAATAACTACGGCAAAAAAAAGCCCGCTATCGATGACATAGCAGCTCAGATTATTTTAGAGAACTGGTTTAATGAATACAGAGACTCGTCAAATCAAAGTATTTAAAAGCTCTTTAGAAACCGCTTAAAAACTGTCAGGAATTTTCGCTTTTGCCTTAGCCTCTTTTCGCGACACCAAACCTTTCGCAACTAGTCCTTTGAGGCATTGGTCAAGAGTTTGCATGCCGACAGATGCACCAGTCTGAATAGAGGAGTACATCTGTGCCACCTTATCTTCTCGGATCAGGTTACGAATAGCAGTTGTACCCATCATGATTTCATGAGCGGCAACACGCCCTCCCCCAGGCTTTTTCAGAAGCGTTTGAGAAATCACCGCTTGCAATGATTCAGATAACATTGATCGCACCATGTCTTTCTCCGCCGCGGGAAACACATCAATAACCCTGTCGATCGTTTTCGCTGCAGATGTTGTATGCAATGTTCCAAAAACCAAGTGCCCGGTTTCTGCGGCCGTTAAAGCTAAGCGAATGGTCTCTAGATCGCGTAGCTCACCAACTAAGATAATATCTGGATCCTCACGCAGCGCTGAGCGAAGCGCTTCGTTAAAACCGTGAGTATCGCGATGTACCTCACGCTGATTAACTAGGCATTTCTTACTCTGGTGAACAAATTCTATTGGGTCTTCGATAGTCAGAATATGTTCATACTTTGTATCGTTGATGTAATCGACCATTGCCGCAAGCGTAGTACTCTTACCTGAACCTGTAGGCCCCGTAACCACTACTAGACCCCGCGGCACATCCGCAATCTGACGGAAAATCTGCCCCATACCCAACTGCTCCATAGTGAGAACTTTTGAGGGAATGGTTCGAAAAACGGCAGCAGCTCCACGATTTTGCGTAAACGCATTGACTCGAAATCGTGCCAGGTTAGGTACATCGAACGAAAAGTCTGTTTCCAATAACTCCTCATAGTCCTTACGTTGCTTGTCATTCATGATTTCATAGATAAGCGCATGAACTTCTTTGTGATCCATCTCAGGAACATTAATTCGGCGAATATCACCATCCACACGAATAAGTGGCGGCATGCCTGCGGTAATGTGTAAATCTGATGCGCCCTGTTTGACGCTAAATCCCAAAAGCTCTTTAATATCCATCAATCTTACCCATAGCAGTCGTTATTAGTTGATTTGGTTTGTCCGTTTATGCCCTGTTCTTTTTATCTGCGCTAAAAGCCCAAAAAATCTGGCTAGCAATGAAGGATCTACTCGCCTATAGTACATTTTCTTGCAAAAAATTCCCAGAACGCACTCACCATCACTTCAGAGAAACCGTGACCAGCATAGCAGAAAACATTGATCGCACTGTTGCTGATATTCGTCAATTTGAAGCCGAGTATCAGCGCCCCAAAAACTCAGTTACCCTACTAGCTGTTAGCAAAAAACATAGTGCAGAAAGTATTGAAGTCGCGGCCCAGCACGGAATTCACAATTTCGGTGAAAACTACCTACAAGAAGCCTTAGAAAAAATCCTCGCGCTCAAGAAATTGCCCCTGATTTGGCATTTTATTGGCCCAATTCAGTCAAATAAAACCAGGGCAATAGCTGAGAATTTCGATTGGGTTCACAGTGTCGATCGAGAAAAAATTGCTCACCGCTTAAGTGAGCAGCGCAGCGGTGAGCAAGTTGCTCTGAATGTTTGCGTGCAGGTAAATTTGTCAGCTGAGCAAAGCAAGTCAGGAACAACTCTGAAAAGCGCCTTGGAAGTTTGCGCGGTAGTAGCAAAACTACCTGGACTGACTCTGCGAGGCTTAATGGCGATCCCCGCACCTCAGTCTAATTTCCAAGAACAAAGGGCTAATTTCAATCAACTTGCTATTGAGTTTAGGGCACTTGCAGCCCTCTACCCAACCATGGACACCTTATCTATGGGAATGAGTAATGATTTCGAGGCCGCTATTGCAGAAGGATCGACAATGATTCGGATTGGCACAGCTTTATTTGGTAGCAGACCTATCTAAAACTAGGCTTCAGTATTGAGGTCTCGGTATTCCTCTCGAGTTAAAATACGTTAGAATAATCTCTCACCCAGAGATTCACTTTAGGCGGCACAATTGAGCAATATTAACTCCCAAACACAAGCGACAGAAACTGATTATGGGGTCATTGGGTTTATTGGTGCCGGAAACATGGCCAACAGCCTGATTCGCGGTATGATCGCCAACGGTGCAGAAAAAACCTCTGTTTGGGCTACTGATCTCGATTCCGAAAAGCTTTACACATTAAATTCTGAATGCGGAATCAGAACAGGCAGCACGGCCGAAATTGCTCAACACGCAGATATCATAGTCCTCGCAGTAAAGCCTCAGGTAATGAAAATCGTCTGTGCCGAGCTAAAGACACTGTTAGGTGGACGCTCACCGCTGATCATTTCCATTGCTGCAGGCATAACGGTATCTCATCTAAGCCAGTGGATAGGGGCGAACACAGCCGTTATTCGCTGCATGCCAAACACACCCGCATTAGTCGGAAAAGGGGCAAGTGGCTTGTATGCAAACGAGCATGTCAGCGAGACCCAAAAAGACTTGGCTGAAAAAGTAATATCCTCGGTTGGTCTCTGTGTCTGGGTAGAGCAAGAATCAGCAATCGATGCGGTTACAGCTCTATCCGGAAGCGGTCCAGCTTATTTTTTCTTGTTTATGGAGTCGATGCAGAAAACAGCTCAGGAAATGGGTCTATCTGAAGATATAGCACGTATCCTCACCAAGCAAACAGCTTTAGGTGCTGCTGAACTGGCGATGGCTAGCGATGAGTCAACCGAGCGCTTACGTCTAAATGTCACTTCTCCTGGGGGCACAACAGAACAGGCAATAAAACAGTTCCAGTTAGGGGGTTTACCTAAATTGGTCGATACAGCTCTTAAATCAGCGCAAACTCGGTCGATAGAATTAGCAGCGCAATTCGATGAAAAATCATAGAGCTCACGCTTTCCAATAGAAAGCGGGGCTAAGAGAGTTAATTATGGAAGTCTTAGGCAGTTCCTTAGGTACTATTGTGAATGCTATAGGCGGTATTTACCTCCTGGCAGTATTGCTAAGGTTTTTACTTCAAGTCGCAAAAGCAGATTTTTACAACCCCATGTCTCAAGCTATCGTGAGAATAACCGATCCCGCAGTAAAGGTATTCAGGGTTATTATCCCTGGCTACAAGGGCATCGATTTTTCGACTCTGGTGCTGGCATTCGTCGTTGAAGCCATAGCGATCTGCGGATTGATTTTAGTTTATGGGGGAACAATTCCTTCAATCACTTACATTATTACCTGGGCGTTTGTAGGCGTGCTGCTTTTCATTGTGAATATTTACTACTACGCCATCATCGGCTCTATTATTATGTCTTTTGTAATGATGTTCTCGGGAAACACGAACCCTCACCCACTGTTGAAACTCATCTGGCAGTTAACTGAACCTGTGATGGGGCCCATCAGAAAGATCGTGCCGCCGATGGGAGGAATGGATTTTTCTCCTATCTTTATTTTTATTGGAATTCAGCTAATTCAAAACTTTTTAATATCCACTTTTGGTATAACTGGCCAACTCGCCCAAGTCATTATAGGCGTTTAGTGCCAGTTAGGTGAAAGGAGACGGAATAGCTAGTTGATAACTGGATAGAAATGGAAGCCTATGACCGCCTCAGCCAATGTCCCAAGAGCTTTTGGGTGGGATAAAAATCACCTACACCTACACTGTGTGATTCAAACAAAGTCTGGTAGAGATGAAATAGATGGGTTTCATGGCAACGAAATAAAAATCAGAATAACCGAGACGCCTCAAGATGGAAAAGCCAACAAACATTTACTAAGATTTTTGTCACGGCAATTTAACGTTAAAAAAAGCGACGTTTTGCTACTTAAAGGTTTAGCTAGCAGTCACAAACTCTTAACGATTAGAAATCCAAAAATATTGCCACCCCTTTTCAATCAATAAAGTCATGTGAATCTAACTTTCGACAATGACGAAGAATCGAAGCACAAGGACAAGGACAAGACTGAATGTCGCGCCAGTTTCCATCTGACAATGTTGGTATCATTAAACCTCAAACTGCTCATTTCGATGAAGAGCTAACGCTGCGCAGCGGCAAATCACTTAATGGGTTCGATTTAGTTTTCGAGACGTATGGTGAGCTTAACAGCAGTAAATCAAACGCTATTCTAATCTGCCATGCACTGAGTGGGGATCATCATGCTGCAGGCTATCACAGCGAGTCAGATGCTAAATCGGGATGGTGGGACACTTGCATTGGACCGGGGAAAGCAATAGATACCAATCATTTTTTCGTGGTGTCCCTCAACAACCTCGGAGGCTGCGCAGGCAGCACCGGCCCGGCATCTATAGATCCGACAACTGGAAAATATTTCGGCCCCGACTTTCCTGTTGTCACGGTGCGTGACTGGGTGAATAGCCAGGCGATGCTCTCCGATAAGTTGGGAATTCAAAAATGGGCAGCTGTCGTCGGCGGAAGCTTAGGCGGTATGCAAGTTATGCGCTGGGCCATTAGTTATCCGGAACGAATTGAACATGCTATATGTATAGCAGCTGCACCAAAGTTATCCGCACAAAATATTGCCTTTAATGAGGTTGCTCGCCAGTCCATTACAAACGACGCTAACTTTCACGGTGGGCGCTATTTAGATGCCAACACTTATCCTAAGCAAGGACTTATGCTTGCTAGAATGGTTGGGCATATCACTTATCTTTCCGATAGCGCGATGGGATCAAAATTTGGAAAAGATTCAACCTTGTTTGACCCTAGCGGTGACAAGTTTGGCCGAGACCTACGCTCAGGCACGTTAAGCTTTGGCTTTGACGTAGATTTTCAGGTAGAGAGTTATTTACAGTATCAGGGAGAAAGATTCTCTGAAAACTTTGACGCCAATACCTATCTCTTAATGACCAAAGCATTGGATTACTTTGATCCTGCAATTGATTTTGGTGGCGATTTGAGCCGAGCCTTTGAACAGGCTTCGTGTAAGTTTCTTATCATGTCATTTAGTACAGATTGGCGATTCCCTCCCGCGCGCTCTAGAGAAATTGTGGAGCATTTATTAAAGGCAAAGAAAGATATTTCCTATCTAGAAATCGATGCAGACCAGGGCCACGATTCTTTCTTGCTACCAATACCTCGGTACATTGATGGATTTAAATCCTATTTAGCTCGGGTGTTTGAGGAGTTGTCTAGCGATGCGGCCTGATCTAGAGATTATTCAGAATTGGATCACACCAAAAAGTCGAGTTCTTGATCTCGGCTGTGGCGACGGTAGCTTGCTTAATTACCTTAAACTGAAAAAAAATGTAAATGGTATCGGCTTAGAAATTAACGCTAAGGATATACAATCATGTATAGCTAAAGGCGTTAATGTAATTGAACAAAACATTGATGAAGGCCTGACCAATTTTCAGTCGAATTCTTTTGATACAGTCTTGCTTGCCCAAACTCTTCAGGCTTCTAGCAAACCGGATTTATTAATAGACGAGATTCTGCGCATTGGTGAGCACGGCATTATCACTTTCCCAAACTTTGGGAATTGGAAGAGCAGATTAAGTTTGGCCAGTAATGGTCGTATGCCCGTGTCAAAGTTTATGCCTCACAATTGGTATGACACACCCAACATCCATTTTTGTACTGTTAAAGACTTTGATGCTCTTTGTGTAGAAAAAAATGTCCGCATTTTGGCCCGCACAGTAGTAGATTCTCAACATCAAGGAAATTGGGCGATGAAAGCATGGCCTAATTTCTTAGGCGAAATCGCCATTTACCATATCACTAAAAATTCTTGAAACTCTTATGAATAAAATAGTTTTAGCTAGTAGCAATCAAGGTAAGCTGCGGGAGTTTAAGCAAATCCTTTCCGCGAAAAATTTTGAACTTGTACCTCAATCGACGTTCAATTTTGTTGATGCCGACGAAACAGGGTTAAGTTTTGTTGAAAATGCAATCATCAAAGCAAGACATGCCAGCGAGCTAACGGGACTGCCAAGCCTAGCTGACGATTCTGGAATCGAAGTCGATGCCCTTCAAGGTCGGCCTGGCATTTATTCTGCCCGCTACGCACAGGTGCAGGACCCAAGCGCTGATCAGGATAAGGAGAACAATAAGAAATTATTGCTGGAATTGGCTGGTGTACCAGAACCCTTAAGAACCGCCAGATTCCAATGTGTTATTGTTTTCATGCGACACGCCCAAGACCCGACCCCTCTTATTTGTCAGGGTTCGTGGGAAGGCCAAATTTTATCAGAAGAATCTGGTGTGAATGGTTTCGGCTATGATCCGTTATTCTTTGTACCAAGCCATAATTGTACTTCTGCGGAGTTAAGCAAAGAAATTAAAAATGATTTAAGCCACCGAGGGGAGGCTCTTAGAGGGCTTATGAAATGCTGGCAACCCCTCCTTTAAGCCTTTACATACACATCCCTTGGTGTGTTAGAAAATGTCCTTACTGTGATTTTAATTCTCATGAATCATCGGTCGACATTCCTGAAGCCGCCTATATCGATGTTCTTCTAGACGATTTTAATCGCGATTATTCCAACTGTGACAGCCGTGAAATAGTGTCCATTTTTATAGGTGGTGGCACACCGAGCCTATTCTCAGCTTCAGGATTTGACAGGATTTTGAGCCATTTAAGACGTCATGCAAATTTGGCTGAGGATATTGAAGTGACGATGGAGGCCAATCCCGGAACAGCAGAAGCCGAAAAGTTCAGCGGGTTTAGATCCGCTGGCATAAATCGCCTGTCCCTTGGTATACAAAGCTTTAATGACAAAAGCTTGACTCTATTGGGTCGCATCCATGACGGTAAGCAATCCCGACTGGCCATTGAAACAGCCTTAGGCGCAGGTTTCGATAATTTCAATCTCGACCTTATGCACGGCCTGCCGAATCAAACACAGTCCAATGCCCTCGATGATCTAACTACGGCCATCTCATACCAACCAACGCATCTATCTTGGTATCAGCTTACTATTGAGCCGAACACGTCATTTTACCGAAGACCCCCGACCCTGCCGCTTGAGGATGTTCTTCGAGGAATTCAACTGAGCGGAGAAGACCTGTTATCTCAGAGGGGCTTTGGTCAATATGAAATCTCTGCCTTCGCGACTGAGAATAATCAATCAAAGCACAATTTGAACTACTGGAAGTTCGGTGACTATATTGGTATTGGGGCCGGCGCACATGGGAAAATTTCCTTCCCCGCTTCGAACACAATCACTCGAACCAGAAAACACAAGCAGCCTAATCATTATATAAAAAATACGACCGATCACACTGCAGAAAGGCTGGTGGTGGGGGAAGAGGATAAAGTATTAGAGTTTATGATGAATGCTCTGCGGCTCAAGGAGGGGTTTAGCGTTTCTGAGTTTGAAAACTATAGCGGGCTGACTTTTAGCGCCATTGCAAAGCAGGTAGACTCTCTGAGCCAAGCGGGATTATTAGATCAGCAGCATAAACAAATAAGGGCCACAACCAAAGGCTATCATTTTCTAAACAATCTGCTGGAGGAATTCCTGTGATAGAGGATGCCAACGATCTAGTTTCCCGGCATTGTGAAACGCTACGCTACGGAGCCTCGGTGGTTAAAAACGAAAAGGTTGGAGAACTCCTTCTGGCAATACCTTCTTGGCGGCGCGAGTTTGACGATGGGGTAGAAAAACTAAAGCGTGAATTTCATTTTATAGAGTTTAAGGACGCATTTAGCTTCACCTACAAAATTGCCTCGTTGTCTGATCGCGAAGACCACCACCCTAAAATAGTCACCGAATGGGGAAAGGTCACGGTTTATTGGTGGTCGCATAAAGTTAATGGCCTTCATATTAATGATTTTATTATGGCTGCAAAAACCGACTTGATAGCAAAACTGGCCGCTCGATCGTAATACACGTAATCAAAATTTAGCAGCGATGAGTACCGGTTTCATGTTGAACGATTCCAAACAACTGATGCATGATTTCGGCAAAGTAGTCGGCTTTTCAAGTATTAGCTCGACAAATCCGCGCATAGACACAGGCAACCGCAAAGTTGTAGAGTTTCTTGCCAATTCATTTGAAGCACTCGGCTTCTCCTGCGAGCTTATTCCTACTGACGGCAATCCAGAGAAGCTGAACCTCATCGCTACGTTGGGAAATGGTCCAGGCGGGCTAGTGCTTGCAGGCCACACAGACACCGTCCCTCTTGATGAGAATCTTTGGAGTGTGGATCCATTTAGCGTCACTAAACGCGACGGTAAGATATATGGCCTCGGCATTACTGATATGAAGGGATTCTTTCCTATTATCATGGAGGCGGTTAAGCCGCTGCTGAATCATAACTTTAAGGAGCCCCTTATTATCCTTGCAACCTCCGATGAGGAGACCTCGATGCAAGGGGCGAGAAAAATTGCTGAATTAGGTAGACCCAAAGCCAGGGCCGCCATAATTGGTGAGCCAACTGGCCTACAACCCGTGCAAGCGCATAAGGGCATCATGATGGAATCAGTGAAAATTCGAGGGCAAAGCGGTCATTCCTCTAACCCTTCGCTGGGTAACAATGCCCTTGATGCCATGCATTATGTGATTACAGATTTAATGCTGTACCGAGAACAGCTGAAAGAGCGCTATAATTCTCCGCTTTTTGAAGTGCCTTACCCTACTCTAAACCTTGGCTGCATTCATGGAGGTGACAATCCAAACAGGATTTGCGGAAGCTGCGAACTAGAGTTTGACGTTCGCCTCATGCCTGGCATGCATATCGCAACGGTTCGAGAAGAAATAAGGAATCGAGTTAATAAAGTTATCACCCCTCTTGGCTTAGAGGTTGAAATCGAGGGGCTTTTCACCGGTGTTCCTGCTTTCTTCGCCGAACAAAATAGTGCCTTACTAAAGATCGCAGAAGACCTCTCCGGCAATCCTCCGATAAGCGTTGGCTTTGGCACAGAGGGGCCGTTTTACAAAGCCTTGGAATGGACACAGTTGTAATGGGGCCGGGAAACATTGACCAAGCCCATCAACCTGATGAATATATGTCGATAGATATGATTGATCCTTGCGTTACACTACTCCGTCAATTAATAACCAAATACTGCCTAGTGTAAAAGATGAAATATGTTAAATAATCAAAAGCTTATTGAATGGTTTAGAGCATCGACAACTTATATCAATGCTCATCGAGGCAAGGTATTCGTCGTACTATTAAGCGGAGAAGCACTATCGGATCCAAATCTGGCCAACATCATTCATGATCTAAATCTGTTGCATAGTTTAGGCGTAAAGCTTGTTTTGGTAACCGGCGCAAGACCACAAATCAGCTCCGCCCTTGCCAATCAACACATCGAAACTACCTACCATAAGCAGGTGCGCATAACACAAGCGGACGATATAGATATTATTCTAGCGACTGTTGGCCGCTTAAATATAAAAACTGAAGCTCTTTTGTCAATGGGTTTAACTAACTCCCCGATGGACGGGGCCGATATTCGAGTTTGCCGAGGCAACTTTGTAACCGCAAAACCTTATGGGATACACGATGGTATCGATCATCTCTTTACGGGCCGCGTAAGAAAGATCCAAAGTGACGCTATTCATCAGCAACTAGAAAGTGGCAACATCGTCTTACTTTCTAACCTTGGCTATTCACTGACAGGGGATGTTTTTAATCTAACTGCTGAAGAAATCGCAACCGAAACGGCGGTCGCTTTGAATGCGGATAAGCTAATTCTTTTGACACCTGCAGATGGCATATTCGATGACAGCGGAGATCTTATCCCCTCTTTGAATCAACGTGATGCTACTAGGCATGTGGGAAAACTAATCGAAAAACCCGATAGTGAATCTGCTTGTATGGGAAAAGCGCTGCAAGCAGCAATTTCGGCATTCACCCGTAATGTTCACCGCTCCCATTTAATTAGTTTCAAGAATAACGGTGCACTGTTGCAAGAGCTTTTTACTAGAGAAGGCAAAGGCAGTTTAATAAGCAGAGATAACTTCGATCTGTTAAGGCAAGCCACAATCGACGATGTCACGAGTATTTTGGCCCTCATAAAACCTTTAGAAGAAAACGGAACCTTAATTTCTCGCTCTCGGGAGTTGCTGGAAACAGAGGTTTGTAATTTTCAGGTGATAGAGCTTGAAGGCGCAATTATCGCCTGCGCGGCGCTGTATCCGGTATCCGAGGGATTGGGTGAGATTGCATGCCTGGCAATTCATACAAATTATCAAAAGAAAGGCTATGGCGATCAACTGCTTTCAAGCTTGGAGATCAAAGCCAAAAAAATAGGCCTACGCAAGGTGTTTGTATTGACTACAGTCACCGACCATTGGTTTCTCGAAAGAGCTTTTGAACCTGCTACAGCTAACGACTTACCAGAATCTAGAAAGCAGCTGTACAACAACAGCCGCAACTCAAAAGTGTTGTTAAAAACCGTTAGCTAGCTATTCGCTCAAGCAGGCAGATACTGTAATCATAAGGGTTAGTCTCTGATTTTGAGTATTCATCTCGGGATATCTCAGACCACTGGGATTCATCAAAATCCATCAAGTGCGTATCGCCCTCAACAGCCCCGTGAACTCGGGTTAGGTGAAACCTGTCAGCGCGAGACAGTGCTGCTTGATAAAGGCCAGCTCCGCCTATAATGAACGCTTCGTCAACCTCATTCAGGTTAGAGACGCTCTCGGCAAGTTCAATTGCCGCTTCGAGAGAGGTGACAACCTCCGCCCCTTCGGCTTTGTAATCCTCATTTCGAGTTATGACGATATTGGTTCGGCCGGGTAGAGGTCGACCGATAGATTCCCAAGTCTTTCGTCCCATAATAATGCAGTGACCCGTTGTCACTTTTCTAAAATATTTTAGGTCTTCTGAAAGGTGCCACGGCAAACTATTATCTTTGCCGATGGTTCGGTTTTCAGCCATTGCACAAATAAGCGCTAGTCTCAAAATGTCTCTCTTTTACTTAAACAGAAAATGGGTAGGCGATAGGATCGTGATGCTGATAACCCGCAACTGAAAAGTCATCCAATGTCACCCAAGTTTCTAAATCCTTAAGGGATTTTATGTCAGGATTAATAGTGAGCTGAGGGGGCTCAAAGGGCTTTCGAGTTAATTGTATATCTCGCATCAGTTCGAGTTGATCTTCATAAATATGGGCGTTAACAATCTTGTGATAAGCAGCCCCAGCCTTATGGCCGGTAATTTGTGCGATAAGCGCCAGTAACGTAAAAACCTGAATTTGATTAAAATTTAGACCCAGCGGTACGTCACATGATCTTTGATAACTGGTCAGATGGAGCGTGTCGCCGGTCAAAGAAAATGTGTGCGTGTGCATGCAAGGGCGAAGACAGCCTAATTCAAATTCGCCCGGGTTGTAAAAGGTTAAAATCTCACCTCGATCATCCAAACCCCGACTAAGGTCATCTACAATTTTTGTAAGCTGATCAAGGCTACTACCATCAGGCTTTTTCCATCCACGGCCTTGAACTCCGTAAACCCTTCCAAGGTCGTCTTCACCTTTTCTGGCAGGATTTTTTAACCAAGCTTCGTTTAGATTAGTGTTTGCATCCCAGGACTTAGTGCCAAGTTTACGAAAGTCAGCCGCATTATCGTATCCCCTTATGTAGCCCAAAAGCTCTGCGATTGCAGCCTTCCAATAGCTCTTGCGGGTGGTGATAATCGGAAATTCATTGCCCCCAACATCATAAGTCAGGTCTGCATTTATAACAGTTAGACACTTCTTTCCAGTGCGCTCATTTTTGATCCAGACCCCATGATCGATAATTCGCTGACAAAGAGATAAATACTGATGCATTTTATGTTTTCACCTGAAAACTGTTTAGAGGTTAGTAGACGGTAGCTTCTTTTTATACGCGATGAACAAGAAAAGGGCACCTGCGATAATCATTGGGAATGAAAGCAGTTGTCCCATCGTCAACCATTCAAACGCAATAAACCCTAAATGTTGATCTGGCTGCCGAAAAAATTCAACAAAAATACGTAAGCATCCGTAGATAACCGCAAAAACGCCGCTGACTGCCAATCTAGGTCGTGGTGTTGAGGAGAACCACCAAACGATGCTGAATAAAACAATCCCTTCAAGGAAGAACTGGTATAACTGCGATGGGTGTCTAGCCAGCTGGTCAACATGGGGGAAAACCATCCCCCAAGCCGCGTCAGTTGGTCTTCCCCAAAGCTCTCCGCCAATAAAATTACCTATCCTACCGGCTCCCAAGCCAAACGGTACTAGGGGAGCTATGAAATCCATGACTTCCCAATAGTCTTTTTTCAACACTCTTGAATACCAATAAAGTGCAGCAAGCACGCCTAGAAGACCTCCGTGAAAGGACATACCGCCTTCCCATACCCGAAGAAGCCATATAGGATCGGACAGAAATCGATCAAAGTTATAAAAGAAAACAGACCCAAAGCGTCCACCAAGCACTGCACCTAATGCCCCGTAGAAAATCAGATCTGAGATCTGCTCTGATGACCATTGCTCGGGCACACGCCTGGCGCGAACCGACGCCAGCCACCATGCCCCACCAAAAGCGACGATATACATAAGCCCATACCAGTGAATGCTAATGGGGCCAAGGGATAGCGCGACCGGATCGAACTGGGGAAAAGTAAGCATAATGGTTCAGAGAATCCGAATTCAAATTTTAGACAGAGTATATCAAGTATGATCCATCTTGAATTCAATTTCCTGTTCTCTAAATGAGTCTACGCTTTAGTTGCATGTCCAGACCCGCTAAAATATGGGCTATGTGCCTCATATTATTTGCTCACCAAGTACACCCAAACTACGCTCTCGTTCTAGCGGCTAATCGAGATGAGCTATTCGCCAGACCAACCCAGCAAGCGGGCTTTTGGACCGCAGAAAAACATACCGCTGAAATACTAGCAGGGCGTGACCTCCAAGCCGGAGGAGCTTGGCTCGGCCTCTCCAAATCCGGGCGTTTTGCCGCGGTAACTAATATTAGAGATCCCTTACAGGCAGAAAAGAAGGTCAAATCTCGAGGTGAACTTACCCTCAATTTTCTCGCCGGTAAAGATTCAGCAAAAGACTACGCAGAATCCCTAGCGGATCAATTTGATCAATTTGCCGGATTCAATTTACTGATCAGCGATGGGTCAACCTTGTACTACGTGAATAACTTCGAAAAAATAATAAGGCCACTGGAACCCGGCTACTACGGTCTGTCCAATGGCAATTTGGACAGCTCTTGGCCAAAAATCACTAAAGGGAAAATCGCCCTACAGCAGATACTGACGGGCGACGTAGAACTGACCACAGATGCGTTGATCAATATCATGAGCAGTAGAGAGCGAGCAGCGGATGCTGAATTACCAAATACTGGCATTCCGATTGAATTGGAAAGAGCGCTATCTTCGATGTTTATCGAGAATCCAGAGCGTCAATATGGCACCTTATGTTCCGCCGCACTTATTTCTGGGGTGAATGGTGAAACCCGATTCAGTGAGCAGAATTACAACCGCACAGGTCATCCTAGCCAAAGGCATTTCTATGAGTTCACTATTACTCGATGAAGCTGCAAACTATAAATAAGGAAGACTGCTGCTGTGTTCATACCAAGATATTTTGATGCTGATGGCCAAGCTAAAATTGTCAAATTTCTGCACGATAATAGCTTTGGCGAATTTATCACCATAGTCGATGGCAAGCCTTCAGCGACACATGCGCCTTGCCTATTTGACGATGGGAGCGGAGTTTTATCATTTCATATAGCAAAGGCTAATCCCCAGTGGCAAGCAATTAAAAGCCAACAGCTACTCTTTATCGTAAATGGCCCACGTGGCCATATAAGCCCAACCTAGTCCGCAGAAGCTGGTGTCCCTCTTGGAATTATCAGGCTATTCATTTTAGCAAGCCGCCGCTGTTTTCTTCGAGCCTAAGCGCCTTGTGGCATTAGTAGATGAGCTACCCGCTAGCTCCGAAAAAAATTCCCAAGCTTGGCAACCAGACTGCTCTGAATCCATGCTCAGGGGCTTCGTTGGAATTGAAATGGCGATATTTGAGCTTCAATAAAAATTTAAACTCGGCCAAAACCGCAGAACCCCTATCAGGAACAATCGATTAAGGCCTTAGAATCCATGGAAAACCACGAACTGGCCAGAGTAATGCGAAAAGAAAACCAAGTAGAATAGTCTCCCTCAAGCTAGATCAATAGAGCTCTAGCTTAATACGAGAGCGCTCGCCCTCGCGTTATTCGACGAACTTTGTAGGCTTCCACACCTTAAAATAGCCTACTGAACACCCACCACAACCAAAGCTGTTCAGTAGCCTAACCTAATAGTAAGCGGATAATAAAAAGTAGTAGGGGGTTGAGAACTTCTCGGTCTCTAATTAGTTCGAGAAGAACGAAGTAATCTATCGACGCCAGCATTGTAGAGCGTTAAATCAACAGCACTTCTGATCATTTGCGCGTCATCCATTTGCATGACTTGATCGAGCAAATCTTGGGCCGCATCTAAGCTAATACTGCGTATAACCGATTTTACTTTTAGCAGTGAAGATGCATTCATCGATAGAACATCGAACCCCATTGCTACCAGTAAAACAGCGGCACCGGGGTCGCCGGCCATCTCCCCGCAAATGCTAACGGTTTTTCCTTCAGCTTGAGCGAGCACTACAACCTGTTGCAAAGCCGCCAACACCGCTGGGTGAAACGCCGTATAAAGATTTGCGACTCTAGGATTATTTCGATCAACTGCCAACAGATACTGGGTTAGATCGTTACTGCC
The DNA here is from genome assembly GCA_913031035.1 of uncultured Gammaproteobacteria bacterium. Taxonomy (GTDB): domain Bacteria; phylum Pseudomonadota; class Gammaproteobacteria; order Pseudomonadales; family Pseudohongiellaceae; genus UBA9145. Next base: position 20,647 of record CAJWGN010000027.1, read on the forward strand.
GACAGAAATAAAATCAACTAACTTTGCCAATGCCTGCGTTTGGTAGACGGCCGCAGGTAACTCGATCATTACACCCACAGGCGGGAACTTAACGTTATGCCCTTCTTGGATAAGCTCTCTATACGCTTTTTTAATAAGCTGATTGGCCGAATTTACTTCGTGGATATTACTTATCATTGGCAGCATTATCTGAAGGTTTTCAAGGCCAATGCTCGCTCGCAGCATCGCTCGGACCTGCGCCATAAAAATCTCTGGGTGATCAAGGGTAACTCGAATTCCTCTCCACCCCAAAAAAGGATTTTCTTCATTAATTGGGAAATAGGACAATGATTTATCGCCACCAATATCCAGTGTGCGCATGGTTACTATTTTCGGCGCAAATGCCTGAAGTTGTTCCCGATATATCTCTGTCTGTTCATGTTCACTTGGAAAACGCTCACTAAGAAGAAAAGGAACTTCTGTTCTAAAAAGACCAATCCCCTCAGCACCTTGATCTAAGGACTGCATAACATCCGTCATCAAACCTGTATTGACCCACAGGCTAACTCGGTGCTTATCTGCTGTTTCACACGGCAGATCTTTTAGGCCTTCTAAACCTGCTATTAATTGGTTTTGTTCTTCAATGGTATTTTGAAAGCGAATACGCAGTTGATCCGATGGATTCGTTATCACTTCGCCTTTATAGCCGTCGACGATAACTTCTTTACCTTCCAGCTTATTGAATGGTAAATCTAACGCTCCCATTACCGTAGGAATACCCATGGTTCGAGCAAGAATTGCAACGTGGGAATTGCCAGAACCTTTGACTGATATTAAGCCTTTAAGCTTTTCTTTTGGCACCTCAACTAACATACTCGGGGTTAATTCTTCACTAACCAGAATAGTATTTTCACCGTACTCAGTCACCACGGATTCTTTCTGCTGCAAATAAAAGAGTACTCGACTGCAGAGATCCTTAATGTCCACAGACCTTTCACTTAAATAGGCGTCGTTCATCATTTCAAAAGTTCTAACATGCTCGTTAGCCACATAGGCCAATGAGCCTTGCGCCCAGTTTCCAAGCTTTATACGTGCCACCACCTCATTGCCAAGGGCATCATCGTCTAACATGTGCAAATAGACATCAAAGAGTTGGCGCTCTTCCTCTGCCACATGCCCTGCTAAACGGTCATGGATATCTTTCATATCGGTTCGAACAGATTCTAAGCAGGTATTAAAAAATTCAATTTCCTGGTCGATGTCTCGAGCTCGCCTATTAGGAATCTGGCTGAGATCTGCAGGTGGAAAAATCACCACAACCTGACCGATAGCGACACCGGATGAACCTGACACACCAGGAAAGGCGGTATCCGACGTCTTCTGTCCCGAGGGACTCATTCCCTCGATAGCACCGGTTGCTTCTGCATGGGCGATCACGCCGGCCAATTGAGCCGACAGCGTTATAAGAAAAGCTTCTTCACCTTCATCGAAGCGACGCTTTTCTTCATGTTGAACCACTAGAACGCCAAGCACTGAGCGATGGTGAATAATCGGGACACCGAGAAAGGCGTGAAAATCTTCTTCACCGGTTTCTTGCAAATAATGGAAACTTGGATGCAGGGATGCATCTCTTAGATTTATAGGCTCGGCATGTTTTGCGACCAATCCCACAAGACCTTCACCTACTTCTAGGCTAACGTGACCTACCGATTCTTTTCTGAGACCTTCCGATGCCATCAAGACATGGCTATTTAAATCAGAATCGAGCAAATACACAGAACAAACCTGTGTCTTCAGAGACTCTCGAACTCGATGCACAATAATGTCCAACGCAGACTGCAAATCTTTTGCCGCGTTGACTTCCTGCACAATAACGCGCAATTGTTCGAGCATAACGGTTCCAGTAGTTCTAGATAATCGCGAAACTGGCACAAACCCGTATGAGGCCTGCCAACATTGCGCTTAATTTTTATTAATCCACAAAAGGCGGAAATTACTTCTAGTTTGCTTTTACGTACTTATTCAAAGGTGTAATCAATTCTCTTAGCGCACGGCGGTATACATCCCGCTTAAACTCGATAACTTGATTTATAGGGTACCAATAGCTCACCCATTGCCAGTCATCAAATTCCGGCTGTACGTCTCCTTTTAATTGAACCGCGCTTTCATCACTTTCTAAGCTTAATAAAAACCACTTTTGCTTCTGCCCTATACAAACGGGATCTTTATGCTGGCGAATATAATTTTGTGGCAAATCATAGTGTAGCCATTCTTTAGTCTGATGAAGAATATTTACATCAAATTCCTTAAGACCAACTTCTTCTTCTAGTTCACGGAAAAGAGCTGCCTCTATATGTTCATCCTGATCGATTCCCCCTTGAGGGAACTGCCATGCACTTTGACCAATCCTTTTAGCCCACAGTACTTGGCCAATGCGATTGCAAATTACAATGCCTACGTTAGGCCGATACCCCTTAGAGTCAATCACGTGCATTTGTCCTTAAACAGGAATGGACTAGCATTGTTTCACAACCTGACTTCACTATTCAATGGTAACAAGCCATTGATTCTAGATAATGTTGTTAATATTCAACAGGATAGAAAAAGAGGGCGGAAAAATAACAACCCATATGCGGATTTCCTGACCCTGAGCCTAGTCCGTGGGTATAATCTAGACTTTTGAGCAGACAAACTACATGACAACTCGCTTAGCCCTTTTCGATCTAGACAATACCTTACTCTGCGGAGATAGCGATCACGCTTGGGGTGAATATCTAATAGATAGAGGCTTAGTTTCGGCAATCGAACACGGCAAACGTAATGATGAATTCTATAGACAATACCAAGACCGTACACTAGATATACACGAATATGTACGATTTACCTTGGCGCCGGTGATGCACCTCTCTCAGCCTGAATTGGCGTCGATGCACCGAGAATTCACTCAAAAGTTCATCAGACCGCTGATCTTGCCTAAAGCCGTTGCTCTTGTTAATCAACACTTAGCCGCCGGTGATTATTGCGTAATAATTACTGCCACCAATTCCTTTATCACCAAACCAATTGCTCAGATGTTTGGCGTAGATAAACTAATCGCAACAGATTTAGTGGTTCAAAGTGATCGCTTTACCGGTGAGATTCTTGGCACTCCCTGCTTTCAATCGGGTAAAGTGGATAAGCTAGTTCAGTGGTTGAATTCAGAGGTCGCAATATCTGCCGAATTACAACTTCAGGAAAGTATTTTTTACAGTGACTCGATTAATGATTTTCCCTTGCTACAGCAAGTAAAAGAGGCTGTGGTGGTAGATGGAGATGCAATGCTCATAGACGAAGCAAATAGGCGAAACTGGTCATGTGTTTCTCTACGTTAATTGTGAAAAAAATCAGCACAAGAGTAAAGCTAAGCGTCGCTTGTGCATCCATTCTCATTTTTTTCTCCTGTAGTCCAAACTCACCTAACCTAACTATGGTTACACCGCCAGCACCCGCTGGTGTGCCTTCCTCTGTGGAAGTAATTACACAATCGCTTGACCTAGAGACATCACTATCGGTAAACAAGCTGTTCATCGAATACATCGCACAGGTTGATTCTGATTTCATTGACCTGCGAGCCGAGCTCGCATCCCTTCAGCAAAGCATAGAGTCTCTCCTTGAGTCTCCTAGCTCAAGCACATTAGCTCACGGCCAAGAACGTTGGGCATCGGCGCATCAAAGCTATCACCAAAGCAACTTGCACTTATATTTTACCTCACTGATTTCAGGAGAGAATCAGAGTGATCAGCTTAACCGGATGGCCTATCAGATGGATTATTGGCCTATCCTCGCTGGCTATGTTGACTCGGTAGGCGGCTATAAAGCCGGCGGAATTGTCCATGATGTCAATGTAGAGCTTTCTCCCGAAAGCCTTAAGCAGCAGCATGGATTATTTGATGTCACTGAGGCAACGCTAGGTTTTCATGTAATTGAATTCCTTTTATGGGGTGAATCAAATGTTACTACCGCACCAAGAGGATTCGAGGATTTCAGCCCGGTAAATAAACTCACCAGCATCCAGCGCGAAAGCGGTATGGAAATTAGCCAAATTGGCAATAATCGGCGGCGCGAACTGCTGCGTCTAATCAGCGCAATTCTACTTGAGGATTTTAATTCTAGTTTTGCAATCTGGGGCGATGTCAGTGCTGGTTTCCTAAAAACAACGGAGGATCGGAGTTCAGCGAACCTGTTGAATTTGTTACTAGAATCATCGACAGCGATGTTAACCGAGGAGTTATTAATTCGGTCACTGTACCCACTTCTAAACGGTGAGTATGAATCTGGCCTCCAATCTCCTTACAGTCAAACCTCTGAAATAACAGTTGCCGCTCAGCTGCAAAGCGTTGAACGGCTTCTTTTAGAAACACCAACTTCTAATGGAGTCACCTTAGATAAGGTACTAAGTTCATTGTCCCCTTCTTTTGAAGAATTTTTCTATCAAAATCTGGATTCTAACAAGGCTTGCCTGATTCTGCTCTACAGTAGTTTTGGGCAGACCAACAGTTATTTAGAAAACAGCTCTATAGAGCTTAAGGTGGTTGAGTGTATTAATTTGCTTACAAACCTTATAGATCAGCTGGAGCAAATAAAGTTAACTCTACCGGCTATAGCAAAGCCACATTGACCATCTTAGCTCGCATCAATTTCAACTATCATATCGTCAGCGAGACTCTCTAACTCTTCCCGCAATTTACTCAACTCTAGTGAAGGCGGCACTTTCAATGTTGCCGTCGCTTTGAAAAGATCTACTCCGGACATTGGCGCAGAAGAGCAACTGGTGGTTAGTTTCTCTACATTCACAGAAAGGTCAGCAACTGCACGGGAAATCTCTCTAATAATTCCAGGTCTATCATTAGCCATCAGGTTTAGCTCGACTGTTATGGGACCTCCCAAAGTTTCATCCGTCTTAACACGCTCTATAACCAACTTTAGCCCGCCAAGCGCCTCTAAAGCTAATTCAAGCTGATCGAGATGTGAATCACCCACACTTATCTTCAATATTCCAGCGAATTTTCCCGCCAATTGCGACATGCTGCTTTCAAGCCAGTTACCCGAGTTCTCCGTTATCACTGCCGCCAAAGACTCGACCAATCCTGGCTTATCATCAGCTATTACTGTTAGTACCAAGTAACTTGTCATTTTAAAATCTCCAAAGCCTAAAAAAGGCCGATCTGTTTGTTGAGAATTTTATCCATAGTTTGCGACCGAAAGACCAATATCGAATCTGCTATTGGTGCTAGTTGTCTGTCTATATAAAAATCAAAATCAATTGCCGAACTTAGATACTGCTTAGGCTCTGGTCCATTAACCGTCATTATATACTCTATCCAACCACCCGCGTCATACAGGCTTGGCAGCCCCCTGGCAGCCCTTATTGCCTCTGCTTTCCTGGCGGCTTGAACATGAGGAGGTACATTTTTCACATAGGCCGCCAGCTTCCGGCGCAGCCTTTTTCTTAGCGTTAATTGCGGACCACTCTCTCCGGCTAGTAATTGTTGCACCGTTTTTTTAATGTAAGCTTCAAAGGGCTGCTCATGAAATATCTTTTCATACAGGACCCTTTGAAAATCTCGTGCCAAAGGAGACCAGTCACTGCGCACTGACTCAAGTCCCTTAAAAACTAACTTGTCTGAGCCAACTAGCCCAGCATAGCGTTTTTTGCTTCCCGCATCTGAACCTCTAATAGTAGGCATGAAAAATTTTCTGTAATGGGTTTCAAACTGTATTTCGAGATAGCTGGTGATTCCTTGCTCTTGCCTTAGTTTGTCTCTCCACCAAATATTTAGTTCTAAGGAAAGTTCATTTCCGATTTTAGCGACTTCATCATCGTCAATATTTGAAAGAAGAACGAAGACCGAATCGGTATCGCCATAGATTACTTGGTAGCCTTTGGATTCAATATAAACTTTACTTTGAATGATAATTTCATGCCCACGCTTCGTAATTGAGCTGACTAATCTCGAATCAAAAAACCGACACCCTAGTGTTCCCAGCACGCCATAGAACGAATTCATTATTATCTTTATAGCCTGAGACAATACCTTGTTATTGGCAAGCTTAGCGCGGTCTCTGGCAGCCCAAAGCGTGGTTATGAGCTCCGGTAGGATGCTGTCCGTTCTAGAAAACCTCCCACCATCAAAGCCTATGATAGGATTTTCTACATCTAACCCTTTTATCATCGCCAAGGGGTCAATATTGAACGTGCGAATAATACTTGGATATAGGCTCTTAAAATCTAAGACAATCACATTTCTGTGAATGCCCGGTATGGAGTTCATTACGTAACCACCCGGACTTATATTACTCGATTCAAGCTGAACCATCGCCGGAGCCACAAAGCCCTGTCTATGCAAGCGAGGCAGATAAAGGAAGTCCATGGCGGCAACAGAACCTCCTGCCCTGTCTAATTCCAAGCCCGTCAGTAAACTTCGCTCAATAGCAAAATCAATTAGTTTTTCTTTTGCAAAGATATCCCAAACCAGTTTACAGTCTTCTAGATTGTATTTTGCTAAGGTCAATTTCGCGTTTACAAAAAGCGATGTGATTTCAGCTCCCCGGGCATCAACGTCATCTACTAGTTTCCCTCTATCAAGCAGTTCCCGTGACACGTGTTCTAAGGAGAAGTTTTCGAATTGATAAGTTGCCGATCGCATTAGCTCGATCCCATCAAGCACCACACGACCCGCTAGCATCGCATAGTGACGATCGTTTGAATCGACAGATTGGCGCCATTTTACCTCCTCTGCATTTCGACCTAGGCGAAACTCAATACTGGCCCGATCGCAAAACATCTGCAGACAGCGAAGGTCGAAATTAACAACGTTCCATCCCATTAAAATATCAGGGTCTAACACTTCTATCGTTTCGAGAAAACAGGCGAGTAGCTCTTTTTCTGTGGGGAAATATCTTAGCTCTAACGTCTCTTCAGCAACGTCTACTGGATTCTCATTAATCATCAGAACCAATGATACTGACTCTGAGTAAATGGCAATAGAGTAGAGTTTCTGAGCAGCGAAATCGGTTTCTATATCGATAGAAACCGCGCTTAAGCGTGGCCTAACTTGGGCAGGTTTGAGTTGGGGATTTTGAAGATCTCGGAAGCCTGTGCGAACCGAACTCTCTCCCTGAATAATTACTCCACCGGTTATAAATCTCTCCATTAGAAATCTATCGGTAGGCTTAATATCCGCTTCGAAGCTGACTATGCCAGCATCGTCCAATTTATCCCGAGCGGCATAAAGCTGCCTTTGGCTTCGAAAATAAAGTGCAGAAACTAGTTCTTTGTTGAAATTTTTAAGCTTAGTTTTCTTGCTGTGCCAGCCCCGTATTGTGCGCAAGGCTCGGGCCACATTTTTTGTTTGATTTGAAGCATAAAAACACACTGCCTCTTGACCGGATAAGCGAAGACGCAATGGTCCATCTACTGTTGCGAACCAAAATATTAACTCTAAACCTACACTCGTCTCCACCCATTGACGCGTTAGGATAAAGCCTTCAACAGCCTGTGACTTTCCAGTCTCAGGCTGCAATTTGGAGGAGCATATACAATATCTTAAGGCCTGTTTAGACTATTGCCTTCCACACTATACTTGCACCGTGCGCTTGAATTGCCCAAAGTCTTCCCAGTAGCTGATTTTTTCAGGTAACTCTTCAGGAGTCGCCTGCACGTTTCCATTGATGTCAGTAACCCTAGAAACCAGACTGTGCTCTCCTGGACTTGGGTTATTCCAATTAAAGCTAAACAATTTCCACGAGTACTTGGTATTGCGCGGGTTCATTTCAGCGGGCTGCCAAGGGCCGTCGTCCACCTTAACTTCAACGCTCTCAATCGCTGTCCCATCATTCAGCACGAAACCTTGTACCTTATAATTGCCACCTAATTCGGTAACCCTAATGATAGATGATTTTAAATTCATGGTAGTCACTGAATTTTCTACCCATCTGTCAACGCCGCCGGTATTTTCTTTCTTCAAAGTGACATAATCGCGGCCCATAAAACGGCCCATATAGCGGGTGTCTTGCACATGAATCTGGGTAATCCATTTTACGTTTGCAATACCATACCAACCTGGCACAACAAGTCTAACAGGCTTACCGTGATAGTGAGGTAACGGCTCTCCATTCATTTCGAACGCGAGCATGTTCTCTGGTCGCATTGCATCTTCAATTGAAAGGCTTCGAGCAAAGGCTTTATCCACTTCTTGGCCTCGAATTTCCTCTTTGGCAATATCGGCGCCAAAGAAAACAATTTCCTTAGCCCCATCCTGTATACCTGCTTCTTCCAAAATCGTGCTGAGAGTTCGTCCTCGCCAGTAGGCATTTCCTATCAACCCCTGAAAAAGTCGCTGAGCGTTACCACCGCACTCAAACCCGACTTGCTGTTCAATAACATCTTTGGACATCAGATCTGCTAGCGAGAACTCAAGCTCTTTATCTACCATTCCAGTGACACGCAAACGATAGCTATCGTTGTCTACTTCGGGCTGACCGTAGTGTTGAACCAAATAGAAATCATCATTATCTGTAAAGTAAGTATCAATTTCTCGAGTGTCGAGATAGTGAACAGCATTAGGTTTGACAGGCCCAACTCTAAATGTGTCTGGAACGTCAGTAAAAGGTACGAGTTTCTCTCCTTGAGCCAGTGCAGGAAACACAAGCCCAGGCAAAGTTGCGGCACCTGCGGCTAGTACACCACCACCGATGGCGCCTTTGAGTAGATTTCTTCTTCCGTTATCTTCTGGATTCATATCAGAATTCGGATCGAAACTCTTATCTAAACTCTTATCGAAACTCTTATCGAAACTCTTATCGAAACTCATAGTGCTTCTCCTG
>CAJWGN010000028.1 GCA_913031035.1 uncultured Gammaproteobacteria bacterium
AACGGCTCGTCTAGTAGTAAGATTTCAGGACGCGTAGCCATCGCGCGCGCGATGGCTACGCGTTGCTGCTGCCCGCCCGAGAGTCGATGTGGGTAGGCCTCGAGCAGTTCATCTATCTCTAGCAGCTTCGCAAGTTCGCTTACGCGAGCCCTGCGCGACGTAGGTTTGAGAGAGTGAATGCCAAAGGCGATGTTCTCAGAAACACATAAATGCGGAAACAGCGAATGATCCTGAAACACCATACCCACATGCCGCTTTTCTATATCGAGCGTCTTATTAGCCGAACTCACCTCGACTCCATCAAGCAGTATGTGCCCCGCGCTGAGTTGTTCGAAGCCCGCGATCGCACGTAGCAATGTTGTCTTGCCACAGCCGCTCGCGCCGAGTAAGCACCCTATTCCACCGGCAGGCACGCTCAGTGAAACCGAGTCGATAATTAATTGTTCGTTAAGAACTACGTTTACGTTATCTAACTGCAATGCCTTAGAGGTCATCGTAATCAATCTGCCTTTGCGCTACTTGCGCTCTGTGAAGCCTTCTTTGACAGTGTATTGCTTGGCTGTCGTAGAGAGCGACTGAGAAGGATAACAGGAATTAGACTCGCCAACACAATGGCAAGTGCGGGCCCGGCAGCGTCCGCGAGCCGTTCTTCATTGGCCAATTCGAAAGTGCGAATTGCTAAAGTGTTAAAGTTAAATGGTCTCAGTAATAACGTTGCTGGCAATTCTTTTAGGACATCAACAAAAACCAACAGCAAAGCTGTCGCGAGAGACCCGCGCATAATCGGTACGTGTACGCGCCGCATCATCTGCAGTGGGCTTAGCCCCATGCTGCGGCCAGCTTCGTCCATAGATGGTCGAACTTTTGCTAGACCCGCATCGACGGTATTAAGGGCGATCGGCAAGAACCGAACCAAATAAGCAAACACAAGAATGAACACTGTGCCGCTAAGGAGCAGTCCGGTGTTGTAATCAAAGCGCGCAACCATAAACGCACTGACTTTATTATCTAAAAAGGCGAATGGTACGAGAACGCCTATAGCGACCACGGTCCCAGGCAGCGCATAACCTAGGCCCAGAACACGTGACGAAACCTGCGCCAACCGGCTCGGGAACAAACGTCGGCCGTAAGCTATAAAAAGCGCCAAAGCCAGAGCAATAAAAGCGGTAGTGGCCGCAAGGGCAACGCTGTTAAATAAATACCCTAAAAAGTCAGACGACATAATCGAATCAAAGGTTAACGATGCCCAATACAGCAGCTGCAGGAAAGGGACGATGAAGCCAAGTAAAACCGGCAGCCCGCAGGCTAGGTAGGCGAGAAATAGTGACCTGCCATGAAGAGGTTGCGATGAATTGGGTCGCGCCCGTGCTCCGGTATTGTAGAAACGCGACTGCTTGCGCGACCATGCCTCGATTAACACAAGTACAAACACAAAGCTGAGCAGTAGGCTAGCTAATTGTGCCGCCGCCACACTGCTGCCAAGGCCGTTCCATGTGCGATAAATGCCAGTGGTAAAAGTTGAGATACCAAAATATTGCACCGTGCCATAGTCGGCTAGCGTCTCCATTAATGTGATACTCAGCCCAACGACGATCGCTGGCCGTGCGAGGGGCAATGCAACCTGCAGGAAGGCCGAGCGCTGTGAGCAACCGAGGCTGCGGGCTACCTCAACAACGCTTCCCGACTGTTCTGCAAAAGCGGCGCGTGCGAGTAAATAAACATATGGATAAAAGACGAGCGAGAACATGGCTATCGCTCCGCCTAGAGAACGAATTTCTGGGAACCAATAGTCTCCGTAGCGCCAGCCAAAGATGTCGCGGAGCCAGTACTGTAAGGGGCCCGCGACATCAAGCATGCCCGTGTAAGTATATGCAATGATATAAGCAGGAATCGCCAAGGGCAAAAGCAGCGCCCACTCGAATAGTTTGCTGCCTGGAAAACGATAGGCAGTGACGAGCCATGCCGGCAGGATACCCAATGCGAGCACACCAACGCTGACACCGACCATCAACGCAAAGGAATTACGCACATAGCGCAACAGCACTGTGTCGAGCAGGTGCGTCCAAATGTCGCCCGCGGGGAAGAACACGGAAGACAACACGACGAAAATAGGCGTCGCTAATACGACAGTCAAAGCCAACAACGACAAAGGCCAAAGCCTTAATCGAAACAGCCTTGGCCTAAGCGACAGATTATTACCGAGCTTTACTAAGCTCATTCTCTCGGTTCATTCATAGAAAACTTTCGTGCGCTCCTGCCAGTGTCGAGTTCGTTATTATTGCCAGCCGGCACGATCAGCTAGTTTCACGGACGCCTCATTATTGCGCCCCAAGACTTCGAGATTGATCGAGTCTGGTTTAAACTCACCGAAGCGTTGCAATGTTACACTAGCAGGAATGGTAGCGCGTATAGAATATTCGTTATTTACCTCCGAATACCACCCTTGCGCGTAGTCATCGCTTAAGAATTCGATAAGTTGACGTGCCTCGTCCGGATTCTGGGAAGTTTTGATCATTCCCGCACCGCTGACGTTCATGTGTGCCCCACGCCCATCCTGATTTGGCCAAATCACTCCGATCTGCTCGGCTACTTCGACATCGACGGCAACATCCGAATTTAGCATGCCTGCTAGGTAATAAGTATTAGCGACCGCTAATTTGCACTGTCCCGCAACCACGGCCCGAATTTGATCACGATCACCACCTTGCGGTCGGCGCGCCATATTCTCAACCAACCCTTTGGCCCACAATTCCGTAGCCACCTCACCTGAGTGCTCGATCATTGATGCTATTAACGATTGATTATAGATATTGCCCGATGAGCGAATGCAAATCTCACCCTTCCATTTTGGATCTGCCAAGTCTTCATAGCGCGCTATTTCGCTAGAGGAAACCCGAGACTTATCGAACATAATGACCCGCGAGCGAAGCGACAATCCAAACCATTGCTCCTCTGGATCGCGGTATGCTGCAGGTATCCGAGCCCGCAAAATAGGTGAGTCTACAGAGGCAAGAATGCCCGCTTCTTTTGCGCGATAAAGCCTTCCAGCGTCCACTGTTAGCAATACATCCGCCGGGGAATTAGAACCCTCGAGCTGAATCCGACGAATAAGTGCATCCGCGCTCTCGGTGATTAAATTGACTTCAATTCCTGTCTCTTCGCTAAAACGATCTAAGGCAGGTTTGATCAAATCTTCGCTTCGCGCCGAATAAACATTAACCTCAGCTGCTTTTACAACTCCGGCCAAAAAAACCGTTATGCTAAGCGCACAGGTAAAAAATCTTTTATTTCCTAACACTACTAACCTCCATGATGACCTAGATCATTCAATTGAATAGATATTCTAGTTGTATATCGTGTTGAGATTTTTTTATCTAAAAAAAAACAGAACCGAAATCATTATAATTTCGGCTCTGCTGAGACACATCATCTTATATTCCAGCGTAAATTAAAATAAGCTGGACTAGACTGTTCTGAATAATAATAGCTATTTAACAGTGAGGCTGCTACTTCTTGGAAACTATAGCCCACCTCACCCGGCCTTACTTTATAACTTAACCCTCACCCCTATCGTTGCGAGCCTAGGTGCCTGCGCTCTTGCGCCATTTTTAGGAGCTCTGGCGACTATATCTTCGTTGTCACCTACGTTACTCATAATGAGATAAACATCAGCTTTCTCATTGATCTTCCGAGTTAAGCTTAAATCAAGCGTGGTGTAACTATCGACTTTAGTGTCTGCAGCGCAGCTTGCAACAGAACATGTGCCGCCGAAAGCGTAAATTGTTGCAGCACCTGACCAGCCATTTCCTGTATCAAAACCTGCGCTCAGGGCGAGTTGCGTATCTGGTAAGTCGGGTATAGCCATTCCCGCGTTTACGTCACCCCAAAATGAACTAGAGAAGGTGTTTTTAAACTCTGCATCTGTTGTTGTGTAACTTAAACGAAGTGGGAAAACCATCTGCCCAGATTCCACTACAGTCTGAGCAACAATTTCTAGTCCAGAAATTTTTGCTTCTCCTGCGTTGAACGAATCACCAATTTCACATTCGCCTTGGGCGCCGCCAGAAGCGGTACAACTGCCAAACATATTTTGATAATCAGTATTAAAGTATCCAACATCTACGAACGTTGAGTCCATCGCATATCTAACACCAACTTCTATGTTGTCTGCTTTCTCTGGATCTGCCCCGCCGGATGTGGGCGTAAAACCTTCGTGAAAGCCAGCATAGACACTCACATTGTCAGTAATGTCATAGGTAGCGCCCCCGCCAAATAGACTGTTGTCCGAATCTGATAACGTCTTCGGATATCCCTTATCCGTGTTGACAGCAGAACGAGCTGTGTCGACATAACGCTCCTGAGTAATTCTCCAATCTTCTGAACGATAACCGAGGTTTAGAGTCAAATCACCAAGACTAATCACGTCATTAATATAAAATGCAGTCGCTTCAGCGCTTGTAACTCGATTATTAGATGAGTATCCAGGCATGGGACCTTCGACAAGAGAGCCCATCTTTCCATCCATCCAATCTGCCGTGGCATACCACTGCATTCTGTCTTCACTGTCTTCAGTATCGCGGTAACCGACGGTGACGTTGTGCGTCTCGTTGCTCCAATTCGCTTTTAAATTGACGCCACTCGACTCGTAAACCCTGTTGTTGTTTTTGAGCTTAATCTGAACAGCTTCCGTGTTGTCTCCGTTAAGTATCGCTGCTGCATCAAGGTTACCCTCGTTCGCAGCACCAATTATATTGTTGATACCATTGCCAATCCCGAACACCTTCTTATTGTCGATCTTGTCAACTTTAAACCAATTACGGGCAAAGTCGTTTTCATATACTGTTGCACTAAATTCAAAATCGCCAACATCCAATACATAGTTTAGAGACAATGTTTCATGGTCATTATCCATGTTGTCATATTTTGTTAGACCATAGCGTTCGTGAGCATCCTTTTTAAAAGAAGCATTTGACAAGCCAACATAAGTTTGATCTGAAGACTCTTCAGACCATTGATATTTAAAATTTAGTTCCTGATAAACCTTTGAGCCCCGATCAGTGTTAAGCCTAAACTTTGCTATAAGATCGTCTTTACGAAATCCTGTGCCGCCACTTTCATCCTGGATAGTGTCAAATCCATCACTTTTCCAAGCATGCCCTTCTATGAGAAATCCATAATTCTCTTTGGAGGTGCCAAAGGTTGCGTGAGTTCTGAGTGCGCCGTGGTCACCAGTTTCTTGATTGAAAAAAACTTCAGTATCCTCTGGAATAGGCGTGCTCAACATGTTGATTGCTCCACCCACGGTATAAGGACCATTAGCAATTGCAGCAGGGCCTTTCAAAACTTCGATTCCTGCGAGGCGTCCAACAGTTGGGAAATAATATGCCGATGAAGCCGAATATGGTGCGGGGGCTATAAGTACACCATCCTCCATGAGGGTTATTTTACCGGATCGATCAGCATAGGTACCGCGAATGCTTATGTTAGGTCGCAGGCCAAATCCCTCTTCGGGGCGAAAATTTACGCCTGGAACATTTGAGAGGATTTTTTGTATATCCGTATACTCAAATACTTCTAATTCTTCTGTTGTAATAATAGTGACCGATCCTGCCATTGCCCGAGCATCTGCTTGTGAGCCGACAATTCTAACTGTTTCGATCGTTGTACTTTGCTCTGGTTCTAGATTTTCTCCAAACACTGGAGTCGCACACAAAGCTAGGGCTATACCTAGTGATAAACGGTTTCTTTTCAGGGGCAGTTCTTGGATCAGGTCGATACAATGCATCATAATTCTCACACTAAAAGATTAAAAATTTAGACTAATAAAATCTAATTCTGGGGATCTGTGGACAAAACCGTTACGGTTCTCCCCACACCTTAATAATAATAGTCTAAACGAGAATCATTATCAATAGCATTTTGGGGAATATTCCTACTTTGCTGGCCCTTTTTTTACAACCCCATAATAGTCTTTTAGACACGAATCGAGTGTCTCGCACCGCTCAGTCGCCTGCCTTGCGCAGACCATTTCAGGCAATGTATTTTGAAAAGAGAAAAATATAGCCAACAGTCAAAACGTTTTTAAGCAATGTAGGTTTTATAATTGCATCAAAAGCCCTACTGAACCGCGGAAATCGATAGAGCTTTTCGCTTTTATAGAGAAGAGCCGCAACTTCCGGAGCAAACCGAAATCTATATTCGTGCAGAATTTTGGAAAATCGTAACCAATCACTTTATTACAGAGCTCAGCGAGGTAATCGATGTAACCGCGCTAGCGTGGGCCCGGCGCAACTCGTACCAAACAGATATGATAAACACGAATATGGGCTCTTGCGCGAGTGCCTACTAAATCTGAATTTGAAACCCTACAGGCTGACTACAAGGCTTCTGTTTAAGGGGGGAGATAGCAAAGTAGCGTGATTATTAAGTCAGCGTAGCTTCAAAAGCCCAATCAATGTCGTCGAATCCTCAGGTATAAATCAACGCTCCAATAACAGACTTAACATTTGCGTAAGCGAGCAAAGGAATGGCCGAGTTGAACCCGGCGATCGGTTCTTTAAATTGATTTTTCAGCCTTTAGAGAGATAAATTCCTGTACGCGACTTCGATCTTTTGGCTCTGATGTTGCGGCTAGCCAAGGTTGAGGCTGCTTAAATGGGGCTGGCAATTATGTTTTTGTCCTTTGTTAACGTGTCGCTCCTGTATTTTGTCGGGGGCCTGTGTTCAGTCTTCAGGCTACAGCATTTTCTGCCGCCTCACGTCTGTCCTGTGGACTCCAAACGGCTCGCTTAGCAAGCAATCTGCAAACTAAGCCGACGGAACCCAGCGTCAAACTGCTGGGCAAAACGTGAGGTGTTTGAGTTTATCTTTTATCAAAGTAGTGAGGGTCAGAGTGTGTTTGTAATCAGGTTTGAAGTGAGTTGATCAGCCAGTATGTTTTCAATTCGGGTTTTTACCGCTGCGTCTGGATCACTAAATTGAACACCGATGCCTCTTGCCCTTGCACCCTGCGCTCTCGGGGGGGTCACCCAGACAATCTTGCCTGCTACCGGAAGCTTTTCAATATCATCCATTAGTTTTAATAACATGAATACCTCACTGCCAATCTGGTAGTGCTTATTTGTTGGTATGAATAAGCCGCCATATTGGATGAATGGCATGTAGGCAGCATACAGAACGGCTTTGTCTTTTATTGTTAAAGATAGAATTCCATGACCAGCCAATTTAATTATCTCTTCCGTGAAATCGAGGTGTTATGCCTTGCCAATCTAGTGGGGTTGCTTGCCTGGATGCTTTTTCATCGCTCCTTGGCAACCTAGCAACAACTGTCGACAAACTAGGGTCTTATAAAAAGCTTAGTCCATTGCCACAGCAACGATTCCATAATTAGCTGTGGGTTAGGATTAGATCCGCTCATTAACTGATGTCGCCCCTTAACCAGCTCTTGCTGGTAATTGAGCAGCTTCAGGTTCAGGCTTCGACTTTCTATGCCGGATTTACGCAGCCGCGAACTTAGGGCATTAATTTCAGTTGAAACACTTCGTGGTTCAGATTCTGTGAGAAGGTCTTTAATTAATATAGTCGAAACTTCAATTAAATACCCAATTGAGAGCAGTTCGCCAATTTTCGACGTCTGGCTCACCGCCGGCCTTAATTCTGTCGTTGAGGTAAGCAGGGTCGATAAGATATGAATCATAGTTGAGAAACCCTCAACTCCACCTTTGCTATCATCAGTAAAAGCCAGAAGTGGTTTGCTAGCGAAAGTCACAGCGAGGGCTGAATTGTCGCTTCCCAAGGGCAGCTGTTCTAGAAGCCATTGAGAGGACTTTTCTGTTGAGGGAATCGAAAACTGCAGACGCTGGCAGCGGCTTCTTATCGTTGCTGGCAACGCTCCAGGAAGATCTGTCACCAAAAAAATGAACGTGGCGCTGGTGGGCTCTTCCAGAGTCTTTAACAGGGCATTGGCAGCGCTGTTATTGAGATTATGAGCCCTGTCAAGAATAAGAACTTTGCCACTGCCGGCATGGCTACTTTTGTTAACAAAATTTGAAAGTAAGCGAATCTGGTCAATTTTGATGTCGCGGCTACCCTCTTCAGGCTCGATAATAAGTAGATCTGGTAATGATCCGCCTATAGCCATTTTGCAAACTGTGCACTCACCACAGGCATCTGTCGATTCTTTATTAAGACAAAGCAGTGTTATCGCAAATTTTTCAACAAATAATCTTTTGCCTAGCCCCTGATCTCCCTGCACTATGTAGGCATGAGCTAGCTGGTCAGCTATTTTTTGTTGCATGAGCTGCGACCACTGAGGAACTTGCCAAGGCAGCGGGATTAGGCTGAGGAGTTTTTCGCGATTGCTTAAGGAAAGTTTGTTCAAGTGCTTTCTCGGATAAAGGTCATTAAGTATTCAGTAACATCGTTGCTGACAGCGTCGATGGATCTGGATGCATCCACCACCTTACAGCGCTCCGGCTCACGCTTAGAAATGTCTAGATAGCTGGCCCGAACCTTTTTAAAAAAATCGGTTTTTTCAAGCTCAATACGGTCTAGTTCACCTCGGTTTTTTGCACGGGAGAGCCCTATCTCAGGATCCAGATCTAAAATTAGAGTAAAGTCAGGCCGCAGCGTTCCCTGAGTTAAGTTTTCGAGCTCAGAAATAGTGTTGAAATTTAATCCTCTTCCTCCCCCTTGATATGCATAAGTTGCATCGGTAAAGCGATCGCAGAGCACCCACGTCCCGGCTTCTAATGCGGGCTTAATAACAACTTCAAGGTGCTGCGCTCTAGCAGCAAAAACCAAAAGTAACTCACTTAGCTCGCAGAGTTTTTCTTGGTGGTGTTCTAGCAGCAGTGCGCGAATTTTCTCTGCTATTAAAGTTCCACCTGGCTCTCTAGTAGCAACAAAATTAATGCCTTCACTTTCTAAAATTTGCTTAATAGATTCAAGGTTAGTGCTTTTCCCGACACCTTCAACGCCTTCGATGGTTAAAAACTTTCCTTTCACAATAAGTCCTGTTCAGATTGGTTTACGCTAATACTGACGATTTAACTGCTTATATACTTTATCTATTTAATAGACGACCTACAGCTTGATTATGCTCCTCAAGGCTGTTTGAAAAATAATGGCTTCCGTCACTCTGAGCCACAAAATAAAGATACTCAGATGATTCTGGGTTTAAACTGGCATGTATCGAATCGAATCCGGCCAAGGCGATAGGGGTTGGTGGCAATCCGTTCACGCGATAGGTGTTGTACGGTGTAACTTCCTGTAGGTCTGCCCTTCTGATGTCGCCGTTATACGCATCCCCCATCCCATAAATAACTGTAGGATCTGACTGAAGCCGCATTCCAAGTTCAAGCCTGCGAATAAACACCCCCGAGATGTGGCCGCGCTCACTACTTGCGGCAGATTCCTTTTCAATAATAGAGGCCATGATTAAAGCTTGATAGGGAGTTTCATAGGGCAATGCTCCAAGCTTTTTTTCCCATTCACTTTGGAGAATGTTTTTTAGCCTAGCACTAGCGCGCCTAACTATATCAAGGTCAGTACTTCCTGCTGTATAGAAATACGTATCCGGGAATAGACTACCTTCGGTATTTTCATAAGACAGTGGCATTCGCTCAAGTATCTCGCTACCACTGAGCCCTTCCAGCACACTAACAATTTTGTTGCTATTTTGAATAGCATCTAGTGCCTGTCTAAAAGTCCAGCCTTCAACCAATGTCACTCTGTGTTGCAGTGTTTCTCCGGCAACCATTTTGTCAATCAGTTCGGCCGCAGTGAGCCCGTCTTCCAATTCATATTCGCCAACTTTAATTGAGTTTTCTACGCCTTTTACGCGAGCTAAAAGGATGAGTAGACGGGGATAAGAAAATAGACCTGATGAATCTAAATCTCTACTCACCTGGGAGAATGAACTGCCGGGTTCTACTTCAAATATGGTTCGAGACTGGATGGCATTGAGTGGCGAGTGCAAAACCTTAAAAGAAAGCCAGATCGCTAACAAGCAGCTCGCTAAAGCGATTAGCGTAACTGAAGCTAAAAGTCTAAATTGAAGGCTAGTAAGATGAGGCAAATACTTCATTTTGTAATTGTATCGCCTGTTGGCAAAAGTCTCCGATTGGCCAGTTCTTAACCCTATCACCTTGGATAAGTTTAATCACTGGAGAAACACCAAACACGCTATTGCACAGAATAACTTCATCCGCCTCAAGAACGTCATTGATGGTTAACTTTGTTGTCTGGATGGAACGGCCTTCCCTAGTTAATAGTTTACTCATTTCCATCAGCATGATGCCCTTAACTCCGCTTTGGCTTAGGTCGGGAGATAAGGCACCGCCATTTTTAAACACAAGCAAATTACTTTTTGTGCCCTCGATAACATGCCCTTCAATATCAAGGCAAAGTCCTTCGTTAAACTCCTCACTTAATTCAGCGCTTGCAAGCACCTGATCGAGTCTATTTAAATGTTTAACACCGGCCAAAGCTTCACTTTGAGAAAGCCGGTGTTGGCATACAGTAATACAGACCCCTAAAGACTCCTCAATGGGGCTGGGGTTTGTTGGTTCGAATAACTGGATGATCCGGGTTGGAATTGATTCGGCACTCGGCCTGTAGCCTCTTCCTCCTACACCGCGAGTGATGATGATTTTAGCGATTTGGCTGCCTGAGGCATCTTGAAGAAGTTGGAATAATTCTTTTTTAACAAGGCCTTCATCAAAACGTAGCTTAAGTAGCTGGCAGGCAGACTCAAGGCGAGCTAGGTGCTGGGAAAGCAATACTGGCCTACCATCTATTGTTGAGAGAGTTTCAAAGGCGCCGTCTCCGTAGAGAAATCCGCGATCCATTACGGAAACGCTAGTGCCGGGGGAACCATTTATAAGCGTCTGCATTAGCTCCCCTCAAAAGAATCAAATTTGAAACCGTTGTCTACTCAAAACGGGAGAATATCAAACAGGCGTTGGTGCCGCCGAACCCAAATGAATTCGATAAGACCCTGTTAAGCAGAGTGTTCCGGCTGGTATGGGGTACGTAGTCTAAGTCACAATTTTCTTCTGGGTTATCTAAGTTTATTGTTGGCGTCACAACTTGGTTCTTTAAGCTGAGCACAGACACTATAGCCTCTACTGCACCCGAAGCACCCAGAAGATGCCCCATCATGGATTTACTTGAACTCACATAAAGTTTCTTTGCATGATCTCCAAAAACCGCCTTAATTGCTTCAGTCTCGGCAACATCTCCAGCTACGGTGGAGGTGCCATGGGCATTCACATAGTCAATCGCGGAAGCTTCAATATTGGCACTTTTAAGGGCATTACGCATGCATAGCGCTGCACCTGCGCCGCCCACTGATGGCGAGGTAATATGAAAGGCATCACCACTCATGCCGAAACCTGTTAACTCAGCGTAGATTTTAGCGCCGCGATTTTTTGCATGTTCGAGCTCTTCTAAGACCATTACGCCGGCACCATCGCTGAGCACGAATCCATCTCTATCTTTGTCCCAAGGTCGGCTAGCGCCTTGCGGATCATCATTTCGACTAGATAGCGCTCTGGCAGCACAAAAACCGCCAAGCCCTACGCTCGTGGTTGCCTTTTCGGCGCCACCAACCAACATGATCTCAGCCTGCTGATTCGAAATCATATTAGCAGCCAATCCAATATTGTGGGTCCCGGTAGTACAGGCTGTGGTCACCGCTATATTGGGCCCTTGCATCCCAAACCTAATAGATAAGGTTCCTGCGATCATATTAATGATTGAGCCGGGTACGAAAAATGGAGAAACCTTACGAGTGCCAGAGTCGCGCATTTGAAGTGTTGTCGATTCGATATTAGTCAATCCACCAATACCAGATCCAATGGCAACGCCGGCTCTTTCAGGATTCCACTGGCTGTCCGCTAGACCGCTATCGTTGAAAGCCTGAACACCGGCGGCTACCCCATATTGCATGAATATATCCATGCGGCGGGCTTCCTTAGCCTCCATAAAATCGCTAGCGTTAAAGTCTTTTACTAAGCCGCCAAAACGAGTACTGAAATCACTTACATCCATGTGATCGATTGGACTGATGCCACTAACACCGTTGGTTAGGGCGGCCCAGGCGGTGTCAACGTCGTTTCCAACCGGTGAAACCATTCCTAATCCTGTGACTACCACTCGTCTAGCATTCAAAACCCTGTCTCCTAGCCTTTTCCTCGCACACCATATACACAAAAGCTACCCTAGATGACTCTAGAGTAGCTTTTGAAAATCAGCATATTTGGGGTATTACAGGTTATTATTAATGTAATCACTTGCTAGCTGAACCGTAGTGATTTTTTCAGCTTCTTCATCAGGGATCTCAGTTTCGAATTCCTCTTCTAAAGCCATCACCAACTCAACGGTATCTAGAGAATCAGCGCCTAAATCTTCTACAAAAGAAGCAGAAGGTTTTACTTCGTCTTCCTTTACGCCGAGCTGTTCACAAACAATCTTTTTTACGCGCTCTTCAATAGTACTCATATATTATACTAGCTCCTAGAACTTTGTTTCTTAAGGCTTTTTTTGAACTTTTTAAACACGATGGCTTAACAGCTAACTTACCGTGTAAATTAAGATGGCAAGTTTACCTCTATTTATGGGTCTTGTAATGCCTAAATATGGAAATTAACTTTAAATCTTTTCGTTTCAGCCTTCTACTTCATCATAGAAAAGGCTTAGCCCATGTACATGCCGCCATTCACATGTAAAGTTTCGCCGGTCACATAGGCCCCTTTATCCGATACTAGAAATCCTACAGCCCCCGCTATCTCTTCTGGTTGGCCTAGACGTGCCAACGGAATCTGTGACAGGAGAGCAGACGTTTGAGCTTCTGGTAAATCTTTTGTCATGTCTGTAGCAATAAAACCAGGGGCCACTGCATTGACAGTAATGCCCCTGGATCCTATTTCTATCGCTAATGAGCGAGTAAAGCCTTCAATTCCTGCTTTTGAGGCAGAATAATTAGTTTGCCCCGCATTACCGCTAGAGCCTACAACTGACGAAATATTCACAATTCGGCCAAAGCGAGCCTTTGTCATCCCTTTCACAGTGGCCTTGCATATTCTATACATTGAGCCAAGATTGGTATTGATAACGTCTTGCCACTCGGCGGCCTTCATCCGCATCAGTAGATTATCTCGAGTAATGCCAGCATTATTAACAACTACCAATGGTGCCGAAAACTCTTCTGTAATCGCCGCCATCAAAGTGCTTACCGAATCGTCACTTGATACATCTACAGCGAAACCTTTGCCCTTGATTCCCTGCTCTGCCATATAAACGCTAATATTGTCTGCGCCCTGCTGTGTTGTTGCTGTTCCAACGACAACATGTCCCATTTTCCCAAGTTCAATAGCGATTGCGCGGCCAATTCCGCGGCTTGCACCTGTAACTAAGGCTACGGTAGGTGAGTCGTTCATTTTATCTCCTTTATGTTTACTGTCGGTCGAACCGCTTTATGTCGCCATTTCGCCAATAGCAATGTTTAGGCTGGCAGTATCGTCGCTGCCAAAGCAACGAATGTCAGAATCTATGCGCTTTATAAGACCGCTCAACACCTTTCCTGGGCCACATTCTACTAATTTAGTGACACCTTTTTTCGAAATTATATCTATACAATCTACCCACAAAACAGGAGCATACAGCTGCTTTATCAGATTTAACTTTATCTCACCAGGAGAATCTACCAGCTCACCGTTAACATTCTGAACGACCGCAATAGAAGGTGCTGAAAACTCTGTCTCATCTAATATTTTTTCTAATTCTATTGCAGCCGGTTTCATTAGCGCGCAATGTGAGGGAACACTAACATTGAGCGGTAGCGCCCGTTTGGCGCCGGCTTCTTTGCAGAGAATGATGGCGCGTTCCACTGCACTGGCGTCACCGGCGATAACTGTTTGGCCCGGTGAGTTGAAATTAGCTGCTGAGACGACCTCCCCTTTTTCAGCTTCGTCACAAATCTCATGAATTTGATAGTTCTCTAAACCAACTATTGCCGCCATTTTGCCAACCCCGGGAGGTACTGCGGCTTGCATGAACTTTCCTCGCTGGTGGACTACATTGACAGCATCGGCAAGGCTTAGTACATCAGCACAGACTAAGGCGGAGTACTCCCCCAGGCTGTGGCCTGCCAAAACCGATGGTCTTGCCGGTGAACGCTGCTGCCAAAGTCGCCAAATCGCAACTGATGCAGTTAGCAGAACAGGCTGGGTGATATGGGTCTGATCGAGGTTGTTTTCACTATCGTGTTGGGCGATTTCCCAAAGATCTAGGCCTAAAACGTCTGAGGCTTCTTCAAAGGTATCTGTGATCAACGAATAGTCATTGGCGAGGCTTCCTAGCATTCCCAGCTTCTGCGAGCCCTGTCCGGGAAAAACAAATCCAAACTTGTGCATGTTTTAGTCTCTCAGTTTTTATTATTAGGCTCAGACGATGTTGCCTAAGTCGAGCTCATAATGGCAGCAACTTTTTTCGCAATCAAATGCGGAACATTTTGTTCAACTTCTTTAACAGCCTGATGGATAGCATAACAAAACCCTTCTAAAGTCGCGTTGCCGTGGCTTTTGACGATGCTACCTTGCAATCCTAACAAAATTGCGCCGTTGAATCGCTGCGGATTAATCTGTTCACGTATTTGATCAATGAGCTCGTTGTTTCTGTCTGACCCCATTGACGTAAGTAGGTCATTAACCACATTAGCGACCCCTGCACTGGATTTGATGGTGACATTGCCTACGAATCCATCACACACCACGACATCAGCGTTGCCGCGAAAGAGATCGTTAGCTTCTACAAACCCAAGATAGTTTATCGCGGCGCAGTCATTGAGCATCTCCGCAGCTCCTTGAACCTCACCAGTCCCCTTGTGTCGCTCAGAACCGATATTAAGCAGCCCAACTTTAGCGGGATACCCGCTTATCGACTCAGCAAGCACAGATCCCATTACAGCAAATTCAAATAGCTGCTGTTGAGTGCAATCGGGGTTAGCCCCAACGTCGAGTAAGTAAGTAGGTTTTGAGAGTCCGGGAAGTGTTGCAACAATGGCAGGTTTTTGGATGCCAGGGATGGTCTTTAACAGATGCCTGCCAGCCATTAGCAATGCACCGGTGTTTCCTGCGCTAACCATAGCCCGCGCAGACCCTTTTTCAACCAGGTCTACAGCCAAGTACATGGATGAGCGCTTATCGCCTCGGATTACCTGAGCGGGTCTTTCCTCATCACTAATGCTGACATCAGTGTGGAGAAGCTCAATCCGGTCGAGAATATTTGAATCAATGCCTTGAAGATGCGGCTGTATTAGCGACTCCTGACCGACTAATACTAGGGTTAGGTCGTCAATAGCCTCCAAGGCTGCAATAGACGCGGGCACATTAAGTGCCACGCCGCCCTCTCCGCCCATAGCGTCTATTGCTATGCGCGTAGGCAATTCAATTTTAATCTTCGCCGATATCTAGAACTTTCTTACCTTTGTAAAAGCCATCAGCCGTCACGTGATGACGTCGATGAATTTCACCAGTAGTTTGGTCTGTAGACAGTGTAGGACCAGGAAGTGAATCGTGGCTACGTCGCTGACCACGTCTTGAGCGAGTAACTTTACTCTTCTGAACAGCCATTTTGTTTCTCCAATTTCTTTAAATTCAAACTATTAAGCACTAATCTTTAAGGGTCTTAAGAATAGCAAAAGGATTCTTTGACGAATCCTGTGATGCACCGTCTATCGTTGCATTTTTTTGCTCATCGTAGCCCAAATTAGTGAGACAACCTTTGTCATCGTGGGTACTAACAATCGGTAGACAGAGCAGCAACTGCTCCTCTATCAACGCCGCAACATCTAATTTGTGATCTTCACAAATCCAAGGATCCAGCGGTTCTTCAAGTTTATCTATATCTGACTCTTGTCTAACAAGCGCCAAAATGAAAGATTCTTCTAAATCAATTTGGACTGCTTCTAAACAGCGTTGGCAAGCAACAGGCGCCGAAGCCTTAAGTTTGCCTATGATGATACGTTGTTTCGACTTGTTTGCCGAAAACTCAAGCTCTACTTGCACATTTCCTTGGTTTTCTAACAAGCACTCCTGAAAGCGCTTCATTCGACTAAATACTATAGTACCGACTAGGTTCCCCTCTTGAAGGAACACTTTTCGCGTATCGACGTAAGAAGGAATCTCAGACTTTGACATAGGCGCGCAATAATAGGCGTGTGCGGGGCATCTGTCAAAGATTTAGTAAATCAATTTTACCGGCCTATTGGGGTATAACTGTATGTTTTAGTTAGCTATTCTTCAATTAGGCCCAGAGCGACTTGCAGATTTAGACCAATATCAGCAGTTAGCACCACTGTTTCGCCAGATTTAGGCAGCTGAAACTCAATTCGAGCGGCATGAAGGCACAGTGCCTTGGCCTTGGAAAGCTGGGGGTATTGATCTTTGACCTTTCTTTGCGCGTATCGGTCATCCCCTACAATTGGATAACCCGCATGCTGGCAATGAACCCTGATCTGGTGAGTTCGACCGGTCGCAGGCTTTGCCTCTATAAGGGTTGCTCCGTGAAGCTTTTTAAGAATTCTAAATGTCGTATCAGCCTCCTTGCCCTCCTCGTCTACTTTTACCAGGCGCTCGCCCGAGTCCAGCTGTTTGCGTAGTAGTTTTGCCTGTATTCTGATTATTTCCTCAGGCCAACGCCCGTAGACCAGTGCTTGATAGGTCTTACCTACACGTCTTTCCTTAAAATCTAGATGCAATGCTCTGAGCGCAATGACCGTTTTGGCGACAATTAAACAGCCAGAGGTTTCACGATCTATCCGATGTGCGAGTTCAATCTGAGCCCACTCTGGCTTTATTTGCCGTAAGGCCTCTATTAAGCCGAGTTTTATGCCCGACCCTCCATGAACAGATAGACCAGATGGCTTATTAATCACCAGCACTTCATCATCTTCAAATAGTATATTTTCAAGCAAGTAGTCTTTCAGCGCCGGGGTGATTTTCCCCGGCTCTTTAGTGGAAGCACCAGAATAAGGCGGGATCCTGACTATATCTCCAAGAATTAACTTAGTCTCAGGCTTACAGCGTTTTTTGTTTATCCTCACTTCGCCCTTGCGAATTAGGCGATAAACCCTTGAGCGAGGCACGCCTTTTAGTTCGCGCATCAGGAAGTTATCTACCCGCTGCCCTTCGTGCCGTGACGTTACTTCGACAAATTGAACCTGTTCCCCAATACTCAAGAAATTCTCCGCGCCTAGTGACAATAGTTAATTGATTATTTTACCCTAATCCGGTGATAGGTTTATGGTGTACAATCCACTATTTTTCGGCCCACCATAGACCATGCATTCATATAAATCAGCATTAAACGATCTTTTCGGCACCGCACTTAGCTCTGTAGCCGGCATTCAAAACAGTAACGCTAATGTAATCACCTCATCTCGTCCCGAGTTTGGTGATTATCAAGTGAACGGCGTCATGTCCGTGGCTAAACAATTAAAAACCAACCCACGGGAAATTGCCGCAAGGGTAATTGCTGAGGTGGATCTAAACGCCCATCCTTTCATAGCCAAAATGGAAATAGCCGGCCCTGGATTTATAAACGTCCATCTAAGTAACGAGAAAATCTTAGAAAGAGGTAACGGACTTCTAACGCCAAATTCTCTCCTAATCGAAAAAAGTGATGAGCCTCAAACGGTCGTTGTCGATTATTCCTCACCCAATTTAGCTAAAGAAATGCATGTAGGGCATCTACGAGGAACGATTATCGGAGACTGTCTTGCTCGTGTACTGGAGAAGACAGGACACTGCGTGATCCGTCAAAACCATGTGGGTGACTGGGGAACCCAATTTGGTATGCTTATCAGTTATATGAAAGAAGTTGCCAACGACGCGGACACAGGCCCTAAACATCTAGCAGACCTTGAGGTTTTTTATCGCGAAGCAAAAACAAGATTTGATGAGGATGCAGAGTTTGCGATCATCGCTCGGGCCGCTGTTGTAAAACTTCAAAGCGGAGAGCAAGAGTATTTGGATGCTTGGGAAAAATTCATCAATGAATCACTAACCCACTGCCAAGCAGTATATGACACCCTAAATGTTACGCTAACCCGTGAGCACCTGGCCGCCGAAAGTTTCTACAATGATGAGCTTTCAAAAATCATGTCCGGACTCAAGTCTGCAAATTTACTTGAAGAGTCTAATGGCGCTAAAGTTGTTTTCTTGCCAGAGTTTGTTGGCAAAGAGGGAAACCCCCTGCCTGTAATCATACAAAAATCAGATGGCGGATTTTTGTACGCGACTACTGACTTGGCTGCAGTAAAGTATCGATCGTTCTCATTAAATGCCGACCGCGCTTTATATGTGGTCGATGCCCGACAGTCGCTCCATTTTCAACAAGTTTTTTCTGTGGCGGAAAAAGCAGGGTTTAGTTCTGACAAGATTTCCTTAGAACATGTTGCTTACGGCACGATGATGGGAAAAGACGGTCGTCCATTTAAAACCAGGTCCGGAGACACTATCAAGCTAGTAGAGCTTTTAGATGAAGCAGTTAAGCGGGCCCTCTATTTGGTGAGCGAAAAAAATCCTACCTTAGACGAGGCGAAGCGGCAAGAGATAGCCAAAGAAGTAGGAATTTCAGCAGTAAAATACTCAGACCTCTCGAAAAATAGAACTAGTGACTATGTATTTGATTGGGCAAGCATGCTTTCTTTCGAAGGTAATACTGCGCCCTATTTGCTCTATGCCTACGCAAGAATTAAAAGCATAATTAGAAAGTCTACAATACCAACCGCGTCATACAACATTGAATCTTGCAATGAATTGGAAGAAAGAAATTTACTTGTCAAATTGCTGCAATACCCTGAAATTGTTTATGCCGTTGCTAGTGACAGCTATCCAAATCATTTGTGTAATTATCTATACGAACTCGCGGGTTTGTTTATGCGGTTTTATGAGGCCTGCCCGATATTGAAAGAGGATGCAGCTATCAGGGATTCAAGGTTAGCTATCTGTGCACTGACCGCTGACACTTTAAAGCAAGGGTTGGATTTATTGGGCATTAATACATTAGAGCAAATGTAACTAGTGGTTAGTGAGTACTTGGTTAAAAATTAGCTTTCCAAGCACCCACTACAGGGCGGTAGCAGTATCTCTTTTCAAATTATTAGTTACTTAATTCCAAAAGTAATTTATTTAGCCTGCTAGAAAACTCTCCAGGATTATCCAACTGCCCACCTTCAGATAGCTGAGCTTGGCCAAATAGAATCCGAACGAGATCGGAAAAACGATCTTCATCTTGCTCGGTATCCAGTTTAATTACCAAAGCGTGATCTGGATTGATCTCGAAAATTGGCTTTGTTTCTGGCACCTCTTGACCTGACGCTTCCATTATCTTTCGCATTTGCGCTCCCATATCGTTAGTATCAACAGACAAGCAAGCAGGCGAATCGATTAGGCGATGAGTCACGCGTACTTCTTTGACATCACCCCCCAGGGTAGTTTTTATGCGAGTAACTAAGTCTTTGAACTCTTTCTCAGTATCTTCCTGCTTTTGCTTACCTTCTTCATCTTCAAGCTTACCTAGATCAAGTTCGCCGCGAGCAATATCTTGAAATTCTTTACCATCAAAATCTCTGAGATGGCCCATAAGCCATTCATCAATCCTATCGCTCATCAAGATTACTTCAATCCCTTTTTTCTTGAAAATTTCCAAGTGAGGGCTCGCCTTCGCGGCATTTAAAGAATCGGCTACTAAATAATAGATTTTATCTTGCCCTTCTTGCATACGTTCAATGTACTCGGTCAGTCCCTGATCCTGAGTAGTTCCTTCTGATGAGGTGGTGCTAAATTGGAGTAGCTTGGCAATTTTTTCTTTGTTCGCGAAATCTTCAGCCGGGCCCTCTTTTATGACTTGCCCAAATTCCGCCCAAAACTCATCATATTTTACTTTGTCTTTTTTACGTATTTTCCCAAGCATATCCAGTGCTCGTTTAGTCAGAGCACTGCGCATTGAGTCAACAACAGGGTCTTTTTGTAAGATTTCGCGGGAGACGTTTAAAGAGATATCATTTGAATCAACGACTCCCTTTACAAATCTTAGATACAGGGGCATAAACTGCTCAGCGTCATCCATGATGAAAACACGTTGAACATATAGCTTCAGGCCGCGTGCGGCTTCTCTGTTCCAAAGATCGTAAGGTGCTTTAGCCGGGATATAAAGCAAGCTCGTATACTCTAATTTACCTTCGACTTTGTTATGACTCCAATCGAGCGGGTCTTGAAAGTCGTGGCTTACGTGCTTGTAAAATTCCTTATATTCTTCGTCTTCAACTTCACTGCGAGACTTAACCCACAGGGCTTTTGCGTCGTTAACAGCTTCGAACTCTTTCTCCTTAACTTGTTCAGGAGCTTTTTCCTTGCCTTCCTCGTCTGCATCTTCGCTATCTTCCTCAACCTCGTCCGGCATTGAGAAGTCTTCTTTTTCCATGGTAACGGGCATGGCAATGTGGTCAGCATACTTCTTCACGATATTACGAAGACGAAACGATTCAGCAAATTCAATTTCATCGTCCTTAAGATGCAGCACTACGGTGGTCCCACGGCTGACTTTTTCGATGGCCTCTATTGAGTAGTCTGCTTCACCTTTGGACTTCCAAAGAACACCTTCAGATTTTTCAGCGCCGGCTCTGCGGGTCAGGACTTCAACCTCGTCTGCGACGATGAAAGCCGAGTAGAAGCCCACTCCAAACTGCCCAATGAGCTGTGAATCCTTTCTCTCGTCACCCGTTAATGCATCAAGAAACTGAGCAGTGCCTGATTTGGCAATGGTTCCTAAATTTGTAATAACCTCTTCTCGGCTCATTCCGATACCATTGTCATCAATAGTAATGGTCTTAGCTTCAACATCAAATTGTATCCTGACGCGAAGATCGGGATCACTTTCTAATAGCTCAGGCTTGGAGAGAGATTCAAATCTCAATTTGTCGGCAGCATCAGATGCGTTAGATATAAGCTCCCGCAAGAAAATTTCTTTGTTGCTGTATAGCGAATGAATCATCAGCTGTAACAGCTGTTTGGCTTCTGTTTCGAAACCGCGTGTCTCTGCTTTATTCTCAGTACTCATATTACTTTTCCAACGTAGTTAGTTTGTCCAACGCCAATCAATCTGGTTAATTGTGTCTTGATTAAAAATTAAAGCCATAAACATAAAAAAACCCAACTGTTGGCTTAACAGCTGGGTTTTTAATGGGGCCTAGGCTCCAGAATTCAAGTCTTACTGGACTCAAATGCTCAGTTTGTACTACCTACTACTCTTACTAACGACAACTATCGAGTAATAGGTGGATAAGTCTCATAGAAGTCGATCGCATCGGCACGTCGTGTTGCCAATAGATTGAAGCGAGCTTGGGTGCCCTCTATAAATCTAATGTAGTTAGCAGCGGAAGTTTGCTCTCTTTCTTCCCCCGCTTCACCGGACGTTTTTGCGGCCGCTAGCGCTTCTTCAAATTTGTCTAACTCGAGCAATGATCTCGCTAAAAACAAATAAGTGTCCGCTTTGCTGGAGAGTTCGCCTTTATCAATAGCCGACTGAAACGCATCCGCAGCATCCTCATACTGAGCCAAAACATAGTGTACATATCCTAATGTATCGTAGCCATCGCCACTTTCCGACATTTCTGCTACTTGAAGCGCAGATGGTATGGCTCTTTCGAAGTCAGACCCAATTAAATACATTTGGGTTAGTGTAGTTAAATTGTCTTCATTGGCCTCGACATAGCTGGCGTCCAGACCGGCTTTGATAATCTTTTCCCCTGTAAGAGGAATATCAATGCCTGCCAAAGATTGTCCCAGGTTTAAATGCCTGCTCTCATCGTCTATGTGACCTTTAAGATAGGCTAAATTTAGAGAACGTACCCTGCGCTCTTCATCTTCAACACTCGCATAAACCGCACTAAGGTTTAACCAATCGGTTGGGTTATCAAACAGCACGATCATAGACTTAGTAAGCTCCAAGGCTTTACCATAATCTTCTATAGTGAAGTAGATGCCGTTCAGATAAGTATAGTCATCTCTGTCGAGTGCTTCACCTTTATCCAAATTGTACTGCATGTACTGCAACCAGTACGGAAGTGCTTCTAAATACTCTTCCCTCTGATAATGGGCATATGAAAGTCCACGAAATACAATTGGATCTTCATCGAAGGACAACTCTCTCCAAGTAACATAATTATTTATCGAGCCCTGCCAATCTTCCTCTGCAGCATAAAGCTGACCTAGCGATCTTAACGTTCTAAGTCGCTGATCTTCTCTTAACGTTTCAATAGTTAAAATTTCTTCAAATATTCGAAGAGCATTAACATAGTCTTCATTGGTTAAGTAGTAGTTGGTGTAAAAACTGAGCGTAGTTGATTTCTCGAAGTCATTCATTCTTTCATAACGACGTTCGTACAATTCGTCCAGTTCTTCTTTAGCCGCCACCATGTCCGGCTCTTCCTCTGGGTCTTCAGGGGACATATGCCCTTGAATTGAAGATATCGCCCTTAGAACCTGTTGCCCTAGAGTTCCTGCTGAGCGAGCTTCAGGTGGAGCACGCTGCTCTTCGCCGGCTAAAGCTAGCTGCACAGGCAGCATTGGAACGCTTAATATGCTTATCAGAAATCCAAGTTTTAATTTATTTCTAAAAGTCATAGTCTGTTATTCCTCTAGCTGATAACGGAACAAATACTGCACACCTGGTACAGCTACCCCGGCGCCATCAACAACGCGTGGCTGGAATTTAAAACGAGTTGCTGCGCGCATAGACGACCTGTTAAATATATTGGCCGGTTCCGCATCAACAACCTCAATAGAATCCTCATCAACGTTGCCAAGTTCATTTACCGTAAATGACACTAAACACCATCCTTGGATCCCTCTTTGTGCAGCCCTTGATGGGTATTGAGGAGCAATCGCAACTAAAGGTAAAAAATCGCCGTCAGTTGCTGATATAGACGCAGAGCCTAAATCCAAACCAGTATCAAGATTGGCACCTGCACGGTCTATATTAAGTGCAGGTCCTGCATCAAGACTGATCTGTTTATCAGGGGTGTCGGGAATATCATCCTGAACTTCCTCAATCATCTCTGGCTTATCGATTTCTTCGATAACCTCATTGATGATTTCAGGCATGGTGGCGTCAACAATTTTAATAACGGTAATACGTTCGTCAAATTGATCCCCGGTATCGATTAAGTACTGCATAAAATAAAACAAAGCCAGCGTAATCAGCGCCGCCAATACCATCGAAACTGCCCATCTAATTACAATCATCGACTATGCCTCCGCAGATATTGATACATTATTAATATTGGCTTCTCTAGCTGCTTCTAAAATAAGCATCACCTGCTCGTTCTCTGCGCCTTCATCAGCCTGAATGATAACTGAGGAATTTGGTGCATCCGCCAACCGGAGCTCGAATCTGTTTCGTATAAATCGAGGATCGATCATTTCACCATCGATCCATATGTCACCAGAGATCCCTACGGCGATTAAAATTAAATCGCCGGAGGTATCATCTACCAGAGATGCCTTTGGCTTGGTTACCTCTATACCGGCTTCGGTAACGAATACCGAAGTTACGATAAAGAAAATAAGCAAAATAAAGACAACGTCAAGCATAGGGGTGAGGTCTATCTCACCTGCATCTTCTTGTGCTTTCTTTTTCATTAAACCTGATTTCATTTTAGCTTTGCCCTAGGTCTATTATTCTTTCACTTAATACTTGATTAAGAGTGTTACTCGCTTAAAGGTAGGTGATCTTCAAGCAGTTCGAGATCCCTGTCAGTCTTTGCCTTGAGATAGTTATAGGCAAAGATTCCAGAGATCGCGCCGACCATTCCGGCCATGGTTGGAATTGTGGCTTTAGACACGCCTCCAGCCATTGATTTTGCATCGCCGCCACCAGTGACAGCCATGACAAAGAACACTTCAATCATTCCAGTTACCGTGCCTATTAGACCCAATAATGGGCAGATAGTTACGAGAACTTCGATGATTGGCAATGTGCTCTTTACATCCAACGAAATCTTGGAAATCATCATTGTGCGAATCTGATGTGCGCTCCATGACTTGGTGTCTGAACGAGCGTTCCATTCAGCAAGAGTGTTTTTAACATTGCTCTTGTGAGTGGTATTGAGATACCAAACGCGTTCAAACACCAGTGACCATTTAACCAGCAGAAGCCAGGCGATTACAGTTAAAACTGAACCACCCCTCTCCATAAACAGGTTGACCGAGTCAAGAATATCCAGAATAAAAAAATACATTAATCTTTCCCTCTGGGATTAAGAGCGGTTGCCTGCCATTCGTTCGGCTTTTTGAGCGATCATGCCCGTAGCTTGCTCTTCAAGGATGTGCATGATCGTGTCTGCTCTACTCTTCACTACTGTGTGCATAAAGATTGTAGGGATAGCTACAACAATACCCAATACTGTAGTCATCAAGGCAGATGAAATACCACCGGCCATGATAGTTGGATCACCAGCACCGTATACAGTGATTTGCTGGAACACAACAATCATACCTGTAACCGTACCGAGCAATCCGCCAAGAGGCGCGATAGTGGCGATCATTTTAATCAATGTGAGCATGCTCTCTAGCGCAGGTGTTTCCTGAAGGATCGCCTCACCTAGTTTTAGCTCTAAGGTTTCAGTATCAGAATCAGGGTTAGACTCTGCAACCATTAGCACACGACCCAATGGGTTATTTTTAGAAGGCTTGTCACTCTTAAGCTGCGAGCGAACCTTAACTGAGATAAGTCCCAGCATAAGAAGGCGGAAGAAGCCTAGCAATATACCGATCACACCAACACCGATAATGATGAAACCAATTGTTCCAGCATTAGCTTGCACTTGTTCCTGAGCACTTGGGAAGTTGACTAAATTAGCCATTACCTGCCCACCTACACCGCCCGTTGGGTCTATGCCAACACGAGTGAAGCCAGAGGTTGACGCTTCTAGGGACATCGCTGCGTCTATAATGCCGGCTGGTGGCTGCTTAGGTAAAACCTGCAAATGACCGATGTCACCGTCGTAGCTGAGGTAGTCACCTTCTGAAACAGCATTGAAAGACCCTATGCGGGTGATCTGTCGGTTAACAGTGTCGCCGGCAGGGAGTGTTACATCGCCGCTGTAAGTAACAACACGAGCAGACTCAGTCATTTCTTGTTGCATGTAGAACCAAAAAGTCTCAATTTCAGACACGTCTAGTTGCTCGATTGTGCTGCCTGCTTTTTCGATAAAAGCTTCAATCGCTTCAGAGCGGCCTGGATATTGAGCGCTGATCAGTGAGTTTTCAAAAGTACTCAAAAAATCCCCAGCAACACCTTGTAGGGTTCCAAACAGCTCATTTAAATCACCGCGGGCATCACGTAATATCTCACGCTTCTGACCAATAGTGATCGTGTTGTTTTCGAATGTGGTACTAAGCTCACCTTGAAGAGTTTCTTGGTCTATGTACCGTTGCTCAGTAATATCAAGAATTTCTTGCTGACGATTTGCATCCTGCTCGAATTCTTGAACCCGGCGGCTATAGTCTTCTGATTCAGAAACTGCGTCCTGACGAACTAGTTCCAGTAGATCGCTTAAGTTTCCCGCTTGGGCAAAAACTTGCGCAGTACTAAAAGCGAGCAAAGTAGTGACTGTGAGGCTTAATTTTTTAGTTAGGTTTCTCATTATCGTGCAGCCTCCGGAGCTATAACAGGTAGATTAATAATGTCCGGCGCATCTAAATTTTGTGCTATGCGGATGGCTTTCTGG
This sequence comes from uncultured Gammaproteobacteria bacterium, assembly GCA_913031035.1. Taxonomy (GTDB): domain Bacteria; phylum Pseudomonadota; class Gammaproteobacteria; order Pseudomonadales; family Pseudohongiellaceae; genus UBA9145. Next base: position 25,799 of record CAJWGN010000028.1, read on the forward strand.
ATAGCAGATCTATAATCACCGGCAGGCAGTTCAACCCACTGACGCGCTACATTATCCCAAGCGCCGGTAACTTGGCGATCGGTGGTCTGATACATCAAAGCAACTCGGCCATATCGAGCCAAAGTCACATCGCGCTCAGCGCCGTTAATTGTAATTGTGTCTGGGTAAGTTTCAAAAGTACGACCGTAAGAAGTCTCAGTTTGATACATCACCAGCACTTGACGAAATTTTTCAGCTATTGAGACATCAGGATTGTCTATCGCGTCTCTTGCAAATTGGACTCGGGCCTGCCTTTGATCTATGTGGAAGGGGTAATCCAATGCAACAAACTGCTCAACACTAGCGAGCATCTTTTCCATTAACATGGGGATTTCTCGAGTCACTTCAGCAACTGAGGCAATTGACTCATCAAGAGTTATGATTTGCTGCTCTTGATTGGATATTTGCTTTCTAAAGCCTGCATTTACGACTAAAAGTGATTCCAGGTTGTCGTTCTCTCTTTTGAATGCTTCAAAAACAGAACTGGTATCATTTTGTAAACGGGTGATTTCTGATTGTGCTACGGCTGAATCGCTGTATTTATCAGCAATCACATCCATGGCTTGATCTAAAATACTGCTGTCCACGATGATTTCAGCAGCTTGCGCAAACCCTATGAAACTAGAAACAAGTATTGTCAGCGCGGACATACTCAAATTTTTTATTCGACGGTTTTTCATGTGCCATCCTATTGTTGTTAACAAATCAGGTTAGGTCAGTTCCGAGACACTACTGGTACAAACAACTAACTTAACCAATAAAGCTTTTCTTTAACTTTTCTTTAACTTTTCTAATAATTTATCTCAAAAATAATCTTTGAATGGTTTCAGAAATCACCACCATAAAAAAGCTATTCTCAAAACGCAGCAACTAACAGTTACCAATCTACCCAAGTTACTGTCAATTGAGTAAGTAAGTAACCATCTGGGAGGCTAACTATTTTTCAGATTGGAAACAAAAGAAATAGTCCCTGTGATTCAACGATTTATGCTGAATTTCACAAAGACTATCACACAATCTTAAAGGATTAGAACCCTTTGCTAAGCAAATTATCAGAAGTAATTTGCCGCAAAAAGTTAGAGGGGGCGTGCTGGTAGAAAACTACCAGCCCGTGAGTTCGCTCAGACCGTTGCCAATGTCGGCAAGGCTTCGAACAGTCTTTACGCCTGCATCTTGAAGGGCGGCAAATTTTTCATCTGCTGTGCCTTTGCCGCCAGAAATTATTGCACCGGCATGACCCATTCTTTTGCCAGGAGGGGCGGTAACGCCAGCGATATACGCCACCACTGGTTTGGTGACATTATCCTTAATGTAAGCGGCAGCTTCTTCTTCTGCAGTTCCACCAATTTCACCAATCATTACAATGGCTTCAGTTTCAGGATCGGCTTGAAACATGCCAAGGATATCAATAAAGTTTGAGCCCGGAATCGGATCACCACCAATACCAACACAAGTAGACTGACCAAAACCAAAATCGGTAGTCTGCTTAACCGCCTCGTAAGTGAGCGTACCTGAACGAGATACAATTCCTACTTTTCCTGGCAGGTGGATATGGCCCGGCATAATGCCAATCTTGCACTGTCCCGGCGTGATAACGCCCGGGCAGTTTGGCCCGATAAGACGAACGCCCAATTGATCACATTTTTCTTTGGCAACCAACATGTCTAAAGTGGGAATGCCTTCAGTGATACAAACGATTAGCTTAATGCCTGAGTTGGCGGCTTCTAGAATCGAATCCTTGCAGAAGGCGGCAGGTACATAGATTACAGAGGCGTCTGCCTCAGTAGCCTCATAGGCTTCCAGAACAGTGTTAAATACAGGCAATCCGAGATGTGTTTGACCACCCTTCCCAGGTGTTACGCCACCCACCATTTTTGTGCCATACTCAATCGCTTGCTGAGAATGAAAAGTTCCCTGTGATCCAGTAAAGCCCTGGCAAATTACTTTAGTATTGCTGTCAATTAATATGCTCATTTTGATCCTCCGGCGGCAGCCACAACTTTTTCAGCTGCATCAGCCAGACTCGTAGCAGCAATGATGTTAAAGCCGCTTTTTCCTAATACTTCACGCCCTATTTCTGCGTTGTTGCCTTCAAGTCGAACAACTACGGGCACTTTGACACCTACCTCTTCAACAGCGCCGATGACACCTTCCGCAATAAGGTCGCAGCGAACGATACCGCCGAAAATATTGACCAATACTGCAGCGACGTTTTCGTCCGATAAGATAATCTTAAAAGCTTCAGTCACACGCTCTTTGGTAGCACCGCCACCAACATCTAAAAAGTTAGCGGGGCTGCCACCATGCAATTGCACAATATCCATAGTTCCCATAGCTAAGCCTGCGCCATTGACCATGCAGCCGATGTTGCCATCAAGAGCAACATAATTAAGCTCCCATTCTGCAGCATGGGCTTCGCGTTCATCTTCTTGCGAAGGATCGTGCATTTCTTTTAATTTAGCCTGGCGATACATGGCATTACCGTCAATGTTGATCTTGCCATCTAAGCAGTGAAGGTTACCTTGCTCTGTAATGACTAAAGGATTGATTTCTAGCAGTGCAAAATCGAGGTCGTGAAACATCTTCGACAACCCTAGAAAAAGAGCTGTAAATTGCTTAATCTGAACACCTTCTAAACCCAATTGAAAAGCTAGGTCTCTACCTTGATATGGCTGAGCACCAACTAAAGGGTCGATAATTGCTCTTAAAATCTTTTCTGGCGTTTCTTCCGCCACTTTCTCGATTTCAACACCGCCTTCCGTCGACGCCATAAATACAACTCGTCTGGTAGAGCGATCTACGACAGCGCCAAGATAGAGTTCTTGAGCGATATCTGTGCAAGATTCAACCAGGATTTTAGTGACCGGCTGCCCCTTAGCATCTGTTTGATAGGTAACCAGATTTTTGCCAAGCCATGAAGCGGCAAATTCACTTGCCTCCTCAGCGCTGCTCACCAGCTTAACGCCCCCGGCTTTTCCGCGACCGCCAGCATGAACTTGGGCTTTAACAACCCATTTATCGCCCCCAACTTTTACGGTTGCAGCGGCTGCATCCTCCGGTGTATCTACAGCATAGCCTTTTGACACAGGCAGCCCGTATTCGGCAAATAATTCTTTCGCCTGATATTCGTGTAAATTCATTTAAGCTCCATCGATTTTTAGATTGTTATTTTCGTCGTTTCCGATTGCCAATGTGAATAGCATGGCCATTAATGGCCAATGCCGCTTCGTGAACAGCTTCGGAGAGTGCAGGATGAGAAAACATGGTTAAACCTATGTCTTCAGCGCTGGAACTAAACTCCATCGCTATTACAATCTGCTGCAGCAGGTCAGCGGCGGCAGATCCAATAATATGGCAACCTAAAATGCGGTCGGTTTTTGCATCGGCAAGCATCTTTACCATGCCGTCTGTATCGTTTGCCGCCAAGGCTCGGCCATTTGCGGCGAATGGAAATGAGCCCACATTGTATTCAATACCATCAGCTTTTAGTTGTTCTTCGCTTTTACCAACCCAGGCAACTTCTGGGTCTGTATAAGCAACCGATGGGATAACTAAA
>CAJWGN010000029.1 GCA_913031035.1 uncultured Gammaproteobacteria bacterium
GTGCGTTGCTCCATCTGCTCCTACTAATCCAGCTCTATCAATCGCAAATCGAACGGGGAGTGATTGTAGAGCAACATCGTGGACGACCTGATCATAAGCTCTTTGTAGAAATGTGGAGTAGATTGCTGCGAAAGGTTTGTATCCTTCGGTGGCAAGCCCAGCAGCAAAAGTTACAGCATGCTGTTCTGCTATCCCAACATCAAACATTCTATCTGGAAAACTTTTTTCAAAAATATCCATGCCAGTTCCGTCAGGCATAGCTCCTGTAATTCCTACAATTTTTGTATCCTGTTCTGCATGTTTAACTAGGGTTTCAGCAAAAATTTTAGTGTAGGAGGGAGTGTTCACTTTATTTTTTACCTGCTCACCAGTTGCTACATTAAATTTGGAGACACCATGATATTTGTCTCCTGATTCTTCTGCAGGTTTGTATCCCTTTCCTTTTTTGGTAATAGTATGAATTAAAACAGGGCCCTGGTGTTTTGAATTTTTAACATTTTCTAATATTGTAACTAAATTATTAACATCATGACCGTCAATTGGGCCAATATAATAAAAACCAAGTTCACTAAATAATGTACCACCTGTAACAAGTCCTCTAATTGCATCTTCAGCTTTAGCAGTTTTTTCAGCAAATCTTTTTGAAAATGCAGAAGTAATCATTTTGACAGTTTCTCTTAAACTGAAATATATTTTTCCAGATAAAAGTTTAGCTAAGTATTTACTCATAGCTCCGACTGGTTTTGCAATAGACATTTCATTGTCATTGAGAATAACGATAAGTCTCGATCTTAGAGCACCAGCATTATTCATCGCTTCGTAAGCCATACCTGCACTCATTGCTCCATCACCGATCACGGCAACAACATTATTATTATTATTAGATAGTTTATTAGCAACAGCCATTCCAAGTGTAGAAGAAATAGAAGTAGAACTATGTGCTGCTCCAAAAGGATCGTATTCACTTTCTGATCTTTTTGTAAAACCAGAAAGACCACCTCCTTTTCTTAAAGTTTTAATTAAGTTTTTTCTTCCTGTTATAATTTTATGCGGATAACATTGGTGGCCAACATCCCAAACTAATTTATCTTTTGGTGTGTTGAAAACATAATGAAGGGCAACAGTTAGCTCAACAACCCCTAGCCCAGCACCCAAGTGTCCCCCTGTTTCAGAAACTGCTTCGATCAATTCTTCTCTTAGTTCATCTGATATTTTTTTTAAACTATCTTTTTTAAACTTTCTTAAGTCTGACGGATAATTAATTTGATCTAGTAATTTTGGCATTAAAAATTTCTTCCTAAAATAAATTCAATTGTACTTGTTAAATCTTCAGCTTTATTTCCATATTTTTTTAGCTTAGTAAATATATTTTTTTTTAAAATATTTGCATAATTATAAGCTTTATCATAGCCCAATAAATTTATTAGTGTTGATTTTCCTTTCTTATTATCTTTTTTTAATGGTTTTCCAGCTAATTTTTTATTTCCAGTAATATCTAAAAAATCATCGGCTAATTGAAATAAAAGACCAATATCTTCACCTACAAGACTCAGCATTTTTTTTTCTTTCTTACTTCTTTCAGCAACTACACCAACAGAATAACAGCAAAAGTTAAATAGTTTACCGGTTTTTTTTTTTTGCATACTTATAATCTGTCTTAAATTTTTTTTTTTATTTTCAAAACTTAAATCAAGGTGTTGCCCCCCTGCTATACCTGTATGACCTGCGCATAGAGATAAGGATTTTACTAATTCTATTTTAGACTCGTCACTAATTAAATAATTTTTATCAGTAATCATTTCAAAAGCTAAAGTTAATAAAGAGTTTCCTGCAAGAATTGCTGTAGATTCTCCAAATTTAACGTGTGTAGAAGGTTTTCCCCGTCTAATTTTATCATTATCCATACATGGCAAATCATCATGAATTAAAGAGTAAGAGTGTATGCATTCAACTGCTCCGCATAAATTTAAAATCTTCGTAAAATTTAAGTTAAATAATTTACCCATATTAATTATAATTGAAGATCTTATTTTCTTACCTCCAGATAATGTACTATATTTCATGACATTTAATAAATCTGTTTGCTTTTGTTTTTTAAGAAAACTTCTTAAATAATCATCAGTTTTTTTAGCATTAAAAATTAATTTATTTTTTATCATTTGTTATTTTTTTGTTTAAATCAGAAATCTCCTTAACTCTTTTTTTAAAAAGAGTATCAACATGATTGTTTAGCTTTATAAGTTTATGATAATCATCTATAGATTCATTCAAATTTACGCCATTTTTTTCTAATTTGTTCAAAATATCATTTATTTCATTTTTTGCGTCTTTTAAAGATTTACTTTTGACTTCATCTTGAATATTTTTATTTTTCATTTAGAACATATTAATTACATTATGAAAAATATCTATTCAAATATATTTAAATTTAATAAAAAAAATCTGTCAAAATGTATAAAATATTTACAAAAAAGTGATTTGGTGGCTTTACCGACAGAGACAGTGTATGGCTTAGCAGGCAACGCCTATTCTAAGAAATCTATACTAAAAATATATAAAATAAAAAAAAGACCAAGAATTAATCCGTTAATAATTCACTATTCAAATTATAAAAATGCTTTGAGAGATGTCGAGATTAATCAAAATTTTACTAAGCTTTATAATAAATTTTGCCCAGGTCCCATTACATTTATTTTGAAAAAGAAAAAAAATTCGCTAGTATTGCCCTCTGCCACAGCTAAACTTAATACTATAGCTGTAAGATTTCCTAGTAACTACAAAATAAGACAAATTTTAAAAAAATTAACATTCCCTTTAGCTATGCCAAGTGCAAATATATCTAGTAAAATTAGTCCGGTGGATGCAAAAGATGTGTTTGAGGAATTTGGTAAAAAAATAAAAATGATAGTTGATGGAGGTAGATCTAAAATTGGGGTTGAGTCTACGGTTTTAGATTTAACTAAAAACATTAGTATTTTAAGACCAGGATCAATAAGTGCAAAACAAATTAAAAAAATTGTAAAAAAAAAAATTACTATAGTCAGAGATCAAAAAAATATAAAATCTCCTGGTGCATTAAAGAAACATTATTCGCCAGGAATTAAAATGCTTCTCAATCAAAATAAATCTTTCTACAATCATGCTTTTATAGTATTTGGTCGTAAGTATAAAAAATCAAAAAATATATTTAATTTAAGCTCAAAAAATAATCTTAATGAAGCTGCAAAAAACCTTTATAAGATATTTCGTAAAATTAAAAAATTGAGGTATAAAAAAATTTATGTTGTCAGCATACCAAATAAAGGTATTGGTATAGCAATTAATGATCGACTAAAAAAAGCTGCAAATTAACATGAAATTAGAGGTTAAAAATATATCAAAGAAATTTAAAAATGTTTTTGCGGTCAAAGATGTCTCTTTTGATATTCCAAAAAATAAAACTCTTGGTTTATTGGGGCCTAATGGGTGTGGTAAAACAACTTCTATTGGGATGATGTTGGGGTTAATAGAGCCTTCAAATGGAAATATTTTTTACGATAATAAAAATATTAATGGAAAAAATAAGAATCACCTATTAAGTCAAATAAATTTTGCATCTCCTTATATTGAATTACCTAAAAAACTTACTGTTAGACAGAATTTAGAAGTGTATGGAAGATTATACGGAGTTTTAAATTTAAATCATAGAGTTTTAGAAATATCTGAAGATCTTAATTTAAATTCATTTTTAAATAAAAAAACAGGTGAACTATCCTCTGGACAAAAAAATAGAGTTTCTCTTGCTAAATCTTTAATAAATAAACCGCAAGTTTTATTTCTTGATGAACCAACGTCTAGTTTAGACCCTGATATTGGAGATTTTGTAAGAAATTATATTGAAGATTATAAATCTAAAAATAATTTAACAATTTTATTAGCTTCTCATAATATGAATGAGGTCGAAAGACTTTGCGATCAAATTATAATGATGAAGACATTACCCAGTCGGAAACTCCCTTTCATATTTTGAAAAAGCTTGATGAAGTGCCAGAGCATCGGTTTTTTGTCGTAACCGAGTGGAAAGAAAACTGGCTCGAAGCGACAGAGCAGCTGGGGGCGTGGATCAGAGAGGGTAAGTTGATTCATCGAGAAAGCATAGGTGAAGGCTTGGAGAATGCACCTGAGTTGTTTAGGGGGCTTCTAAAAGGCCGAAACTTTGGAAAACAGTTGGTCAAAGTTTCACAACAGCCATAATTTAAAAGAGCCTGAACATGAACTCAATCAGCAGTTTTAAAATTGCAGATTTATTCTCCATCGAAGGTAAGACAGCCTTAGTTACCGGTGGCAGCAGTGGTCTTGGTTTAATAATGGCAAAGGGACTGCTTGAGAATGGCGCCCGAGTCATTATAGCGTCGAGAAGCGCGGAAAAATGTAATCGGGCACTTAGTGAGCTCGAAGCTTTTGGTGATGTGGTGTCAGTAGCGGCGGATGTGACGAATGCCGAGCAGCGACTAAAGCTGGTGGAGACCGTCTCTGAAAGATTCGGTAGTCTTTCTATTTTACTTAATAATGCCGGGGCAAACTGGGGTGCTAAGCTTGAAGACTACCCCGATGATGGTTTCGAAAAGGTAGTAAGTACCAATCTTAACGGGGTATTTTCTTTAACCCGAGACTGTGTTGATTTATTAGCAGCAGCTGGCTCCTCTGGAGATCCTGCTCGGGTAATCAATATCGGTTCGATGGACGGCATTCATGTGCCAATCGTGCAAAGGGTTCCTACTTTTGCTTATTCTGCGAGTAAAGCGGCGCTGCATCATTTGACCAAAGCGCTTGCTGTCGACCTAGCTTCTAAGAATATTACGGTTAACGCTATCGCGCCGGGCTTTTTCGAATCTCGAATGACTGATCATGTGTTTGAGCATTTCCTTAAAGACATCGAGGATGATTGCCCTTTGCACAGGGTTGGTCAGCCTCAAGAAATGGTTGGTATTGTCACATATCTAGCCTCCAAGGCGGGTGCGTACACCAACGGTACCGTCATTCCGGTTGATGGGGGCACTAGTATTTCCAAAGGTAGGCGTGATTGGACAGAATAGCTAAATCAATAGAGGGGTTTCGATGTGAAATCCCTTGTCCTAGCGCGTCCTGCTTGCTAGTTTAACTTCCGTTTTTAGCTGTTACATAAATACTGACAGCAAATTACCGCATTAGCGGTACCTATGTTTACTAGCTGCTATAAAAGAATTAGTTTAATACTGAAGAATAACTGGGAGAGCAAATGAGTCTTTTTAGCCTCGAAGATAAAGTAGTCCTCGTTACTGGTTCGACCAAAGGCATTGGCAAAGCGATTGCGATGAGAATGGCAGAACAAGGCGCGAAAGTTGTTATTTCTAGTCGCAATCAGGACGCCTGTGACGAAGTAGCGGGTGCAATTAACGCCGCTGGTCATAAAGCTATCGCTATTGCATGCAACATCAACTACAAAGAACAATTGAAAGCGTTGGTGGAAAAGACTGAAGCCCAGCTGGGAAAAGTCAATATCTTGGTTTGTAACGCTGCACTGAATCCTTATTTTGGGAAATCTCAAGATATACCCGATGAAGCTTTTGACAAGGTGATGCACGCCAATATTGGCAGTGTGCATAGGCTTTGCCAGTTGGCGATGCCAGGTATGGCAGAGACTGGAGGCGGAGCGGTAATTATTATCTCTTCTATTGGCGGAATCAAAGGAACGGATGCCCTAGGTGCCTATGCTATATCCAAGGCGGCGGACATGCAGATAGCGCGTAATTTGGCTGTAGAATGGGGCCCTCAAAATATTCGGGTTAATTGCATAGCTCCCGGGCTAATTCGTACCGATTTTGCTAAAGCTCTTTGGGAAAACCCGGAAATTTATGAAGCGACGGTGTCAAAGTACCCATTAAGACGCATCGGCGAACCTGATGAGATTGCTGGAGCAGCAGTGTTCTTGGCATCCAAGGCAGGCAGTTTTACCACAGGGCAAACAATCGTAATTGACGGTGGCGGGACCATAGCCAGCTAAAGTTTCATTGCAACTAACACGCTGATTCACACACTGGCGTATTCGATTCACTATTTAAGACAGCTGTATTAGAGGATATAACAAGATGATGGATTTAGGACTATCAGAAGAACTGGTTTTAGTACGGGAAAAGATTCGCAAATTTGTAAGCGAAGACGTAGAACCAGTAGAAGACGAGTATCACGATGAAGTGAGTGTTGGCGACCGTTGGACTCATACGCCTCGTCAAAACGAAATCCTGCAGAAGCTTAAAGATAAAGCCAAAGAACTGGGTTTGTGGAACTTCTTTCTTCCTGAGAGCCAGGGTGGAGCAGGCATTTCGAATTTAGAATATGCTCACCTTGCAGAAATCATGGGTAGAAGCCGATTAGCATCAGAGTCTTTCAATTGCAGTGCACCGGACACTGGGAATATGGAAGTGTTGGAGAGATATGGATCAGAGGAGCAAAAGGAGCAATGGCTAAAGCCGCTTCTAGCGGGCACGATTCGATCAGCATTTGCTATGACGGAACCCGGAGTGGCATCTTCAGACGCAACTAATATTGCTACCAAGGCTGTTTTAGACGGTGATGAATGGGTAATCAGCGGTGAGAAGTTTTATATCTCGGGTGCCGGCGACTCGCGCTGTAAAATAATGATTGTGATGGTCCAAACGGATCCTGAAGCACCAAAGCACACACGTCAGTCACAGATACTAGTGCCGATGGATGCAGAAGGGGTTGAAGTTGTCAGGCCTATGCATGTCTTTGGTCGTGACGATGCCCCGCATGGGCATATGCATATTAAATTCCACAACGTGAGAGTCCCAGAAAGTAATATAATTTTAGGTCGGGGTCGCGGTTTCGAGATTTCTCAGGGGCGACTTGGACCGGGGCGTGTTCATCATTGCATGCGATCAATTGGCGCTGCAGAAAAAGCACTAGACCTTATGTGCATTCGAGCGACTAGTCGCGAAGCCTTCGGCAAGCCACTAGCTGATCTTGGCGGTAATTATGACGTGATTGCAGACAGTCGTATTGAAATTGAAATGTGTAGGCTGTTAACGTTTAAAGCGGCATGGTTAATGGATACTATTGGCAATAAGGCTGCCCGTGACGCTATCTCTCAGATCAAAGTTGCTGTGCCTAATATGGCATTACGTGTTATCGATCGCTCAATCCAGATGCATGGGGCCGCTGGAATAGGTCAAGATTTTCCGCTTGCAACACTTTGGACAAGTCAAAGGACGCTGCGTTTAGCAGACGGTCCAGACGAAGTTCATCGTCGTGTTATCGCGAGAAAAGAGCTAGCGAAATACGCTTAATATAGTTTATTTTTAGCTTAACAAAAATGGGAACTTAGGTTCCCATTTTTGTTTGCAGGAAAAATAGATTCACTGATCTTTACTTCTGGAGTTTGGATTGAAATCCATTTCGGTAGTGATACCGACCTATAATAGGCAGCATACGCTTGCTAGAGCTATCGAATCTGTGTTGGATCAAACCGCAGCTGTGGACGAAATTATTGTTGTGGATGACGGCTCGACTGACCAGACCAGAGATTTCTTATTTGAAAAATATCCGAATGTTGATTACTACTACCAACCTAATGCAGGTGTTAGTGCGGCGCGAAATAAGGGAGTGTCTGTCGCCAAAAGCGATTGGATAGCATTCCTTGATTCGGATGACCAATGGCTCGAAAAAAAAATAGGTATGCAGCGGCAGGCATGGAACCTATATCCGTCATATCGAATAGTACATAGCGATGAAATATGGATTCGTAACGGCGTTAGGGTCAATAAAAAGAATAAGTATACAAAACGCGGCGGACGAATATTTAAAGACTGTTTATCATTATGCGCAATTTCGCCATCATCAGTGGTTCTGGAAAAGAAATTATTTTTAGAGGTGGGAGGATTTGATGAAGCTCTCCCGGCCTGCGAAGACTATGATTTATGGTTGAAAATATGCAGCACTTACTCGGTGCTGCTTGTTGATACGCAGCTTCTACAAAAGTTTGGCGGTGACAAGGATCAGCTTTCAGCTATTCATTGGGGCCTAGACCGATTCAGGGTAACTGCCTTGCAAAGGTTACTTAATTCTAAATATGTTGAGGCGCTCAGTCCGAACGAGCGAGCCTGCGCTGAAACTGTGCTGGCTGAGAAATGCATGATACTTGCTGTTGGGGCAGATAAGCGCGGCAAGCAAGATGAGGCTGAATATTATCAGTCACTCTTACTGTAAATAAGGAGACCTAAAGCTAATGGGAAAAGTAGCAATGGCAAACTTCAGCTCTTCTATTAATTTAGTTGTAGCTCATGGGCTAGAGGCAAAGCCGATTATTGAGCAGTTTGGTTTAGCCCCAGTGAATGATGGTGGTGCCTTTCGCCGGTACCAGGGCCTTGGTGTAAATCTCGTGGTCAGTGGGATGGGGAAAGTTAACGCGGCTGCCGCAACAGCTTATCTTTACGCTGTCACCCTGAATGACTCAATGTATGATCCTATCTGGATCAATGCGGGTATAGCTGGGCATAAGACTTTTGAATTAGGGTGCACTACGATTGTTCGTAAGATAACCGATCAAGGAACTAGGAGCAGTTACTACCCATTGCCAATTCCTTCGTCGTTGCCTTCTTCGGTACTGATAACTGTCGATGTTCCTGAGGAAGAGTATTCGCTGGATGCGGCTTTTGATATGGAAGGCTCGGCTTTTTGGTCTATAGCAACGAAGTTTTCGCCGATAGAATTCGTGCAATTGCTAAAGGTGGTCTCTGATAATCCTAACCATTGCATCAAAACCATTAATAAGGGAAAAATCGGAATATACATGGAGTCGTTAGCAGTGCAGCTGCAACTGCTTGCCGCAGAGATGCAAAAACTCGCGTCGCAGCATAATTGGGCGCATAGTTTGCCTGAGGCTTATGAAAAAATTGCTGAACGGTTTAGTTTTACCGTAACTCAGTCTCGTCAATTACGGCGGGCTTGTCAGAAATTCAGGGCCGCGGAGTTAGAACAACAGCTTGAGGAAATATCTACTTTGAAATTCCAAACATCAAAGCAAATACTTGCTGAAATGAATGCGCGATTAGAGCGGTTCGCCGTTTAACTATTTGACACGAGCTATCCATGTTTTCTGCTATCTATGTCGAGAAAGAAATTAAGGAACATCCGCGGACGTTAGAAATCTTGGGTAGGTTTCCAAGCTTGCCGGTGATCGAATGTGATCGCTATGGTGAGGTCTTTAATCGTAATGCGCAAAATTTTCGAATCCAGAAACAGCTGCCTGCTCTGATTCTGGCCAGAAAATACGGAAATCTAGTGCTGCCAACACCTGAGGGTTACGGCTTTGAAGGGCAGGGTAGTTATTATTTTTCACATATGATGAACTGTATATATGATTGTCGTTACTGTTTTTTACAGGGTATGTATAGATCTTCAAACACAGTGCTGTTTGTAAATTATGAGGATTTTTATTCCGATTTAGAAAGGCATATTAGAAACACCGACAATGCTGGCAACTACTATAGTGGGTATGACTGCGACAGCCTTGCCTTAGAACCAATAAGCCACTTTTGCCAATTCTTTTTACCGCTGTTTGGAAAATACCCAAACGCAATGCTGGAAATTCGAACCAAGAGTACTCAGGTTCGAGGCCTGTTGGAGGCGCAAGCCCTAGAAAATGTAATTGTCGCAATGAGCTTTGCTAGCGAGGCAGCGACAGTTCGTTGGGAACATAAAGTACCTTCTTTAAAAAAACGGCTAGAGGCATTAGTGAAATTGCAAAATAATGGCTGGCCTATAGCATTACGTTTTGAGCCCATAATTTTTACGGACACGGTGCTTGAAGAATATGAGTCTCTTTTCAAATGGGTTTTTTCAAGTTTGAATGCCGAGAAAATTCATTCAGTGTCATTAGGAGAGTTTCGAATGCCCACTGAATTTTACAAAAATATTTCGAAGCTTTACCCTGATGAAGCTTTGTATGCCCAAGCGATTAATGTGCAAGATGGTGAGGTATCACTAAAAGATAATTCAGGAGGAGCAACCATAGAGAAGCTTGAGACTATGTTGAGCGATTTTATTAGTCCGGCACAATACTATCGGTGCGCATAGTTCCGACAATATTGCTTTCGGGTTGCGCAAAAGACGCTGATAACCGAGTATTAGTTTTAGCTAATTGACTGAACGAGCTGGTGACAGTTCTTAGCATATTAATTGACATTGTCATTGATAAATTTTACATAAATAGTCCCCTACATAAATAGTTCTCTAAACTGATAGGTGCCAACATTAATTGGTACTTGCACCATTAGGTAACCACACAATGAGTGAAACAAGCGAAGGCACAGTCATCATTACCGGCTGTGCTTCAGGTATCGGCCGCGCGATGACGACAGAGTTATTAGCATCGGGATATTCGGTGTTTGGTATTGATAAAAATGAGTCGGGCGCGCTGAGCGAATTCGGCGATCAAAGTAATTTCAGATTTAAAAAAATTGATCTAGCGGATGTCGATAAGCTGTCCTCGGAGTTTGGCGATCTGTCTAAAGGTATAGAGGGTCCTATTAAGGCTCTGGTGAGCAATGCTGGAATTGGTAAAATGGGATTCTTGGAACAACTATCGATAGCTGACTTAAAGTTGGTTATGGATACTAATTTCTTAAGCCATGCGATCCTCACTAAGTGCTTATTGCCAAGGCTTAAGAAGCAAGAGACAGTCAGTGATATCGTGTACACTGGGTCGGAGGCAGCACTAAAAGGGGCAAGACAAGGTAGCATTTACTGTGCAAGTAAGTTCGCTCTTCGCGGGTTTTCACAAGCCCTTAGAGATGAGTGCGGAAAATCAGGAGTGAGAGTCACACTATTGAATCCAGGAGCAGTTCGTACCCCCTTTTTCGAGGACTTACATTTTGAGCCCGGTGCGCAGCCAGAAAATGCAATTGAAGCAAGAGATGTGGCGCAAGCACTTCTAATGGTGCTGCAGGCGAGATTTGGTACGGTCTTTGAGGAGATTAATATGTCTCCTTTAACTCATGTTTGGCAAGGTAGAAAGCTGTAGTAGCGGTTTGATCGTCTGCGACAATTTGTCGCAAATTTTTTGTCCATCAAGGTTCCTCCGTCGTGAGATACTAATTGATGAAATTAATATGGGATACGTGATATGAGAATTAATACTTTAGTGAAATCTCTGGTTTGCCTCGTTACGGCAGTCGTTTTTCAGCTGGCAGCGAACGCTCACACTGGTTTGAGAGAAACCACGCCTGAAAATGGAGCGATAATTAAGAGCGCGCCAACTGAGATTAGCCTGATATTCTCAGCTGATGTTAAATTAATTAAGCTTGAACTAATGGGGGTCGGTCATGAAATGCCCACTTCATTTGAGCTCAACGCAAATGCCCAGGCTAGCTATACCTTTGCGACTCCTGATATGCACCCGGGGAAATTCACCGTTAACTGGGCTGCCATCGGTGCTGATGGTCATACTCTGACAGATTCTTTTGAATTCGAAGTAGACCCTACAAGTATCGCTTCTGTTGCGCCTTAAAGTCGAAATCTTAGCCTGTGAGCTCGGCGCTAATGCTGGGCTTGTTTAGTATAAGCATGGACACATTCCTCATCCCAAGCTCGTGGGAAATACTCAACCTGATTTGTAAGCTCAGCGTCTATTTAGGCCTTGCGAGCATTGCCGGTGGAAGTCTATTTCTGGTGCTGTATTCAGATGGTAGCCGAAAAACTACAAATGCTATCCTTATTTATTGCGGCTTAGGCGCATTTTTAGGATTTCAAGGTGCTGGGCTTGGTTTCCTATCTCAAGTGGGCCAGATTAATGATCAAGGTTTGACGGGAATGTTTGATCTGTCGATGTCCAGAATGCTCCTAGATACTAAATTAGGGGATGTGACCCTCTACCGCTTGCTCGGATTTGGGCTCGCATTTTTGGTGAGTATATTTGTCTTTTTTAGAATCCAAAGGCTCAAGCGGCCACCTATACCAATTTTTTACCGTCGGTTATTCACAGGCTACTGTTTTGCCTTGATGGGATTGGCTTTGAGCTTTAGGCTGGTTGGTCATGTCTCAGTCTTAAGCACGGTTTCACAATTTGCTATCGCGATCCATGTTTTGGCTTTTGGCTTTTGGATTGGGATTTTGGTTCCTTTATATTTTTTGGCAGGGCTATCTGACACTAATTTCGTTCAACTCAAGTTAAGAAGTTTTGGGCGGCATGTGATCTTAGTAATACTTTTGTTAATGGGGGCGGGGGGGGTGTTGCTCTGGGAGTTGTTAGACTCTTGGACTGAGCTTTTCAACACAGCTTATGGGCAAAGTATTGTCGTAAAATTATTTCTAGTAATACTTATCATGGCAATTGCGGCATTTAATAAATTTAGACTAGTTCCGAAGTTGAACAGCCTGCAAGGCGCTGCAGAGTTTCGGCAATCAGTGGTGATTGAGGGCACGGTAGCCTTATTGATTTTGCTTGTGACCGCTTATTTTTCAACGATAATTGGCCCCATGCAGATGGATCATTAACATTGGCTGTTGGGCTTTTTTTTCGAGTTTGAATTCTTACGGCGACGCTAATATTTTCTGAATTGTTACAGCGTCTCTTAGGTCAAGCTGCTTCCGTTCATCGCGTGGTTTTCTTTAGGCAAGCCCTCTTCGACAAGCCTTGTTAATTTGCCAGATGCAACATCAAGAACCATTAGCTGTGATTCCGCCTGATTGCTCGAAAATAACGCCGCTTTAGTCAACTTCAATTCTTTGCCGAAAAGAAGGGAATGACCTACTGGTGACCATGCCAAATTTATTAATTTCTCAGGGGTATGATATATCGCGCGAGGATTGCTCGAATCGTTCAATGTGCCTATAAAAATCGCCGAACCCTTTTGGTCATAGCGAAGATACGCATAGCTTTCGCCATCATGAGACAGGACAGGTCTGGTGGCTGATAGGTTGCTGATTTTCAGTTCATCAATTGAGCTAAGAGCAAGTTGACCGCCTAGGTAGCTTTGTTCTTTAATAAGAATTTCATCTTTGAGAACTGTGGGAATTGTTATTAAGCTATTTGGCCTGCTTGCTGAATTGCTGACCGGATTGACGGTTAAATTAAGAGCTACTGAGGCGCTTAGCAGCGTGGCCAGAGTTATCGCTGCGAGGGCAGCTTTGGGCGCCTGGATCATTGAAATGCGTTCATATAAGGCTGCTGAGGGGAATGCTGAGTGAAGCGGCTTGGGTAGCGTCACTATTGGGCTTTGCTTGCCTGAATGTCCCTGAGTACTTTCTATCTTGCAGACTAGGCGGTAGCCGCGTTTGGGTATGGTTTCTATCACGTCTTTACGGCAGCCATCGCGTAGTTGTTTACGTAGCTCTGAGACTGCACGGGTCAGCGAATTCTCATTGACTATGACGTCAGGCCAAAGTTGTTCTACTAAAGAATCTCTACCGAGCACGACGGATTCGTTAGCTGCCAGAAAACACAAAAGCTGCATCAATCTAGGCTCGATAGAGCGTCTTTGATCGGTTAGCTTGTTTTGAAGTTTATTGAGCTCCGGAATCACCAGCCAATCTTCCATCACAAAGGGTTGTGATAGACGCGTTGATGGTGGTCTTGAATCGCGCTGCATGCTTCTGGATGTAGATATAGAATCCATTTAAAAAGCCCATATATTGTTATATAGCAATAAGTTACGCGCTTTCATAACGCCAGCATACCTTCTTTTTTCTTGACCGGTTAATAGCTGCCGACAGTTTTAACCGAAAGCCTATTATAAAATTAGACGATCAAAAGCGGTAAAAGTTTCTAATTTCCTAACACTAACCATGCTAGATAATATTCGCCACTAAATACTATTAGTTAAAACTTTTTGGATATTTTCTGGATAGTTTGTTCACCTTAATTTCAGGTTTTTACCAACGCCTAGCGCTAGATTTTACTCCAGACACGCTCATGTTCAAGTTTCCTACTTCGGGAGTAATGAGTGCCAGAACAACTGACGGAGAACGACTATGAATTGCACCAAGCAGGTGACTTTGGTTAAAAGAATCGGCGGGCTACTTATTCTACTATTTCTAGTGTTGATAGGTAATTTCTCATACGGGATTAGTAAAGAAGCAATGCAGGCGGGGTTACCTTCACTTGCCTCTATGCTTGAGAAATCGACACCGGCAGTTGTGAATATACGGGTTACAAAACCGGTGCCGGCCAGTGCTCAATTCTCCCCGAGAGGCGAAAAAATTCCTGATGAGGTGCGCCGGTTCCTAGAGACCCGGCCAGATCTCATGCCTAGAAATGGACAGCAGCGGCTTGCGACGGGTGCCGGTTCAGGTGTCATTATCGATGCAGAACAGGGCTACATTATTACTAATCATCATGTAATCGAGGGTGCGAGTAATATCTCTGTGCAATTGTCTGACCAGCGCGTCATTGAAGCTTCTTTAATTGGTAGCGATAAGGCTACTGATATTGCTCTCCTGCAGATAACCGGAGATGATCTTGTCGATATTAAGCTTGCTGATATTGATTCTGTTCAGGTTGGCGATTTTGTGGTCGCTATCGGTAATCCATTTGGCATTGGGCAAACAGTAACTTCCGGTATCGTCAGCGCTCTGGGACGTGCCGGTTTGAATAATCAAAACTACGAAGATTTCATTCAGACGGATGCTTCTATTAATCGTGGTAATTCTGGTGGTGCGCTGGTTGATCTAGAGGGTCGCTTAGTTGGCATTAATACAGCAATCATTAGCGGTAACGGTGGTGGAAGCAACGGCATTGGTTTTGCAGTTCCTGCTGATATGGTTGCCCGGGTTATTGAACACTTAGAGCGTGACGGTGAAGTGCGTAGGGGGATACTAGGTGTAACCATTGCCACCGCTACCCCGGAAATCATTGCATCACTGGGTGTTGATCTCCTTGAAGGGGCTATTGTCACAAGTATATTGCCCAATAGCGCTGCTGAGCGGGCCGGCGTGGAGGTGTCTGATATAATCATAGAAATAGATGATCGCCCAATTGATAGCAGTAGAGAGCTACGAAACACGGTCGGTTTAATTCGCCAAGGTAAGGAAGTAGATCTTGTGCTGTACCGTAATGGTGACAAAACCACTTTAAAGACCACCATAGGTGGCTCTGATGGGCAGGTGGCATATGGAGAAGAGACTGACGCTAACCAGACCTTAAGCGGGGCGAAATTAAGATCTGTTACACAGTCTACAGAAGGAATAGATGAGTCTGGATTACTAGTCGAGCATATAGAACCTAGCAGCCTTGCCGCACGGGCAGGTCTTCAAGAAGGAGACATCATAGTTCAGGTCAACCGTGAGACGGTCGCGAGCGTGGACTCGTTTAATGCTGCAATCGAGGACAGTGAGCGGTTTTCAGCTGTGAAGGTTCTGCGACAAGGTCGTGAAATGCTGATTTTTGTTCCTCGAGCATGAGGCCCTTCAGAAATTTATAAACCTTCAGCGGTTTAATGCGCTAAAATATGAGCTTCTTTGGCCGACTTAGAATTAAATAAGTCGGCTTTTTTATTTTCAGGTGGAATTGTAAATAAAGCATTGTCACGGCGTGGTGCAGACCGGTTTGATTTATCAGTGAATTTCGCTGATGCTTGTTACTTTTATATGGCTATCCTATCTGCCTGATTAGTCCACATATTTCATTCGTCTATTTTATTCATATAAGCGACGTTCAACGATTCGCAAACTCTAGAGATAGTAACCCTTGCCGCAAGTTCAGCTATTAGTTAAAAAAATTTCAAGTTTTGCATTATGTTTGCTTTTGGCCTCATCGGCTTTTGCGAATGAAATAGCGACTATTCCTGAGCAGCAGTCTTACAACTATGACATGAGTAAATTTATCCAGTGGATTGAGGAAGCTTCGAATGAAATTGAAATCCCTGGTGCCGCGATGGCAATTGTTTCTCGGGAAGGGATCTCTCATCTAAAGACCTGGGGTGTTAAAAAAATTGGTGAGACTGCGCCGGTAGACTCAGATTCAATTTTTAGAATTGCATCAATGTCTAAAACCTTTGCGGGCACTGCGGCAGCGCTATTAGTGGAAGAGGATTTGGTGTCCTGGGACACATTAATGAGCGACATGTTTCCCAATATGAATCTTGGTACTCGAGCAAGTTCTCATGGCATCACTCTCAAGCATATTATCAGTCATTCAACGGGACTAATGCCACACAGTTATTCCAATATGCTTGATGATGGCGTGCCTTACAGTAAAATAAAATCAAGATTCAATAAAATACCTACAGTTTGTCCGCCGGGTGATTGCTATGGCTATCAAAATGTTGTGTTTTCTTTGACCGCTGAAGTGGTGGAGCGTAGCACCGGTGACAGTTACGAGAAGTATCTTGAGGAGCACCTGTTTAAGCCTCTAGGTATGGTTACCGCATCTGTTGGTCTAGATCCTTACAAATCCAATCCGCATTCGACAGCGCCGCATAGAAAAGTTCGGGGAGGCTGGCGAGCAACCACTACTAACCCTGCCTATTACTCGGTGGCGCCTGCATCTGGAGTCAATGCCAGTATCTTTGATATGACCTTATGGCTAAGGGCTAACTTGGGTGCCTTTCCTGAAGTTCTGCCTTTGCATTTTTTAAGTGATCTACACACGCCAATTATATCGACGCCAAGGGGGAATTATTTTAACCGCTGGCAAGGGCTTGAAAAAGCATATTACGCTACAGGTTGGCGGGTTTTTGATTACCAAGGCATACGCGCCGTCCATCATGGTGGAGGTGTTAGAGGTTACCGTTCGGAAATGGTTTTCGTACCGGAGGCCAACATAGGAGTCATTTTAATGTTTAATGCAGAAACCACATTAGCAAATGAGGTGGTTCCCGCTTTCCTTGATAATTTGAGTCTGAAAATTTAGCTAACCCACGAGGAAGCAATTAATGAGTTCTGTTATAGATTTACTGAAATCCCACCGTAGTATTCGAAAATTTACTGATAAAGCGATTGAGCCGGAACTGCTAAATGAATTGGTGCTCGCCGGACAAGCTGCTGCGACTTCAAGTTTTCTTCAAGGTTCAACCATCATTAGGGTTAGCAAAAAAGAGACTCGTGAAAAAATTGCAACGTTGGCAGGAAATCAAAAATACGTGGAAACTGCCGCTGAGTTCCTTGTATTTTGTGCAGACTTAAAACGTCCGGGTAATTTTTGCCGTGAGTACGAAAAAGCATTCGAAGGTGATTACACAGAGCACTTCATTATTGCTACGGTCGACGTTGCATTAATGGCGCAAAGCCTCGTTACCGCCGCAGAATCTGTTGGTTTAGGGATTTGTTATATTGGCGGCATACGGAATGATCCAGCTCTTGTTTCAGAGCTGCTCGAACTGCCGGATGGTGTTTACCCAGTATTTGGTCTTTGTCTGGGATACCCAGATCAAGACCCTGAAGTAAAACCTCGCCTTCCAGTTTCGGTTATTATGAAACAAGAAGTCTATAATGAAGAAGGGGACAGGGACTCAATTTCTGAATATGACGAGGCTATTCGCGAATATTACCGAACTCGAACTGGGGGAGGGCATGGTATCAGCTGGACTGAACAAGTCTCTGGTTTATTGTCTGGAAAGGCTCGGCCGCATATGAAAGAGTTCCTTGCGTCGAAAGGCTATAAATTTAAATAGAGCTATTGCTCTGTTCCTATTCTATAGGAGCCTGTACTGGGAAGTACTTCTATCTTTTTACTTATTCTGCCCTCGATGATTTCAGAGGGTGGAACTGCTTCTGGGCCAAAGGCGAAGGTAAAGGCTCCATTTAACAATCGTCTTTCATCATCGGTTACAGACCATCTTGCAACGTAGAACTTAGCAGGGGGCAGTTCAGATTGGATGGGATAGACGAAACTGTGGCTAAGTCGGGAAGGGTCATATTGAAAACCGATATTGATCCAATCGCCTTGATCGGTATAAAGAGCTAGCTTTAGAAGTTTTACGTCGACTCTAAAACTCATCGTAATCATTTGCGGTGAAACTTTAAGTACTGAGTCATCTTTTGGGAACGTAACCCCTGGGGTTAAAATTCCGTGACTATGCTGTGCCAATGCAAGGTGAAGGCATCCGAAACTAAGCAATATGGTGATGCCAAGTAATTTTAGTAACTTATAAATTAATATCATCATTAGTTAAGTTTACCAAATGTAGCCGGCAAGTGAGCGAATAAATTTGAATTTTCGTCCCTCCGATGTCAACTTCTTCTTATAGCCTCACGCGAGGCCCTTTGTCTTAGTAGTTTAGGGGCGCATTAGCCAAAATAGACCATGCACTGCCGAGACAAGGCGCATAGCTGGCCGTCCTCAGTAAAAATCCTTCCAGATTGCAGGGTATAACCGTTTGCCGCTGACTCGATTAAAAACTCCAGGTAGAACCACTCAGAGTCTATTTCCTCTGGTGGAATGACGAACTCCAAAGACCAGGTAAGTGAGCTGGAAGGCACTGGCGGTACCTTAAAATGAGACAGAATAAGCGGTGGCGGCATATCAGCGATGACCACCATTTTTTCAATAGGATGATCTGACATATCCGCTTTGTGTCTGACCCACATGTTCAAATGCCTCGTTAGGTTGCCAGAGAAGGGCAGTCCCTCACTAACCCAATAACCTTCAAAAAACTGGAGAAAGGGCGGCATTTTTTTATGGGCAGCTGCGAATGGTAAACCCTTTTCTCTACTTACCGGGTCGAATTCGTCAATTGATGCGACTGCAATGCTCGGTCTCGGATTTCCAAAAACCCCCATTGCCTGAAGACATAATTTGCCATCGCTACTTACGTCAGCACTCATTTGAGTAACGTTTCTCCCTTGACGCAATACTGTTGCATTAACGTTCGCATCTCCAGGCGGCAAGGGGCCAATAAAGGAGACCATTAGTGATTTTAACGGCTGCGCTGAGGTCAGCAACTTTGACATGCCGTTTGTTGCAAAAGATGCAGCTAGACCGCCAAAGGCAGAGCGCCCCTGAGACCAGGATTCGCCAAAATTGGCTGTGTTGTCTTCATTTTTATTGAGCGCGGTGAGAATTTCTTGCAAATTTGAATCTGACATAACGAGCTAGTTTTCCTATCTGTCGAGTCTATAAAAACAGAAGTTTATGCTAGACTTCGTAGCCTAAATTGGAGAGCGGCTGTTTTTAATTATTTCGTTTGAAAGCCGTCTATATGAGCAACGCAACCGTGCAGCATAGATATTTTTTGACATTTCATTTGAGTATGGTGGCACTTTTCTCGGCTTCCGTGCTGGCCCAAGTGCCTGTGTTGTCTGACTATCAGACGAGTCCGGATAGTACAGGATTTGTAGAAAAAACAGAAACCTTGCCTAAAGATGACGATGTCTTATTAATGGCGCCAACGGTGATTAGCCTCGATTTTCCTAGGTTGGCCAGGCTAGTCAAATTTACCTTGAGAGACGAAAGCAGGGGCTGGGTGGATATTCAATTCCGCTATGACCCGATTCTTGATACTCACTATGTCTTAGAGTTACCCGTTTTATCTGAGGCGAGTTATTACACGGCTGATTGGGCAGTTCTGTCAGCTAGTGACAGACTAGTGCGCGGTAGCTTTAGTTTTTCTTTTGGGCAAGATGCCCAGCGCCCATCCCTTACCAGAGCTGCAGATGAGTTGTTACTTCAGCAGCGGTATGGGGATCCAACTATTCGCTATGTTAAGCCACCTGCCACTGAAATCATTCTCGGCAAAGACCCTCCAAGGTTTGACCCTCCGTTTACGATTCAATTAAATCGTGAGCCGGACAGTATTAATTAGCTCTCGAATGCAGTTAGTTAGTTCTGTCTTTTGAGTAGAACGAGGGCAGTAAAAAAAGGCTAAATGCCGTTTTTATGTCACTGACAATGATAGGTACGAGCTACTCGGTAACATGCACGGTGATGTAGTCGCCATGATAAAGGCCTCCATCGTCGGCTCTACCCCATAGGATATAGGTCCCAGCTTCATCAAAGGTGGCAGTAACGTCATACAGTCCGTCTTGGGGCACTTTGGCGGTAACTATGGCGGTGACTATGGCGGTCCTCCCAGCGAGTTCGCTGAGATCCTTGTGTCCTCCCAAAGTTTTGGGAGCGGCGGGTCAAATGTAACCTTCCCTTCGCCTCGGTACACATTCCAAGACAGAAATAATCCGTTTATTTTATCCACTGTTATGCGGATAGGTGGTCTCATCATTCGATCGTTTAAAGACCGGTCCGAGATCATGGATTCACGCTTGGGCTTGGGTAAGCCGTTATCTGAAACCTGGGCTACTAGCTTCAATGGCTCTTCTGAGCCGCGCTGTGCGAATAGAATCACCTTGAACAATAACTCCAAGTGGCATATTTGCTCTAGATTCAGGCTCGCTAGTGCCTGCACCTAATGAACCGGTCTCAAAGGCTATGCCCTATGTTGTCAACGTAGTAGTCCTGTGCCAGCGTGGCATAGGCCTTGCGCTCTGCGCCATTAACGTTGAGGGTCCAAAGTAATTCACGGTCACCCCAGACAGCCGATACTAGGACTTCAAAAGTGAAGCGGTTTCGGGGAGGGAGGAAAAGAGTGGGTTGGTCACGATCAGCTTCACCGGAGAGAAGAAGTTGTTTTCGCCAACAGATACGTTGGGTTCTTCAAACCAATTCTCGTTTACGTAGCCAAACATAAAGCAAAAGCTGCTATCTGGATTAGGAAGCCAGCCTTCTTAGGCTGGCTCCACATGCTGGCCTGCTTGGTAGGATTGAGCGTTTACACTTAGCGGGGTAACCAATAAAAAAGCAACTGACGCCAGGACTGCTAGAAACTTCTTAGTCAAAGCTCTAGCTACAATCTTGGCGAAATACTCAGCTAAATCAGACGCTTCCGGCCTTAGTTCGTTGAAGCAATGTCATTGCTGGTGTCGTCGTCGCTGTCACGTTCTTCAGCAACAGGTGCAACCAGAGGCGCCAAACATAACGGGCAGCCTATAACATGGTCGTTAGGGCCAAGATTTAGGTTTTGCCGACGTTCTTCCATAGCGTCCTGAAACTGCTCGTCTGTCATAGTGACGCGAATACCAAGATCGATAAACATATTGGTTACTGAACGGTTACCGGAGCCCTGCCAGTTACGTGGATCTGGCACATTGGGATTACTACTGGTGTTGTTCATATAGCCGGTGATGTGCAAGATAGTGCCTTTAGGCAGTAGCGGTGCTGCATCATCTGTATAAGGGTAGCCACGCACCCAATTATGGTCGTAACCTACGCAAGATAGGGTTTCAATTGTGTACCCCCAAATAGCCTCTAAACACATGCGCTCGCCAGGGGCGTGCAAATGTGGTTCAAAGGTGATTACCTTTGTGTGCTGATCCAGCACGGTATAAGCATGCAATTCCTGGTCTTTCTGATTGCCCTGAATGCTGATATCGACGCCGTTACCTAATCCGATGAACGCATTTTGGTATTTCGGTTTATAGTCGTCCTCGTGAAACGTAAATCCAACCTCTAAATGTCCGGTGGTGTCACGCCCATTGGAGTGAAGGTGGACTGAGTCGGACACAATCCAAGATCCTGCTTTTAGCAAGCGGCCAGCGTCTTCGTCGAAAATATCAGCGTTTCGGCCAACTTCATGAACTGGCCAAGGTATAGAGATCTGTCCTGCTGGGCGTTCGCCTTTCTCGTCAAGCTGCGCTGTGCCCCAGATCATATGGTGAAAAATGTAGCGCCCGCCAACAGTTTTTCTTCCTGTTCCTGCTTGGTTGTCGACATCGTTCACTTCGACGACTTCTACTGACTTCACATAGCGATCTTCAGTTAGGCCTGTTGGGCGGTAATCAATCTCGCCCCACCAGTCTGGCGTGCCAGATAGCTTAGTGACGTCATTCATTACCACTACCAAATCTGGTGTGCCAGCTTGCCATTTAACACTGTCATCGAAAACCAAGGACTCAGGAGCATCTGCCTCGTCTCCTTTCGGCGTGCCAGAGCGAGCCCAGCTAGAGATTGCTGCTATTTCTTCGTCACTCAAAGATGGGTCATCTTTGTAGGACTGAATACCAATGTTTTTTTCCATATACCAAGGCGGCATGGCTCCAGCGCGATCGCGAAGGCCTGTTTTGTATTCTATCAGTCCGGCATAGGGTGCAACCTGATCAAAGGTTATCAAAGGCATGGGGCCTGCTCCGCCATCTCGATGGCAGTTTTGACAGCTACGCTGCAAAATCGGCTCTATATCTTTATGAAATGTGACTTCTGCTGATTGGGCTGACGCTGAACTTGCTAAAAGCCAGGTCGCGCCTAACAGGGCGCTGCTAATTAGAGATTTTCCAGAAACAATGCGCATATTAACGCTTCTCCTTATCGCTATACTTTGAATTCGATTTTTTTCATAACCAACATTTATGACCATCCGCACCTTAGCACTTTTGGGTGAGTATTTGAACGTGGACGTAACGTTAATGCGCTAAGATACAGGGTCCCAGAGACAAAGCTCTGATTAGTTTCTTGGTCGCTGGCTAGATTTTCAAAATAACCGTCAAATAAGCGAGTTCTTTATAGTTAAAATAACAATTAATTTCAGTGATCTTTGATCAGGTTTATTCAGTGCCTTTTAAAATAGGCCAAAGGTTGCTGCTTGCTAAGAGTGAGGCGAAAAGAACCAGTAGTGCTAGGCTGAACCACTGCAGGGAGTATGATAGGTTCTGATTTACATTTACATTTACGGCCGACCAATGACGCACTAGGGTTCCAGCTTGGTCATCTGTGAGTCGAACCTCGAAGGGGAACAGGGGTTCTCCCAAGATTCCTTCCATGACATCAATTTCTAATGACCTTATGCGCAGAGGCCACTGATTAGCGTCGATCGTCGATGAAATCACCCTGTTATTGCCGTCGGGCACGAAAACTTGTGCTGTGACAGTAGTCGGACCCTCAAAAGGGCGGATATCCGGATCGGTGTTGGGTGGCAAGATTCCTGTTGTCCATCCTCTATGAACCAATACCAGCTGATCATTGCTGCTAAGACGTAATGGCGTTACTACACCGTAGCCAATCTGACTGTCAAAAAACTCTGCAGATATAAGAATTGTGCGCTCGTTAAGATATTCACCGGTGAGTGATACGTGGCGATTTTGCATTTCTGGATTGGCGGCGTGTAAATGGCCTGCTGGGATTTCTTCTATTGGGCCCGCGCTGATTGAGAGCCTGTCTTCCAAGGCACTTTGAGCATCAACCTTTTCGGCAGCACGGTCGAGTTGCCAAAGCCCCAAGGATCCGAATGAAAACGCGGTCATCAGCGCGCATACTGCGATCAGCCAGTTGATCCGAATGCGGAATATACCAAGTGAAAAATCTTTTCTAAGTAGCATTTTAAGAGTGCAATCCAACAATTAAGAAATGCGCTCAGATTAATGGAGTCGTTACGACAATTCAACTCTGTTTTAATAGAATCGTCAGCACGCTGTCGAGAATTTAGTCAATCTTAGAAAACGCATTCTTATCAACAGAAACATGTGTAACCAGGCTAAGCAGTAGGGTCGCAAAAGCCGCCTGTTGAAATGTCCGGGATTCAGTAAAAAGAGGAGTTCGCTTGTCAGAACAAGGAACTAAGAGCTTTCTCCATTAACACCAAAGACACCAATGATAAGGCGGGCGAAAATAAGTAATTAGCCGTCCACAAACTATTATGGCCGACCATGCTATTAAGGATATGCCTGCTACCAGTTTTATTCGTGTTGGAAGAGGGTTTGTCCCAGCATTTTGCACATACTGATTGCAAAAGCCGTAAAAGCTAAGCATGTTGATGCCGGCTAGTAGCATAAAGAGCATTTTGGTTTGGAACGCAGGATTGTACACATACTGATCCGGTGCGGTGGTAAGAAACATGATCCCGGTTGTTACGTTGATTAAATAGCCAGCCACACCGAATGGCACCAGTTTGTGCAGGTACTGGTAAGGTATTTGTTTTGCCAAGCCAAGCATTCTTAGATCAAAAACACCCACGGTACCCAAAAGTAGGCACAAACCGATAAAATGCAAAGATTCGATTACCGGCCATCCCCACATCGAGTTCATGAAGCCGTAGATGCCGGTAAATTGAGAAAAGCCACCCAGAAAATCAATCACATTAGTGTCGCTCAATAGAATCTAGAAGCCAGCAAAACGCTGTTCGTATAGGCTAAAAAACGGCCTGTAAAAATGGTTACTATCCAAAGAACAAGTGCAAAGGCAGCGAGAGTTTTTGTGGATAAAGAGTATCGTGTGTCGGAACTACTCCTTTGTAATCGCATTTGAATTTTAAAGGCTATTATTAGTGCAGTCACCAATGACGCTACTTTCAAATAAAAGACAGGATTGGTAAGTGCCTTGGCTGGATAGGCCAGTAACAAAGCGACACCTGATATAAAGATGAAACAAGCGCCCAGCCAATGCAATGGATATAGCTTGTCGAAACCCGGCAGCGTTGTTGGTGAATTAGTGGTTAACAATCGCAAGCTGACAGCAACGTTAATGCCTACTACCAATGCCATGGCTAATGAGTGAATACTTAATGATGTAAAAAAGGCAAAGCCTGATTCTCTTAACAGAGTGCTAATCCAAGTTTCTTCAATTCTTGCTAGTATATACAGGACTTAATCCTCAGGAGAAATTGGGATTTTAGGCGCTTTCGAATCCGCTTAGTAACCAATTTTATGAAATAAGGTGAACGAGTTGGGGATCAGTTTGGCTTGCTGCGCTGTGGGCTGTCAACATTGCAGTAGATAACCTTGTTTAATCAACTATCGCGAAGCCTGTGTTACGCTAGTAATACTAGTTTGATCTTTTCGTCGTAACGACACTGATCTTACGGTGGTAGCAACGATTTCGCCTTAGTCATGGTAAAAGGGGTGTTAAAATCAGCAACTAAATCAGCAACTAAATCAGCAAAACTAACAACAACATCAACAAGTAAGTGGCCCGCCATTTGAAATCGCTAAACTACGCCTATCGGGCTTTAACATGACGATAAGTGCGGTTATAACGCAGAAATAGATTTGGACTCCTACGGATAGTTTAGCAAATTTAAGTATGGTCACTTGGGTGCTAGTCCTCGCTATGCCCGCCTTGCCTGGCTATTTTCATAGTCCGAGTTATTCGCTACAGACGGTGAAGGCTATGATTTATTGAAAATCCTCAGTACGGGCCAAGAGACCGTTGTCTCTCGGGAAATAACGGGATGTAAGCATTGTTTACATACCCTTCGGTATAAAAACTACGATGATTTTAGAAACCTTCGTCGCGGTTATAGCGAGAAAGTACTTAACGATTTTAGTCTAGAGACGTTTTACAAATTCTATCAACAGTATCCTCTTGGTTTTCGGTCGAGTAGAAAGGATTCGCAATAGATGGCAGCCTCGTGCTGAAAAGGTCTAGGTCTGCTCAAAAAATATTTGTAGTCGCGTTTGTGTCAGTGAAAATTAAATAGAGGTGAGTTGAAAATAATGGCTGCATTTTTTCGAGAATTAAAGACCAACGAATTTGTCGGTAACGATAGTGCTAGAGGCCCTTGGTCTGAGGATGCTTGCCATGCAGGACCACCGTCTGGGCTGGTTGCTAGAGCAGTAGAGAGGCTGGTGCAAGACAAGCAACTGGTCAGGCTAACTCTTGATATGGTCAGGCCCATCCCTCTTGCGGGCTTTAAGGTAGCTGCAAAAATCGTCAAGGAAGGGAGGATGATGACAACCTGTGCAGTAGTTCTGAGTGATAGAGAGGGTAAGGCGTGCATCAACGCGACTAGTGTTCATCTTAAAACACAGGTTTCAAAAGAAGTGCCTAGTGCCGTGATAGCAGGGCCTAACTTTGACGATGCAATCCCAGGTCATTTTCCATCGTTGCTAGTAAACCACGATAAATTGACCTTCGCCGACTCTGTTGAGGTTGCTTATCCCCCAGGCGAGGATGACTCGGCAGGGCCAACGACAATTTGGATGCGATCTCAGCGACTCCTTGAGACAGAAGAATCAAGCCCGTTTCAGAGCCTTTGCCCTCTTGCCGATTGTGGAAATGGCATTAGCCGCAACACAAATCTTAGTGAGGTTAGTTTCGTCAATCCAGACCTAACAATCGCGATACACAGAGTGCCTCAATCAGAATGGCTCGCATCACAGGCAATCTCAATCTGGCAACCCAGCGGATTAGGTATGTCCCAAGCAACACTTTTCGATACCGAGGGAGCTATTGGGGTGGCGACTCAAACGCTTCTTGTTTCGGCGCGCTAACGCTAAAAGAAATTAGGCTCTTTGGTCTGTGTTGTTCGCGCTTTGCTTCCATGCTAATCACGCTCAATTAGCATGGGTTCAATAACCTCAGCAATACCCACTAGTGCGAGCATGATTAAGAAAGAGGTTTGTGGCCCTTCATGTGAATCGGTAGGGGTGAACCATTCATCTGGTGAATGAGCCCCGCCGCCATTACCTCCACCGGCAACTGTTATCGCAGGAATGCCTAAAGACATTGGGACATTTGAATCAGTGCTAGAAATGCTCAATTGGTCCAGCTCTAGACCTATCTCATTAAAGGCAAGAGCGGCAGCTTGAACAATTGGGCTTGATGTCTGAGTTTTGCCAACAGGGCGATCTCCGATTAAATTGAAATCGACTGTGATCTCGCCATTGTCCCAGCGGGCATTTTCTTCCTCCACTGCTTCCATTGCAGCGGCTTTTATTTTCTGCTCGAGTTTGGCAAGCTCGATTTTGTCATTCGAGCGCATATCAAGAGCGAATATAGCGTCAGCGGCAATAGAGTTAACTGACGTGCCGCCTTCGACGGTGCCAACTGTATAAGTTGTTTTTGGAAATTGGGGAGTTTCAATGTCGGCTATTTTGGCTATGGCTCGGCCCATTGCATGGATGGGGCTAGCTAGGCCAAAGGCACCAAAAGAATGACCACCTGGCCCTCTGAAGTGAAACTCAAAACGTCTGCTGCCGGTGCCGCCGGTAGTTATACGCCGAAGTCTCACTCCATCAATTGATACAAAGCCATCTATTTCCGGGAAGTCACGAAATAGCGCCTTGATTCCTCTAAGGTCACCACGACCTTCCTCACCAACGTTAGCGGCAAAAATTATATCGCCGACTGTGTCGATATTGCTGTTGTTAAGGGCATCGATAATTGACAGTAGAGCTGCCAAGCCTCTCGTGTCATCGCCAATGCCAGGGGCATAATAGCGGCCGTTTCGAAGCTCTACTGTGGTGTCCACGCCTTCCGGGAAAACCGTGTCTAAGTGCGCTGAAATTAGAAAGGTTGGCCCGTCGCCGTTACCGGGTCGAATGCCGATCGCGTTGCCCTCACTATCTATATAGGCATCGTTTAATCCTCGTATCTTCATTTGCTCGAGGAAGTATGCGGCGCGTTTCTCTTCTTTAAAGGGTGGGGCAGGGATCTCCGTTAGTCTGATTTGTTCCCTAATGTAAGCAGGCTCGTTACCTTCAATATAGCTAAGCGCTGCCTGAACTCTCGGCCTAGCGGTTAAGGTTTCGAAGCTGCGCTCTAGTGCAGGGTCAATGGGGACTATATTTTGTTGAGCGCCTGCACTGCCATTAAGGAAGAAAATAAAAAAGGATAAGGATAAGGTTAGTACTGCAAAGCGCATATGCAAGCTCCGAAAGAAAAAAGGTAATTTGTAATCAGTTCACTAGAATAAACGCATGCGCAGGCCGCGACCACTAGATTTTAGTAGCCGCCTTTCACGCATCCTGGCGTGAAGAACTTCACGTTTGTCTGCAATCCAGTCTTCTCTACCTGCGTGTGGGTCTAGCGCTTTCTCTCTCCGGCGGTTTGCTTCTGCGATACGAAACTGGCAGAACTCCTGATACATTTTGATTTCAGATTTCAGCTCTTTAAATACAATCTCTGCATACATGGCGTCGTCTAGGAAACCCATGATAGGTATATGGTCGGGAATGAAATCTTCAGGGTCGACAAAATAATACAATGCGGCACGAATGTTTTTCTTTTCCGATGAAGTGAGGTGCCATTCGTCATCACGGATCATGTTAAGAAGTATTCTGAGTTTGAGCAGCCTTTCAGAGACGAAACTTGGGAGGTTGAGATCTTGTGTTTCGCTGATCATTTTGAGGCTGCATCTTCAATCTTTCGAGAAGCGGCCTCATCTTCGACAATTAATCTGCCATTATCAATACTATGCTGGAATTTTTCTAGATCTTCATCGCTGAGAGTAATGATCACGTCTACTGGCATTTTAGCTCCATGCGGTAGCTTAATTAGAGCATTGCAAAGACAATTCTATTGCTAGCGCTATTTTTCTCTATTTCGGCAATTTGAAGACGCCCGATGAGGAAGATCAAGAATCTAGTTGCTGCTCAAAATAATACTATATCTCAACGCAGCAATAAATCATTGTTGAAAAGATGAACGGCGGTGCGCGCTAGAAGCGCTAGCGGGCGCTGCAATCCAGATTCAAGAGAAGCTGGTTGCACCTTGCCACCTGCTTTCCCGGCAGTGAGACGGAATATTCACTAAATTCGAGTCTAGGTTGGTAGTAGTCAGTCGAGATGTACTGGGCCCCAGAGGAAAAGGCAGCTTCACGGCGTGAGCTGTCATTTTTCCTTGCTTCCATGGTGTTAGCATCAGCCCGGGTACGGACAATAAATCCAGATTTGACCGCTGCTCGAATGCGCTCTCTATCTTGAGTTGGATTGTTCATCGTGAAATATGCTGCATGGTCGGCTTGCTCGTCTACCGAATTGACAAA
>CAJWGN010000030.1 GCA_913031035.1 uncultured Gammaproteobacteria bacterium
TGAAAGAGCGCGTGCCAGTTGGCCGGCTCTGGTTAGATGATTCAAAGCGAGAGGCACTTCTAGCGAAGGTTGAGTAGCTGCTGACTCGCTAGTGCAGCAGCTATGATCGAGTAGTTAGGGTTGATCGGACGTACTTAGTCAGTAGTAGCTGATCAGTCCGGTTTCCTAAACCAACTACCACAAAATAAGGCTGACAACGCAGCCTGTCATTAAAGTCGCAACGTTACCTAATATTAATGCGGTGAAGGTGACATCGACCACTTCTTTTCTGCGCTCCGGTAGGATCGCCACTAAGCCGGCAATGATAATTCCGCAGCTGGCTATGTTGGCAAACCCACACAAGCTGTAGGCAATTACAATAGTCTCTTTCGGCGTAAAGCTGGTGACATCAGCAAGCGCTAAATAGCTAACGAACTCGTTTAGAAAAATCTTTGTTCCCATGAGTTCTCCGGCTAAAACAGCTTTGTCCCAGTCGAAACCCACCAGCCACATTACCGGCCTTAAGACGAACCCGAAAATCACGCCGATAGAGAGATTGGGGTTAAAAAGTGCAAGCAGGTCGTCCAGCAAATAAATAAACGCGAACAATACTACGATGATGGCGACAATCGAAATAATCATTTTGACAGCATCATCTACCGCATCGAGAAGAGCTTCTATCCAGGTTTTATTCTCGCGGGCAATGCCGCTTACATCGAGATCTGAGTCTGATGTTGGAGAAAATATATGGGCAAGGGTGAGGGCTGCGGGCACGCTAATAAGCGAGGCCGTTAAAAGGTGCTGAAGCGCGCCCGGGAGGGTTCTCTCCAATACGCTGGCATACAAAATGATGACGCTGCCGGCAATTGTAGACATCGAACAAACGATTAAGGCGAGGAGCTCACCTCGAGAAAGCCTATTCAAATAAGGCTTTATTACCAAGGGTGCTTCTATCGTGCCAAAGAATATGGTTGCTGCAGCACCTAAGCCGAGTGCGCCGGAAAGGCCAAACGCGCGTTTAAGACCTTTACCGATGAGTTCTACCAAAAAACTCAGAATGCCAAAATGGAACAGTAGAGCTGATAATACGGTGACAACCAAAATCAGTGGTAAAACCTGAAAGGCAATGATGAAACTGTTGTCAGGGTTGGCAACATCAAAGGGAGTTGGGCCGCCTGCTACGTACCCAAACATATACTGGGCTGCTCGGTCAGTGGCACTTTGAAGCACGCTCACCACTGAATTTAAAGCCATTAAGCCATTGGAGACGAAGCTGACTCTTAGCAATAAAAAAGCGATGACGAACTGGGCAGCAATGCCTAATATAACGCGCTTTGGCAGTACCCCGCGATGATCTCTTGAAAATGCAAAGGTGATGCCAACAAAAACGCATAGTCCGAGAATTGGTTGTACATTGCCCATTAGCTGTCCCCTAATTCTTTTTTTGCAAGCAACAATCTTGTGCTAATTGTAATTGTAAGAACGCCGATCCAAATCCATGTGGTGGTTGGAAGCCAGGCGGGAAATAATAGGAACAGAGTGTAAAAAATCCCTGTTTCGCCACCTTCAGCAAGCCCCACAGCTATTCTCAGTCTGCGCTCGCTGCTATCAACCAGGTCTCGTTTATTTTCAAAGCTGCCTAGGCCAAGCGCGCCAGCGATACATAGCACATAGCAAAAAAGAATGATTAGCCACTGTAGTGATAGTTCTGGAAACTGCAAAGCAAATGCGATGACCATAGCGCTGTAAGCAAGCATATCAAACTGAATGTCTAGAAACGCGCCGAAGTCTGAGGTTTGGTTTGTGGCTCGGGCATAAATTCCATCTAATGCGTCGAGCAGGCGAGATAACCACCAGATGATAAGCGCCAATATGAACTCCCCACTAAAGACTAAGTATGCAGAGCCTAGCGCTGTCAATAATCCAAGTATTGTTACTTGGTTAGGGGTTAGCCCTAACGCTGTGAGTAGCCTTACCAAGGGGGCGACATAGGGAGGCAGGAGGGCGCGAAAAGTGTTATCAATCATGTTGTCAGTCTACCTTATAGGATTCAGCTTCTACTAACATCGTTTTATAGATGTGGCTGTGATGTCTAGAGACCGGATGCCTGGGGCAACCTTACCAACGCCAGTTTTTATTTTGCTCACGTTCAAGCCTGCGCAGTGTCTGAGATTGATAAATAGGCGATTATGGTCTTATATTCTGCCGTTGCAGCATCTCTGATAGCTGACGTTCTTGGAATGAGAGTTACTTTGTTATCCGCGTTAAAACCGAATAGGATAAAGAAGTGGGCTGTTGTAAGTGTTAGTTTAGCTCAATTGGTGAATTCTAATATCAAAAGTTGAAAAGGGTGAGGTCGTGCATGTTTAGCCAACAAGAACTCAATGCTCATTGGATGCCTTTTACTGGCAACCGACAATTCAAAAAGAATCCTCGAATGATGGTGTCTGCTAAAGGCGCATATTATACCGATGATCAGGGCCGGCAAATCTTTGATGGCTTGTCTGGACTATGGACCTGTGGCGCGGGGCACGGCCGTGAAGAAATCATCAGCGCTGTGACGAAGCAAATGACAACGCTTGATTATTCTCCCGGATTTCAATTTGGTCACGCCTTATCGTTCGAGCTTGCCAATAAAATTGTAGAGCTAACGCCAGACGGCTTAGAGCATGTTTTCTTTACAGATTCAGGATCGGAAACTATCGATACGGCATTAAAAATGGCCCGAGGTTATTGGCGCAGCAAAGGGCAGCCTGGGAAAAGCAAATTTATCGGACGGATGAAAGGCTATCATGGTGTCAACTACGGTGGTTTGGGGGTCGGTGGAATTGGTTTCAACCGCAAACTTTTTGGTCAATCGGTAGATGCGGATCATATTCCTCATACAGTACTTAGTGAGAATCGTTTTTCAAAAGGCTTGCCTGAACATGGGGCCCACTTGGCTGATGAGCTGGAAGAGTTGGTGCTCTTGCATGATGCATCGAACATAGCGGCTGTTATTGTCGAGCCACTATCTGGAACAGCAGGTGTTCTGCCGCCTCCAAAGGGCTATCTAAAAAGGCTGCGAGAGATTTGTACAAAGCATGACTTGCTATTAATTTTTGACGAAGTGATTACCGGGCTGGGCCGTATGGGCTCTATGACGGGTGCGGAAGAGTTTGGGGTGACACCAGATATAATGACTCTCGCCAAGCAGATTACCAATGGCACTATTCCGCTAGGTGCGGTTGTCACGGCTCCTTATATTTACAATACTTTTATGGACAACGGCGGGCCAGACTATATGGTCGAGTTCCCTCATGGTTATACTTATTCTGCTCACCCGGTTGCGTGTGCGGCAGGGCTGGCTTCGCTGGAGATATTGGGTCGCGATAACTTGGTGGAAAAGGTTCGAGAATTATCGCCAAAACTTGAGTCGGCTGTGCATGGTTTGAAAGGCGCACCCTTTGTTACCGATATCAGAAATTATGGCTTAGCGGCAGGCATAACGTTGGAAGCATATGAGGGAGAACCGCTTAGGCGGCCCTTTGAATTGGGGCTGAAGTGTTTAGAGAAAGGTTTTTATGTGCGGTGGGGTGGAGACACTATCCAATTGGCCCCTCAATTTATTTCAACTCCAGAGCAAATCGATGCTCTAGTTAACGCGATAGGTGAATCACTTTATGAACTCGGAAAGTAACGTCAAGGAAGATATTCCTAGCATTGGTCATTTTATCGGCGGCCAAGGAGTTGCTGCTAACGGTGCTACCCAGGCTGTATTTAATCCGGCGACTGGAGAGATCAACTCTCTTGTTTCCCTAGCTGACGCTAGCACTGTTGATAAAGCTATTCAAAGTGCCCACAAGGCATTTCCTAATTGGCGCAACACCCCTCCTCAAAAAAGAGCGAAGATTCTATTTAAATTCAGGGAGTTGCTGGAGCAGCACGCCGATGCTCTGTGTGCGCTAATAACAGCTGAGCACGGCAAAGTCCTCGACGATGCTAGGGGTGAGTTGGGTCGTGGTATTGAGGTTGTAGAATATGCCTGTGGGATTTCTGAATTGCTCAAAGGCGAATTTTCAAAAAATGCAGGACCAGGTGTTGATAGCTGGTCAGAACTACAGCCGTTAGGTGTTGTAGCAGGGATTACCCCGTTTAACTTCCCGGCTATGGTCCCTATGTGGATGTTTCCTATGGCGATTGCCTGCGGCAATACATTTATTTTAAAGCCGTCTGAGCGCGATCCTAGCGTTGCTCTGCTTATGGCGGAGCTATTTCGCGAAGCGGGATTGCCGGCAGGGGTTTTTAATGTAGTGAATGGCGATAAATCCGCTGTAGATGCTTTGCTGCTGGATGCCCGAATATCGGCTGTGAGCTTTGTCGGCTCCACCCCTATTGCCGAATCCATTTACAAACAGGCAACGGACAATGGAAAGCGAGTGCAGGCTCTGGGCGGGGCAAAGAATCATGCGGTGATAATGCCTGATGCAGATATTGAGTCATCCGTGGACGCACTTATGGGGGCGGCGTATGGCTCATGCGGAGAGCGTTGCATGGCCGTCTCAGTCGTTGTTTGTGTAGGCAATGACCTGGCGGATAAAGTGATTGCAAGGTTTAAGACGAAAATAGCCGCACTAAAGATTGGCCCGGGTACGGATTTAAATAACGACATGGGGCCTCTGATTTCTCAGGCTGCCAAAGATCGTATAATTCGATACATAGAGCAGGGCATCGCTGAGGGTGCTCAGTTAG
This sequence comes from uncultured Gammaproteobacteria bacterium, assembly GCA_913031035.1. Lineage (GTDB taxonomy): Bacteria > Pseudomonadota > Gammaproteobacteria > Pseudomonadales > Pseudohongiellaceae > UBA9145. The sequence goes on from CAJWGN010000030.1 coordinate 4,711, forward strand.
TGGCAGATGGGCGCGGACTAGTGGTCGCCGATTATGAAAACGGTTTTTTCATCGGCGGTTGTTTATTCGATGGAGTAACGGAGTCCATGAGCATTTACAGAGATGAGATATTTGGACCTGTTCTCTGTGTTGTAAGGGCTCAAAATCTTGAGGAGGCAATGGGCCTAATTGATCGCCATGAATTTGGTAACGGGGCTTGTATATTTACCCGCGACGGAGAAACTGCAAGGGTGTTCACTGATAATATTCAGGTGGGGATGGTTGGAGTAAATGTCGCACTGCCAGTGCCGATTGCCAGTCAAAGTTTCGGCGGTTGGAAGCGCTCTTTGTTCGGAGATCTTTATGTGTACGGGCCGGATGCGATTCGATTTTATACTCATAGAAAAACGATGACTCAGCGCTGGCCCAGCAACGGTGTTTTAGAGGGTGCCAGCTATTCGTTCCCTAACAGCTGAGGGGTTTGAGTAGGTCTACGCTTTGTCTGCTAACGTGCTGATACGGTTAGTTAAATTTTTAGAATTGTCATTGATTTTCGCAATGCGGTTTTATATTCTGAGGCTTAAATAGGGCTTTTGAAAAGGTGCTGTGGTAATCTGCTAACGAAGTTTGGCGGAGAAACTCAGCGGCTTTAAGCGCAACGGCTATGCTTAAGGCTGGGGGTTGTTGTTATTTGGGCTATCTGCTTGATTCTTGACCTTGCTGTTTTATCGTTATTCGCAACTTTATTATTAACTTATTATTAACTTATTATTAACCAACTTATCTATTAACATTACTATGAATAACTCAATGTCGACAAAGCTGCTTTTCGTTGCAGTTCTTCCTTTTATTCTCATTAGTTGCCGCGCGTCTTTGGAAGGTAAAGGGATTACCAATAATTTGTATTGTGACAACGTCCTTGTTTATCACGTGTGCGCCTCAGACCCAAACAGGGATGGGATTGTAGACTTTGTTTATTTTAGTGCGAATGAAGAAGTTTTTATGTTTAGTGAGGGAGGCTTAGCACTTAAGCCTGATGATCAGCCGACGCATCGCTGTATTAAACAAATGGAAGACGATCTAGTCGCTACCACCAGCCGATTGTTTTACTTAGATGAAGACTCCACTGCGCTTGAAAAAACTGATATTCGAGGTTCGATGATGATTAAGTATCTGGCCTTCCTTCCAGAGATTACCGCGTGTAACTTGCGTGCCGAGAGAGCAGAAAAACTTGCCGCAAGCGCTGATGCCAGTGCTTAGTTATTTCTCACTTTAAAAGTTTTCCAGCGGTAGTTTATTGGTTTGCTTCATGGTTTCCATTACGAAGCTAGAACTCACATCAAATAGGTCAGCTTTAATTAGCTGCTTATACAAGTCGTCGTACCCCTTCATGTCAGCGACCACAGCTTTCACCAAGTAATCCAAATCCCCGCTCATTCGGTAAACTTCCAAGACCCCCGGGATTTTCTGTGTCACCTGTTGGAATTTGTTGGCCCATTTATCGTTGTGTTCGTTAGTGCGGATCGAGATATAGACAGTCAGGGATAGGTTGAGCTTCTCTGGATCAAGAATTGCAACTCTGCCTTTGATAATCCCGTCCGAGCTCAGCTTTTGCAGGCGTCGCCAACACGCAGATTTTGAAATCCCAATTTTTTCGGCGAGCTCTCCTGCTGACAAAGACGCGTCGCTTTGGATGTGTTCAAGAATGGCCCGATCCTGCTTATCCATATGTTCGTCTCTGCTTTATTTAAGGCTTAACAACAAAGTACCATTTATTATCAAATAATTGAAACAATATTGCACTAATAGTGTAATTATCGGCACTATTAGGAACAATGTTTCTGATTGAATGGGATAATATTTTTTCTTAATTACTGGAGTTGGATTATGAGTGCCGAATTGATTTCCAAAATTAGAGAATCAGTCATAGGGGAAAGGCAGTTAATCCCTACTAGCTTCGGCATGAAGCCTTTGATCTATGCGGATTATACTGCCTCTGGCAGGTCGTTAGCTTTTATCGAGGATTTCATTTCCACCCAGGTGCTTCCGTTCTACGCTAATACTCACACAGAAACGTCCTTCAGTGGTGCGCAGACAACGGCCTACCGAGAGCGGGCTCGAGTTTCTATTCGCGGCGCGGTCAATGGAAATAATGATGATCAAGTAATATTTTGCGGCGCAGGCGCTACTGCCGCGATTAACAAATTAATCGACATACTGAATTTACGTCTTCCGGCGGAGTTGAGTGAGCAGTATCAGTTATTGGATCAGTTGCCTGCGGACTCTCGGCCGGTGGTTTTTATTGGGCCTTACGAGCATCACAGTAACGAAATACCCTGGCGGGAATCGATCGCAGACGTTGTTGTGATTCCGTTAACCGATACCGGTAAGTTAGATGACTCCAAGTTGGAAGAGGAATTGATTAGGTACAGCCAGCGCCCTGTGAAAATAGGTAGCTTTTCAGCTGCATCGAACGTTACCGGTATTAAAACTGACGTCGATAAAGTGGCATCTTTGCTTCACTGTCATGGTGCTGTTTCTTTTTGGGATTATGCCGCCGCAGCCCCTTACGTTGGCATTAATATGAACCCGCATGACAACAGTTGTGCAAAAGACGCTGTGTTTTTGTCGCCTCATAAATTTGTCGGTGGTCCGGGAACGCCCGGAATACTGATTGTTAAAAAGCAATTGTTGAAAAACAAGGTGCCAGCGATGCCCGGTGGCGGGACAGTGCTGTATGTTACTCCAGAGGATCACCAGTTTATTGATGATCATGAGCGCAGAGAAGAAGGCGGCACCCCTGCAATTGTTGAGTCGATCAGAGCTGGGCTGGTTTTCCAGCTCCAGCAAGCAGTGGGCACAGACAAGATAGAGGCGTTAGAGCATGGCTTTAAGCAAAGAGCGCTGGCGCGTTGGCGGCAACATAGTAATATCGAGATATTAGGCAATACAGATGTGGAGAGCTTGTCTATTTTCTCTCTACGGTTAAAGCACGGCGACATGGATTTACACTATGGTTTTGTGGTGGCGCTACTGAATGACCTATTTGGTATTCAAGCGCGCGGAGGCTGTTCTTGTGCAGGGCCCTATGGGCACGACCTTTTGGGAATGGATATGGCCTATAGTCGCGCCCTCGAAGCGCAGCTAAGCAAGGGCCATATGGTATTGCGTCCTGGCTGGGTTAGGCTGAACTTTAATTATTTTATTGATGAGACAACCTTTGAATATCTGGTCAGTGCGGTAGAGCATGTCGCTAACTATGGCTGGCGCTTGTTGCCTTATTATCAGTTTGATGAAGAAAGTGGGACATGGCGCTTTCAAGGTAAGAAAATGCAGCTAAATTCAGAATTTTGCATTGAAGATTTTTTTGATTCGAGTAACGCTCCTGAATTCGCCGAGCCGGATCAGCTTGGCGAATTTTCAAGTTTAGCGGTCGCCGAATTACAGAAAACTTGTAGGAATGATATTCAGTATTCAATGGAGCTTCCTGAGCAAGTTAATAAGTTGCGCTGGTTTGTGTTGCCTCAAGAGGTCGCTCCTGATCCAGTATTGGAGATGGCAAGCTGATGCGCCAATCCATTTTACTTAGGCAGTTGTTCGACCGTGAGTCCTATACTTACACTTATTTAATCGCAGATTTAGACGCGGGCGTGGCCCTATTAATAGACCCGGTGGCAGAGTGTTTGCCGGGTTATCTTCAGTTATTGACCGAGTTGGATCTGACGCTTAAGATCGCTATCGATACCCACTGTCACGCAGACCATGTTACTGCCTTAGGCCAGTTGCGTGAAGAAACAGATTGCGAAACTATTGTCGGCACCCCATCAATGATTGAGTGTGCTAGTCGGTTTATCGGCGATGGTCAGTGCATTGAGTGTGGCAGAATTACTCTGCGGGCCATTTACACTCCGGGCCACACCGATGATTCCTATTGCTACTACTTAGAAGGAGAGCGCCCGGTGGTATTTACTGGCGACACTTTGCTGATTCGTGGCACAGGCAGAACTGATTTTCAAAACGGCTCTGCCGAGGATTTGTATAACAGCCTGTTTAATAAGCTACTGACTTTGCCGTCTAACTCGGTTGTTTATCCTGGGCATGATTATAAAGGTTGGAGCCAATCAACAATCGCTGAAGAGCGTCGCTGTAATCCTCGATTGCAAGTTGAATCTTGGCAGGAATTAGACTTGATATTAAGCAAGCTTAACTTGGGAGACCCTAAGTTGATGGATGTAGCTATACCCGCGAACCTGCAGTGTGGTCGGACACTGTTCATCTAAGGTTTGTGCCAGCCAATAGAGGGATATAAACCGGTTATTTTTCTCGGGGCGTCCTCTATAAGGTTATTTACAAGCTTTAGTAATCGGTATTCGATGAGTGGGTGTTCTTTTTTAGTCCAACCCAGTCCAACCCAACCCAACCCAGCCCAGCCCAGGCCGATACCGGGTTCATTCTAGCTATTGTGTTCTAAAAATACGTTAGTTCAGTTTCTGTGATATTAATCGCAGCTATGTTGAGCTTGGATCAGTGTCGCCCTTAACCCAATTTGGCGTTTGCTGTGCGTATTGCATCAGCAGCTATCTCGGCATCATCGAGCTGGCAATAATGCCAGTAATTCTCATCGCTGGAATTGTGCTGACAGTTTACGCTGTGAATAACCTAGAGCACGAAGGACCATAGATAATGACACGCCTTAGACAAGGAATACCTAGGGTAAGAATACTTGAGGTAAAAGTGCCTTAATAAAAGAACGTTGCCAATTTCTACGGCTTACCTAGGATGTAAAAGTTCTCTCCACAGCAGGGTAGGAAGCGCTTAAGCGATGGTAGATCTCCGTTACAGGACTTGCCAAGGTTAAGATAAAAGTATTTTTATCTGAAATTAAGGCTGAAGATCCTGAGCTTGCTGCAGTTGCGGCAAGCTCAGGTTCTTCAGGGGTACTATTTTAGAGGGGCAGGACCGAGTAAGTTCAGGCAGTATTTTAGCCTGTGGCTTTAAGCTCGTCTTGATGCAGGGCAGTAACAGCGTCGACATAGTTATAGCCGAGGGCTTCAGCTACCGCTTCCATAGTCACCATGCCATTGTGCACGTTTAATCCGTTGCGCAAATTAGCATCATCCATAAGCGCAGTCTTATACCCTTTACTCGCCAAAGTGAGTACAAACGGCATAGTGGCGTTGTTCAGTGCGAATGTGGATGTTCTGGCCACTGCGCCGGGCATGTTTGCTACACAGTAATGAATTACGCCATCTACGATATAGGTCGGGTCTGCGTGGGTTGTGGCTCGACTCGTTTCAAAACAGCCACCTTGATCGATAGCTATATCCACAAGCACAGAGCCTTTCTTCATAAGGGATAGCATTTCGCGAGTTACCAATTTCGGTGCTGCCGCGCCAGGTATTAGCACAGCCCCTATAACCGCATCTGCTGTTTTTATTTGATTCTCAATGGCTTCAGTGGTTGAGAATAAAGTCTTTATTCTGCCATCGAATGTTTCATCAATTTGCTTAAGTCGCGGGATTGACCGATCCAGAATAGTGACGTTCGCGCCTAGGCCAACTGCCATGCGGGCAGCATTTAGCCCTACTACGCCACCACCTATAACCACTACGTTTGCAGGTTCCACACCAGGAACTCCGCCTAGTAATACACCGCTACCCTGTTTGGACTTCTCTAGACACACAGCAGCTTCTTGGATTGACATTCGTCCGGCAACTTCGCTCATCGGAGCAAGCAAGGGTAGCCCGTTGTTGGCGTCGGTTACTGTTTCATAAGCAATACAGGTCGCGCCTGAATCAACAAGCAACCGTGTTTGTTCTGGGTCTGGGGCGAGGTGTAGGTAAGTGAATAGAATCTGACCTTGCTTAAGCATTTTGCATTCAGCGTGCTGCGGTTCTTTTACTTTTACTACCATTTCAGCGCGAGCGAAGATTTCAGCGGCGCTATCCACCACCTCTGCGCCGGCTGCAACATAATGATTGTTTTCCAGTCCTATAGCTTTGCCACAATCCGTTTCAACAATGATGCTGTGGCCTTTCGCTTTGAGTTCGCGAACAACGGCTGGTGTGAGTCCTACTCGATACTCGTGATTCTTAATTTCTTTAGGGACGCCGATTAGCATGTTTAAGTTCCTCAATTTATATCGTTTGATATAGGGTCTGAAGGCGGCGATTATACTGATATGCTGTCAGAGGATCTTCTTTATAATACTAATTTTTTAGTTGATTTGACTGATAAATTGGCAATAAAAAGATTAAAACGCTACTATATGTAAATGATGCAAGCTAAACCACTGTCTAAAATAGATAAAAAAATCCTCCGCGAGCTGCAGCTAGACGGCCGAATCAGTTTTACCGAGTTAGCGCGCCGGGTAGGGCTAACGACCACCCCTTGTTTGGAGCGTGTCAAACGAATGGAGAGGGAAGGGGTGATTCAGGGTTACACAACACTTCTTGATCCGGCAAGCCTGCAGGCGGCGCTAGTCGTCTTTGTGCAGATCCGGCTGAGCCGCACATCGCAGAATATTTTTGCCAAGTTCAAGAAAGCCGCAATGGCGCTGAATGCAGTGCAAGAGTGTTATTTAGTGTCGGGGAACTTTGATTACTTGATTAAGGCGAGAGTGGCTGACATGAATGCATACCGAATTTTGCTGGGTGACACGTTATTGACTTTGCCGGGGGTTCAGGAATCGACTAGTTACGTGGTGATGGAAGAGGTAAAAGAAACGCTCAATGTGCAGATACCGGAGTAGACCGGTATGCACATTGGGCATTCGTATGCGTTTTAGCGGGCGCCTCTAGGGCCTGAAGGCGGGCGTTGTTGTACTTTTGGTAGGTTGCCAATCATGCCGTCTGGGCGAGCTGCCGCCAACATGCGCTGGTATCCAGGACGAGCCATAACTCGCTCTTTCCAGGCAGCAACATTTGGAAACATAGCCTCGTCAACCAATCCAAGAACAGTTGCTACATTCAATGGAAACACCATCATAATATCTGCGGCTGAAAACTCGTCTCCGCCGAAGTATCGATTTTCACTTAAAAAGTTTTCTGTAAATTGCACAACGGCTTCACTATCGACTAAACGTGAGCGTGTCTCCGGTGGCTTGATGCCCCAAGCACGGTAGTCGCTGAATAGGCGCGCTGCCAAGGATCCTTCTGCGTAATGCATCCACATAAGATAGGTTACATATTGATCGCTATCCAAGGCTGGCTTTAGCTTGTCAGGTGCATGTCTGTCTAGAATCAATTCTATGATAGCGCCAGACTCAACGATTATTTGGTCGCCGTAAACGACTGTTGGAGCCATTGGCATTTCGTGGCCAAGATCTCTAATCGCTGCCATAGACGCCCCAAGATCGCCTCGGGTGTATACCAATTCATAAGGTAGCTCGAGCTCTTCCATTAGCCAAACGATACGTTCAGATCTGCGCCCTTCTAAGTGGTAAATGGTAATGTCAGGAAGCTGCATCGCGCCAGTTGAAACAGTTTGGGCTTGGGTGGTGTTCATGAGGCAACATAAAGTTGCGGCGGCAAGTACGAGTTTTAACATGCTTTTCTCCGGTTTCACTGGCTGTGGGTTGAGTTCAAAAATGAGCCTAGTCTGGCCGCCTGTGAATGTCTACAGAATAGCGCCCAGCTGTTGCTTGAGGCGGGTATACGGGTTATTAATAACTGGTAAGACTAGATGCTATTGTTAAATTCTAATCTTTCAGGATTACAAGGATATCTGTTATAAACAATTCTGTTAAACAGTGGGTGAGACTTTGGCCGCTGTGTTCAGCTTTCTGGTCTGGTTTTATTGCTCCTGTATTTGCAGCGAAAAACCATGCAGTTACTGTCAGCGTTGCCATGAAAACTAGCTATGATCGATGGGAATTGAGCTCTACGACATTCGTGCACCGGCCACGGTAGCGAACTTTTTGAAGTACGTAGAAGACGATTACTTTACTAGAGCAGAGTTTTACCGAGTCGTGACTTACGCTAACGATAACGTCAGTCCTAAAATCGAGGTGGTACAATGAGGGAGTGAACTATCAAAGTAGTCCATTTCCTACCATCAACCATGAAACAACAGAGTTCACCGGCATTGGGCATACCGACGGGGTTATCTCGATGGCAAGGGGAGGGCTCAGCCACATCAGAGTTTTGTTTGTATCGGTGATCAGCCTGGGCTTGATTTTAGCCAATCCCGCAACCAAGATATGCGGGGGTCTGCTGCGTTTGGCAATGTTGTAAAAGGGGTGGATATAGCCAGGCAGTTAAATTCTTCGAGTGGAGATGTAGTTACTGGTGAGGGTTATACCGCCGGTTAATTTTCAATTATGCCAATTACTATTATTGCAGTGAGCGTTAAGGTACGAGCTTTAACAGGATAGTGCTTAAGGGCAAATTAATTCTATGCGGCGCCTTAAAAGGTGATGGAAACTTATGAAAATCCGATTAATCATAACGCTAAACATATTCTTGCTATCCGGTTGTGCTGGCCACTCGATGCCATCTTTACAGTTGCAGGAGGCCACCATAGACCAGCTCCATTCTTTGATTTTTTCAGGACAGTTTAGCTGCACAGATATTGTTGCAGCTTATACAAGAAGGATTGAGGCTTACGATAAGACCTCTGGCATTAACGCAATCACTCAGCTCAATCCAAATGCGCTGGCTGCAGCAGCCAAGATTGACGCATCTATTGCTTTGGGTGAGGTGCAAGGGGAACTATTCTGCGCACCTATTGTGGTAAAAGATAATTTCGACACGTTTGATATGGAAACTACCGGAGGATCGATTGCTTTAAAGGGAAGTATTCCTCCGGATGACGCCTTTATGGTTTCAAAATTACGAGAAGCAGGGGCTGTCATAATTGCTAAAACAAATATGGCCGAATGGGCTTTCAGCCCCCGCGAATCGGTTTCGTCTTCCTATGGTCGGACGGCAAATGCCTATGACATAAATTATGTGCCGGCCGGTTCATCCGGTGGTACAGCGTCAAGTGTTGCTGCAAATCTTGCCGTAGCAGGCATGGGCAGTGATACGGGCAATTCAATTCGCGGTCCGTCATCGCACCTGGCGCTGTTTGGAATTCGCTCGACTATCGGATTGACAAGCCGCGATGGTGTTATCCCCTTGGTGTTTGATAGAGATATTGCAGGACCCATGGCAAGAACGGTAGAAGATGGGGTGAGGCTTTTTAATGTGGTTGCAGGATATGATCCCGCTGACACGCTCACGTTGCCAAACAAGCGTGAGCAAGACTATCGCACTTTTTTGCGCAGCGATGGCCTGCGAGGGAAACGTATTGGGGTGCTGCGCAGCCTAGTTGATCATGAAGATGCTGATGATGAAATTATGCAGCTATTTTTGTCAGCACTAGAGGAATTGAAACTTGCTGGCGCCATTATCATTGACCCTGTTGCAATAAGAGAATTTAGTGAATTAAGTGAGAAAATTCCTTTCTGTGCGCGCTTTAGATACGATGTCGGGCGCTATTTTGAGTCTTTGGATAATCCTCCACTGCTTGATGTTAATGATGTGCTTAGTACGAATGAGTATGCGGAAGAAACGAAAGGTTCTTTGGAATTCTTTTCGCAATTTCCTCTCGATGTCAGTCCTGATGATTGGGATGAGGAGTGTGACACTTGGCCCAACAATGCATTGCGAAACCAACTACTCGAAAATGCCATAGCAGCAATGGATGCCGATAACATTGATGCATTCGTTTTTCCAACATGGTCTAACCCGCCAGCAAGAATTGACTATGCTGATGAAGAATATAAAGGCGATAACAATCAGCTGCTAGCTCCGGATGCCGGCTTACCCGCAGTGACTGTGCCTATGGGTTTTTGGCAGGATAGGCTGCCGGCTGGCCTACAATTTGTCGGTCGTCCCTATGCGGAAGGCATCTTGATTGAGCTAGCCTATGCTTATGAACAGGCAACAATGCATCGGCGTCCACCTCCTGGTTTTGCTGAGCTCAATTAATCGATTTTCTTGGTCTGGTTGGTGCGTGCTGAATAGTGTGAGTGCTAGAGCTAGCAGTCACACTATTCAGGAATTGCTGATCTACAAAGTTTGGTAGGGCTGCAAAGACAGTTGGCTGTTAAAGTTTGGTAAAATTTTTTCGCTGATTAAATCTCTTCAAGTATCCGTCCTTATCAAATTGGTATCCGACAGTTTAATGAGCTGTACTTCGAGGGTTACGTTGCTTAAACAAAAAACACTTTGGTCTCGGTTCATGCTTTGCCGCCAGAAAGCAAACACAGCGGTGCCAAGGTGCAATGTAAACTGCGTAGCATTGGGATGAAAGACACTCTGGTTTTTGCGAAGACCTAGAAGCCGGCGGAGTTCTTTCATGATGCTGTTGCAATGGGCGCTAAGTATACTGTCAGTTTCGTCCCAGTTGTTATCATGCGGCTCTGGGAGTTGTAAATTGCGCCCTAGGCCTGTCTCCGCAATTAGATGGAACACATAGATCTCATCATTCATCATCGGATAGATAAATGAACTGTGCTTACTGGCTCGACGCCAAGTCCCGCAGCCTAGGTGCAAGGATATGCAAGCTGATTTCTCTCAACGTTCCCTGTCTATCTCTTGTTTGAGTGCCTAAGCTCCTGTGTTATGTTCATCTTCCTTCGAGCTCTTCGCCAGCTGCTGTGGCCATTTTCTTAATACAGGGTCTCGTATTCATTTGTAACAACTACTCGTTAAAGGAATTTGTATGTTACGCCTATTGCCAACCTTTCTATTGATCTGGTGCCTACCAATTTCTGTATTGGCCGCAGAGCACTCGACCGCACCTTCTACTGGCTACTTTCTGAATACCGATGTGTTCGAGCTTGAGGTGGTGACTGACCCGCAGATATCTCCGAGCGGCAATCAAATAGTCTACGTTCGGCAGTCAAACGACATTATGATCGACCGGGCTAGATCAAACATCTGGATTGTAGGCAGCGATGGAAAGAATCACCGGCCGCTTCTTTCTGGTGCGCAATCCTATACCAGCCCAAGGTGGTCTCCATCTGGCGACCGCCTGGCTTACATATCGAGTGAGGAAGGCCGTGGCCCTGAGCTCTATGTTCGGTGGATGGATACAGGTCAAACTGCCTTATTGAGTAATCTTGCTGAGTCGCCTAGTGGGTTGTTGTGGTCGCCGAATGGAACGATGTTAGCGTTCTCGGCACTGGTCAAAAGCCCAAAAGAATCACTGGCCACTCCTCCAGAAAAACCCGAAGGAGCCCAGTGGGCCCCACCAGCAATAGTGATTGAGAGGCTTAAATATCGATCAGACGGGAGCGGCTACCTAGAGCCTGGATACAATCAGCTATTCGTCATTCCAGCGGATGCAGGCAGCCCAAGACAGATCACTGCCGGTGAATTCAATCATCAGGGAACCTTCGCGTGGTCTCCCAACGGGGAAAGAATCGTGCTGTCAAGCAATCGCAACGCTGACTGGCGACTGAAAGGCCAAAATAAAGATCTTTGGTCGGTTTCAGTTGCTAGTGGCGAGATGATTCAGTTAACCCAGCGAGATGGGCCAGACCACTCTCCAAGCTTTTCACCCGACGGTAAAAAACTCGTATTTCTTGGCTACGAAGATAAAAAGATGGGTTACCACAATACATTGGTAAGCTTGATGGACGTGGCAGACGGTTCAATCGAAAACCTCACTGCTAACTTAGATCGGTCGGTCAACACGGTGAGGTGGACCGGTAGCTCAACTCAGCTAATGATTAGTTACGATGACTTTGGTAAGAAAAATATCGCTACGCTTTCGATGGAAGGAGAGCTGCAGCTACTTGTTAAAGATGTAGGAGGCGTTGGCATTAGTCGCCCTTACACAAGTGGGTCTTTTTCAATTGCGCGAAATGGAACTATTGCTTATACGGCAGGTTCGGAACAACGTCCTGCGGATCTGGGGTTTGCTAATCGCAGAGGAGCGCGCAAATTGACCAGTCTCAATGAAGATTTGCTTGGTCACAAAACCTTAGGCGAGGTGGAAGAAATCAGCTGGCGTTCATCGGTCGGAGATCATGATATATCTGGCTGGCTTGTGACTCCGCCGGACTTTGATCCTAGCCAAAAGTATCCATTGATGCTGGAGATACATGGTGGCCCGTTTACCGCCTACGGTCCCCATTTTTCAGTTGAAGTACAGCTGTATGCAGCCGCGGGCTATGTGGTTTTATATACTAATCCACGCGGATCGACTAGCTATGGTTTCGACTTCGCGAATGAGATTCATCATGATTATCCTGGACAGGACTATGATGATCTGATGTCCGGTGTCGACGCTGTTATTGAAATGGGGTACATTGACGAAGAACAACTTTTCGTGACAGGTGGCTCAGGAGGAGGAGTGCTCAGTTCGTGGATAATTGGTAAGACGGATAGATTTGCAGCTGCCGCGGTAGCAAAACCCGTTATCAACTGGGCGAGCATGGCCCTATACAGTGATATTCCAGAAGTCGTTGCTAGTTACTGGTTCGAGAAGCCGCCATGGGAAGATTACGAAGCTTATTGGGAGCGTTCACCGCTGTCTCTTGTTGGAAACGTATCAACGCCAACTATGTTAATAGCGGGTGAGTCTGACATGCGAACACCAATGCCAGAATCGGAGCAGTATTATCAGGCTTTAAAAATGCGTGGTATTGATTCGGCATTGGTTAGAATCCCTGAGTCATCTCACGGAATAGCGTCCCGGCCCTCAAACCTTATTGCCAAGGTGGATAATATTTTGGCATGGTTTGCTCGCTATAGAAACGTGGCGCCGCAGTCCTACTAAAAGATATCAAAGGGTCGTTGAAGCGGGGTTTTGAGAACTGTGGTGGGCCGCTTTTGTAAATAACCAGTAAATGCCAGAACAGGTTTGGCTGAAATATATTTAACCTATGCTTAAGGTTGAGTACAATAAATGATGTGCATAACGAATAACGAAGTTTAATATTTTTACCTTAAAGGAGTTTTTAAATGATACGCGTTGTAAATAATCTGATCCCAATGCTGGCGTTAACTTGCCTTGCCTCAACTAGTTTTTTACCAATGGCATTAGCGCAAGAATTTCAAACCGGAGATCCAATTAGCTCGGTAGACGAAAGTGGCGAAAGGGTATTCATGTCGGATAATGTAAAAGTTTATGGTAGTTTCCATTTTTCTGAAAGCTGTACTTTTGATCCGCAGAGAAATCTTATCCTTGCGATGAATAATGGTGAGCGCGGTGATGGATCCGAAAACGATGGTTTTGTGTCTTTGATTAATCCCGATGGCAGTGTCCATACACCGAAATGGATAGGAGTGACTCGTGATGGTTTAGAGTTAAATCATCCATTGGGTAGCGCGATTAAAAATGGCGTTCTTTATACCGTTGATATAGACCATGTACGCTCTTTTGATTTAGCTTCGGGGCGGCCGATTAAGTCGGTGCCTATTCCTGGATCAACGATTCTAAATGGCATTGCCGTAACAGAAGACGGCACAGTCTACACATCGAACTCCAGTAATCCAGAAGTGGTTTATAAAGTGACAAGCGATGATGTTGTTTCTACCTTCGCAGAAGGCGCGCCGCTGACAGTGCCGAACGGCGTTGCTATAGATACACAAGGCAATGTGGTTGTTGTTAACATTGGTGACAATGCCGTTATCACATACGACTTAGATGGGAATGTGATAAACACAGAGCACACGATTGAAGGGGGTAACGATGGGATTGTTATTCTTGACGATGGGACTAAATATGTAAGCAGCGTTCGTTTTGGAAGCGTATCAAAAATTGAGCCTGGTCAGGATGCTGAGCTTATTGCGGCAGGTATCCCTAGCGCTGCATCAATGTGCTATGACCCAGTTCAAAATCAATTAGTGATTCCTTTAAATGGAAATTACGCTTTGGCTTTCATCCCTTTAAACGACTAAGGGTTAATCTTACTTGAAAAGCTGAGAGTGCAGCAGTGAGTCAGTTGCTGCGCTCTCAGTAATTTAAGGTCGCTAGGTTATAGCGACAGGTGATGCTGATTTGATTCCTTTCGTGAAATTGTTCCACTTTTAACCAAGCAGCGATAGGCATAGATGGATGTGAAAGCGGCTCGGCGAAGGCGTTATGGTAAAAGGTGGCGCAAACCTAATCGCTCGGATCTGCGGCCATGCACAATGCCAACTGATAGTTTCAAAGGCATGCCATAAATAAGCTTAAGCTAACGTTATTGTCTTAGTCTTCTGGGTTTTCGGGATTTTGCGTGTCTGCTACTTCTGATACCAGATCTATTACCTTAGGTCGTCTGCGCCTTCTAGATTTGCTTGGGATCATTTTACGCATGGACTCCAGCTTACCGAAGCATAACAATTTATCGTCCGCTTCTAGAACCCGGTTACTTCTCGGGTTTGGTATGATCTTATCGCCTCGATATAAAGTGAGAACATTAATGTCTTGCTCAGCTAGGGTCGTTTCTTTGATTGTTTTTCCAACAAAGTCTGAGCCTTCAGGCGCATAAATTTCACTAACGCCGTAGCCCTTGCTGACGGTTAGTCTTTGTCTTATATCAATTTCAGGGAAATCTACTTGGGCGGATATGTAGTCAATAACCGCTCCTGCGATATCCAGACCTGTGCAGGTTTCAATGCCCTCCAAGCCAGGAGAAGAATTAACCTCCATAATTTGTGGACCCGCTGCGCCCTCCAGCATATCAACGCCGGCAACTTGAAGGCCTAGAATTTGAGCTGCTCGAACAGCAGTCTCAGTGTATTGCTCGTCCAATTCGACTCGTTCGGCGATTCCTCCCCGATGCACATTACTCCTAAATTCTTGGCCTTGAGCAACTCGCCTCATAGCGGCTACAACTCTGTCTCCTACAACAAATGCACGAATGTCTTTGCCCTTACTCTCAGCGACAAATTTTTGAATCAAGACATTCTGTTTTTGGCTTTGCAATAGTTCAATAATACCTTCAGCCGATTTGCTGGTTTCAGCTAGCAGCACACCAATTCCCTGCGTGCCCTCAATAAGTTTTATTACAACCGGGGCGCCACCTACTCGCTTGATAGCGGGCAGAACATCTTTTTTATCACTGACAAAGGTTGTGCGTGGGATGCCGACGTGGTGCCTGCTAAGTATTTGCAGGCTGCGTAATTTATCACGAGAATTCATTATGCCGTGTGCTGTGTTGGCGCAAAAAACATCCATTTCTTGAAATTGTCGGACTACGGCGGTGCCGTAATAGGTGATCGATGCGCCGATTCTTGGTAAAACCGCATCGTAGTTGCTTAACATTTTTTGACGAAAATAAAGGTCCGGCACGCCTTTTTGTAGATCAATTGCAAACTTGAGTGTGTCTAATATTTTCACGTCGTGACCGCGCTGTAATGCGGCCTCTTTTAGGCGGCGTGTGCTGTAGGAGCGAGGTCCTCTTGAGAGAATCGCGAGTTTCATAATATAGGCCTGCGTCGTATTAGTATTACCAAGTATGCCATTTCATACAAAACTTGGTCTGTGCGGTTGTGAATCTAAGTCCTAACGTTAACGAGGCCCTAGTGACATATAAGGTAGGCCGCCACTTGCGGTACAAGCTCAGCTAAAAGGCATTTTTCTTCTCTATTTAGACACAGCTTCCCTAAAAAAAGAAGTTGATACTGGCGCCTAGAATGACAGTTTTATAAACCGTTTCAAGGCATACTTTTCCGTGAACCGGCAGCAGCGTGCCGGTTTTTACATCTACCCTGAGCAGCTCAATTAAGGATAAATAGTCGCTGGCGCAGGAACAAGCAATCTTATTGAAAAGGATAGAATTTTATTCTGATGTCGCTAGGGAGAGCGATGGACTCCTCAGTGACTCTATTCATAGGCCAGCGCAATCGCCTATGGACATAACCTAAGTGCGCATGACTATTGGCTCACGAGTGCGTTATTTCGCGACACTATATCAGGTTTCGACTGTTGTTAGATCGCGATTTTAGCAGGCCTTTGCGTTAGTGGATTGAACACGAATTTATGTGGATGAAAAGCGCGCGAAGAAGAAAGCAGCAAAAGCCAGGGTGAAGTTTTCGCCGCGGCAATTAGGTGTGAACAACGATATAAGCGCAAAGTCTAGCCCGCTACGTCAAATTAAATATCGGTTTGGTATTTGTTGCTATGCCGCCTGGCGCTTTAACGCAGAATCGACATCACAGTGGTTTATCGATGCTAATCGGTAATATTTACCGTATCCAATCAAGTTGACGGCTTACGGAGGTTTTAGCATTCTTTTATTTTTCTGGTGCTGCTATTTCATCATTTTTGGCATGAGACTTTGGGGCTCTAGCGACCCCAGAGGCTTATGCCGATGTTAGTAAAAGTGTTCGTTTCCTATCACAGAATTACCCTCTAACGTAGTTGGGCAGCTAGCTAAACCGTTTAAAGCCAGATCCATAAAAGTCTGATTACTTTTCGCTCCGCACAAATTCGAGTCACAAGTTAGCGAGACAGTTGCATTTAGTACTGTGGAGCTTCCGATCTGAATATAGGGTCTAAATTCGCCCGTACTCGAAGTCAAAGTAGGCATAAACTGCATTTTTAGTGGGACTGAACCAAAAATATGCATTTATTGCAGTAAAAAATCGCAATAGGAGTATTATCAGTGTATATACATTTAGTTACATATAATAACATATAGTATTTTTTATGTATGTAGTGACTTTAAAAATAGCCAAGCGGCCTATATACCTCACCCAATGCAATTTTTACCCTTGGGTTAAGGCGCGCAACCATTACATAAGAGATACAGATTAGAACACCTCCTGTATTTACAAGTATTTATAGCAGTGAAATGTAGTTTTTTAATGAAATATTTTTGAAAAATGCGGTAGAAGCTCGTCTATTTTTGATAGGCGACACAAGACTAAATCATTTTCAAATGCGGGCAAAAATTTCACAAACTGTGTGGCAATTTATAGGTGTTACTGATCAAGATTCAAGATTTAAGTATAGAGACGACACGCTGATTCTTTTATATGCATTTTACGTTTTGCAGTTTTCCATAAGCCGTTAAATGAAACCTTATAACACGCGAATAATTTTACATTGAGAGAGTGATATCGTCTTTACGTTAATTTGACGAATTACTAAAATATTAAAATAAAACGAGCTATCCAGTTATGCTCAGGAATTTCGATGAGTAACCAGAGCCAAAACCAAAACCAAGAAAAAGAAAAGCGAGCAGATGAATTAACTCTTGCCAACAAAGAGCTAGCTTTTCAAAATGAAGAAAAAGACAAACGAGCCGACGAGTTAATTCTTGCCAATAAAGAGAAGGAAAAAAGAGCCGACGAATTAGTCCTTGCTAATAAAGAACTAGCTTTTCAAAATGAAGAAAAAGATAAACGTGCTGACGAGTTAACGCTTGCCAACAAGGAAAAGGAAAAAAGGGCTGACGAATTAGTTCTTGCAAATAAAGAGCTTGCTTTTCAAAATGAAGAAAAAGACAAGCGAGCGGATGAGTTAACTCTAGCCAACAAAGAGAAGGAAAAGAGAGCCGACGAATTAGTCCTTGCCAACAAAGAGCTTGCTTTTCAAAATGAAGAAAAAGATAAGCGAGCCGATGAGTTGTTTCTTGCTAATAAGGAGAAGGAAAAAAAAGCTGACGAATTAGTCCTTGCCAATGAAGAATTAGCATTTCAAAATGAAGAAAAAGACAAGCGAGCCGACGAGTTAACTCTTGCCAATAAAGAGAAGGAAAAAAGAGCTGACGAATTAGTTCTTGCCAATAAAGAGCTTGCTTTTCAAAATGAAGAAAAAGACAAGCGGGCCGATGAGTTAATTCTTGCCAATAAAGAGAAAGAAAAAAGAGCCGATGAATTGGTTCTTGCTAACAAAGAAAAGGAAAAACGGGCTGAAGAATTAGCTTTGGCTAATCAAGAGCTAGTCTTTCAAAAAAGGCTTGATAGTTATCGTTCGGAAACAGAGCGTGTGGCACAGGATTTGACTTTGCTCATTGATACGGCCAATGCTCCCATTTTTGGCATTGATGCAAAAGGAAACGTAAACGAATGGAATCAAAAGTCAGCTGAAATCACAGGGTTTAATTCCGAAGAGGCTATGGGTAAAAACCTAGTGGAAGACTTTATTAGAGAAAATTACCGTAAGTCAGTCAATGGTGTATTACAAAAAGCACTCAGAGGGCATAACACCTCAAACTTCGAGTTTCCACTTTACACAAAAAACAATAAGCTGGTTTGGGTTTTATTAAACGCCACAACACGGCGTAATGCGGACGGCGGTATCGTTGGTGTAGTGGGAGTAGGTCAAGACATTACCGAGATCGATGGTTATCGCTCGGAAATGGAACGAGTGGCAGAGGATTTGACTCAGTTAATTGACACTGCTAATGCCCCTATTTTTGGTATTGATGCTGAAGGAAACGTAAATGAATGGAATCAAAAGTCAGCTGAAATCACGGGATTTGATGCCGATGAAGTTATGGGCAAAAGCTTGGTCGAAGATTTTATCAGGGAAAACTATCGCGAGTCAGTTAATGATGTCTTCCAAAAAGCGCTCAAAGGAGACAACACTTCGAACTTTGAATTTCCACTTTACACAAAAGATAACAATCTAGTAAGGGTGTCATTGAATGCTACGACTCGACGTAATGCCAAGGGTGGTATTGTCGGCGTTATAGGTGTGGGACAGGATATTACAGCAGAAAATCTTGCTCGAAAGGAAAGTGAGCGAACATCGGGCGAACTGACACAGTTAATCGATACAGCAAACGCACCTATTTTTGGTATTGACGCTGCGTTTCGAGCTACTGAGTGGAACCAGTCGGCGGTTAGGATCTCTGGTTTTGAGAAAGAAGAAGTGTTGGGTCGTGATCTGGTGCAGGGTTTTATTACCGAAGAGTATAAGGACTCTGTGAAAGGGGTTTTTGATAAAGCGTTACGGGGTGAAGAAACTGCAAACTTTGAGTTTCCACTTTACACTAAGGACGGGAGTCGCCTTGACTTGCTCTTGAATGCGAGTACGCGCCGAGATTTAGAAGGTAACATCATTGGCGTTATTGGAGTGGGTCAGAATATTACTGCAGAGAACTTGGCTCGAAAGGAAAGTGAGCGTTCATCTGGCGAACTGACGCAGTTGATAGATACAGCAAACGCGCCAATTTTTGGCATTGATGCTGCCGGTCGAGTCACCGAGTGGAATCAGTCAACGGTTAGGATCTCTGGTTTTGAAAAAGCGGAAGTGTTGGGTCGTGATCTAGTCCAGGATTTCATCACTGAAGAGTACAAGGCTTCGGTCAAAGTAGTTTTGGACAATGCGTTAGGCGGTGAAGAAACTGCTAACTTTGAGTTTCCACTTTATACCAAGGGCGGGAGTCGCCTTGATGTCCTGTTGAATGCGAGCACGCGCAGAGATTTAGAGGGCAACATCATTGGTGTTATTGGCGTGGGCCAGGATATCACTTCAGAGAACTTAGCTCGAAAGGAAAGTGAGCGGACATCAAGCGAACTGACGCAGTTGATTGATACAGCAAACGCACCTATTTTTGGCATTGACGCTGAGGGGCGAGTTACTGAGTGGAATCAGTCGGCGGCTAGGATCACCGGTTTTGAGAAGCAGGAAGTTCTGGGTCGTTATATGGTGCAGGATTTTATTACCGAAGAGTACAAGGATTCGGTTAAAGGGGTTTTTGATAAGGCGTTAGGGGGTGAAGAGACTTCTAACTTTGAATTTCCTCTTTACACTAAGGACGAGCAGCGCCTAGAGATTCTCCTGAATGCGAGCACGCGCCGTGACGTAGAAGGTAAAATCGTTGGTGTTATTGGTGTCGGACAGGATATTACGTCGTTAAAGGAAAAAGAGTTTGCGCTTCAGCAATCTCAAAAAATGGAAGCGGTAGGGCAGTTAACTGGTGGGCTTGCGCATGACTTCAATAATTTGCTGAGTATTGTTCAAGGTAATTTAAGGTTTCTTCAAGAAGATCTGGGGACTGTTTCTAACGAGATAACCCTTCTTTTTGAGGACGCATTATCTGCCGTTGAAGATGGTGTTGAGCTTACCGGGCGTCTTCTGCAATTTTCTAGCAATAGGAATCTGCAGCCTAGGATGCAAGATGTAAATGAGGCTATGGAAAAATTCTACCGTCTTATGTCTAGGACTATCGGTGAAAAGATTTCATTAGACCTGAGACTGCCGGAAGAAAGTCTTTCTGTTAGTGTTGATCCTTCTCAGCTAGAGAATGCATTGCTTAATTTGGTCATTAATGCGCGTGATGCTATGCCCCGCGGGGGTCAGATTAACATCACAGCTGAGAAAATGAGTAATGAAAAAACAAAACAACAAGTCAAACAAACTGAAATGAATGAATTGACGAATAAGGACTTCGTAAAAATATCAGTTTGTGACCAGGGCGAAGGGATTAATCCTAATATTATCGATCGAATCACAGAACCCTTTTTTACTACAAAGGATGTAGGCGCTGGCACTGGCCTAGGACTTAGTATGGTATATAGCTTCCTTAAAACATCAGGTGGCTTCCTGCGAATAAATAGCGAAGTCGGAGAGGGGACCGCAGTAGAGATGTATTTCCCTTCGATGGGAGAGGTAAAAACAGCTTCGCCTATGGAGGTTTCCACAAGTCGTAAATCAAATTTCTCTAAAACTATATTGGTTGTAGAGGATGAGCCCAGAGTGCGGAGGGTTACAGTTAGGGATTTACGCGGATTAAACTACAAAACGATCGAGGCTGGGAATGCAGACATGGCTGTGTCGATTATCCAATCTGGGGTAGAAATTGATCTTATGTTTAGCGATATACTGATGCCCGGTGATATGGACGGACGAATGCTGGGAGACTGGGTTAAGGAGTATTACCCGGAGATAAAAGTTGTGCTCACCTCTGGATATAGTAAAGGGAAAGGGGATGCAAAAAAACCATTAAGTAATGAGGATCTTACAAAATATGCAGTTGTTAGAAAGCCATATCGGATAAATTTGTTAGCTGAGAGTATTCAGGCTACATTTGATGAAACTTAAAATTTTGATGAAAAGTTATGATAAAAGAGAACATAAATAGTCAGCAATTCAGTGCGATCTTGGTTTTTTTTTTGGCCTCGACGGACACCTAGTAATTTTGGAAAATCTTCGAGTATATGGAATGCCTGGGGCATCAATACGTTAATAAATTAATAAGGATAGTGGTGGGATATATTAATTCTGAGTGATTTTTTTTTGTGACAATAAGAACTCCTTGCAATAAAGCATCAAAGGCAGGGTAATGCCGTAATTAATGGCCGGTAAATTCCTTGATACAGAAAAATGGCAAATAATTTGCAGAAGATACCTTCTTTGATTTGGTGGGACGAGGAGGCAGTAGCAATCGGTGCTACTGAATAGTGTCAGTAATTCGTTGTTGTACACGCATATCAAGTTTTTAGAGTTAGTCGGTACCCGCAAGAAAACCATCAACTAGTTTCGTTATCTTGCTCTTCTATGAGTCTTCCCAGAGGCTACGAGGGCGCTCTTAAGCAAGTCCTTGTTCAACTTATCTTTCGCCAACAGATGGCAGCCAAGCTCACAGGGTAAGCTTTTAGCTTTCTTTCCATTAGGTGACATTGTGACGAGCTGCCGCTGAGGGTTTAGGGGGCGCGAAAAAATGCCGGGAGAGCTTCTAAATATGCTTTAAGCACTCCCAGCTGAAAATTTTACAACCAAACCCCATTTTTCCTTATGTGGCTATTCGCCTGAGAAGGCGCTCGCTCGCTCTATAATGAGTTTTAATTCAGTCTCAGTAACTTCCCAAATATTACCCCACTGACCGAACTCAACGACAGTGCCGGAGGGGTCTGTCTGTTTGTATCCACCCCAACCTATTGCTATCGAATTCCCGATCTCTCGATAACCATATGGCCAAGCATCCAGTTCAATTTCCGTTGCTGGATTCTGATTGAGAGTCTCTAAAATACTATCGCGTCCAAACAATATGCTGTCGTTATTAGAAACAGCTTGAATGCCATTTTGAGTAAATAGATCTGCGATTCCGTTTGAATTACCTGTATTCGCATTTAAGACATAAGCGTCGACGGCGTCGTTAACTAAATTGGCCCCGGGGCCTTCATACATCTGATCAGGCATCTCTGGAGTTTCTAAGCTAGCTTGCCTCATACCATTTAGTGAGGCGTCGCCAGCAGACTCCATCAGCACGGTGAGGGTGCTTCCCTGCAGTTTATATGCATTTCCCCAGTAGCCCTGATTTATCGTTTTACCCTCAGCGTCAATCACATTGAAGGTTCCAGTTGCGAGCACAATATCTGGAGACAAAAATTTCGCTAATGATGGCACAGCGTCGATATTGGTTGTTTCAAAAGCTCCATTAAAATCCCCTTCGAATTGCGCAGTGATTGCCTCTCTCCCGTACACAGGCGTCTGCCTTGTTGAGACGATCCTAACAGCATCTTCGGCATACAAATTCCCCATCGCCTCTGCATTCTTTGAAGTCCAGTTGCTGGAAAAGGACTCTGTAAAGTTATTAACTAAAGTTAATGCTCGTGTATCAGATTGATCGCTATCTTGTTCAGACTGATTTGAGCAGCCGATAAAGAGGCTTAACGCAGCTGTTATGAAGACTGACTTTAATGTGGTTTCCATTTTTCTACTCTTGAGTTAATAATTTGAGATTGTGAGATACCAGATATATGAATTTAATGCAACGAAAAGAGGATTTTTGTAAAATTCCACTTGCCCCTATCGTCGAACACTTCGCCGCCAGCAAGTACCTCTGTGTCGTCCAGTAACCGCTTAATCCTCATATTTTGGCCTCTGAGTAGTGGAACGGAATGTATCATAACCCCGGGTGCCAAACACCTCTAGGAACCATACCCACACCCTTTTCCAACATATCGCCTAGTCAGTACACTCACCCTTTGTGTGCGCCCCATTTGCATGATACTGATTCCATCGCACGCCGATAAAAAAATATATTATTACAATTGGTTTTGTTCAGTTATTAAAACTTACCTGTAAAAGGAAATTGCTGAGGCCAATCATAGGAGCGTGAATTTTATTCAAATAATTTTGGAAATTACTATCAAACCTCTTGTTCATACACCTTTATTTCGTCTGCTTACTTCACTAGCCGCGTGTCCCATTCTCAAGCTGCTCAAATTGAGCGAGGTGCCTTAATCCCACCCTATAACTCAACTGACGGTGCTAACGGGCGGGGCGATATTGGCTGGCTGGG
>CAJWGN010000031.1 GCA_913031035.1 uncultured Gammaproteobacteria bacterium
CTTGGGTGCGCCGGCCGCAGCCTTTGCCTTCGCAGCGGCGTCCGCCTTCGCCTCGCGCGCGTCAGCCGCAGCCAGCTGCTTCACCGCTGCACCCACCTCCGCCTTTGCAGCATCGGCCATGGCCCTAGCCGCTGTGGCCTTTTCAGCCTTGATCGCCCCGACCGCGCCGTGCTTCTCGGCGGTCGCTGCTGCCGCCCCTCCGTCCTTGGAGCGGCCAAGGGGCAGCTTCGGCCGGATACCAGCCTCCACATGCGTGGCCGCTGGCCGGTTCTTGAGCGGCCGCATACTTTTCAGAGCACATCTGACTGCTGCGGCAGCCAGCAAGAGCGCCACAGCATCGGCTGTGCGACCCCAAGGCGGCGGCGCAAGACGCGCGCCCCCAAGACGACCGCGCAGGAGGACCGCCAACAAAAGACCCAGAGCCACCGCGACGGGCGCTGGCAGCAGCTTTGTTGCCGTTAATAGCGCCAGAACTGGAGCCGCCAAGGCCGACTCACGCACAAACTGTCCGATGCGTCGAAACAGCGCACGGGGTGCGTGGAACGCATTGGGTGGCACATCTTCAGGGGGCATCCTCACGCACGATTTACGAGGCACCGCCGCGCGCCGCCTTGTCGCGCACGCCGCAGACGATAAGTCGCTGAGTTTCGCTTATCTTGATAACGCTGGTGTCAAACTTTGCCAAAGAATAGGGGGCCAGCCAGGTTCTGCCTCCCCGTTTATATCTCAGTCGCCGATACAGAAATAGTACGCGTTAAAAGATTTTCTGCGAGGGCTTGCACCGCGCCGGGCTGATAACCACGGATTGTAAAGTTAGGTTCGCGGGTTATCATCGGCAGGGTCGCAATAACCGTCAGCTTCTATTAACGCGACTTTCAGCCCAGTATTGGCCAGCTGATACGTGGCCTTGCTGCCACTAGCCCCTGATCCCACAGCAACGACAGCATGGCCTGCAAACCCACCGTTAGTATCTTAGTTGGTTAACCGTATTGTAACTGTAGGTAATGGAGTTTATGCCATCGCTGGGGTTGTCGTGTTCTATAAAATAGTGTTCAAATCCAGCGATGTCCGCCATCGAGAATATATCGGCAAAATCAATAACGCCACGGCCTACATCGGCCATGTTGCCATCCGCGGCCTGATCCTTAACGTGTAACATGGTGAATCTGCCTGGATATTTTCTGAAATAATCCCTTGCATCGATACCCGCAGTGGCAGCCCAGTACAGATCCATCTCGAAGAAAACTAAGTCGTCATCAGTTTGATCAAGCAATACGTCATAGCCCATGTGACCATCATGTTTGTCGAATTCGAAGTCATGATTGTGATAGCCCATTTTAATTCCGGCCACTTTACTAGTTTCACCTGCGCGGTTTAGTAATTCTGCGATACGAGCATAGTTGTCATAATCTCTGTCAGCACCCACCATATAAGGCAACACAATGTACTTTTGCCCAATCGTAGCGGCAGTATCTATCACTTCGCTTAAGTTGTTACGGATGGCTTCCAGTGGAATATGAGCTGCTGGTGAGCTTAGTCCATTGGCGTCTAAAAGTTGGCGAACCTGACTTGGAGTTTTATCAAAGTAGCCTGCAAATTCCATTTCTTTAAAGCCAATTTCTGCCAGAGCTTCTAAGGTGCCTTCGAAATCGGCAGCCATTTCTGCCCGAAGAGAGTAAAGCTGCAGCCCCACGGAAGAAACCTGCCTGATTTGGGCAGAAGCTGACTGCCATGGGGTGGCCAAAACGATGCCTGCTGATGCAAGGCTTCTAAGAAATTTTCGACGAGACTGGGTGGTGCCAGATAAGTGGGCTGCCATTACGGATTCCTCAATGGGTTTACTTACAGACTATCAAAACCAGAGCTCTTAGAATAGCGCTGATCCAATAGCGAATATCTAAGTTAAAGGCCCCGCTAGTGAGGGTAACAGCTAGCCACCCGAGGCTTCTGCCTTAGCTGCTTGAATGTTCAGTTGTATTCCGAGTTGAGCGCAGATTTTCATGGGGTGGGGCGTGGGTGAGCCTAGTCTTAACTAGCTACTAACAGCCGTGCCCAGCTACCAACTGCACCCAACAACTGTTCGGATATAGCTGTAGCCTTAATCTGCTAGAAGCCTTGTTTAACCTCCAGCTTCACTCAGCGACTAGTTTCACCCAGCTGCTGTCAGCTTTATTCGATTTTACTGCAGCATCAACAAATTGCATGCCGCGAAGACCGTCCTCTACGGTAGGGACTAAGCTATTCTCGATGCTGACTTTTCCTAGAATCAAATCTGCGATATCACTGTAAAGTGTCGCGAATCCCTCCAGAAAACCCTCTGGGTGACCCGCCGGAATTCGGCTTGCCGCTGAGGCCATACCGCCAATATTTGGTCCGCCTCTAGAGAGTATTTGAGTTGCTTGGCTGATCGCCGTAAAGCTTAAATAATTAGGGTTCTCCTGAGTCCATGAGAGGCCTGCCTTGGCGCCATAGATAGAGATCTTCAGGCCGTTCTCTTTACCGGTGGCTACCTGGCTTGCCCAAAGCATGCCTTTCGCGCCAGTGTCGTAGCGAATTAGTATGTGGGCGTTGTCATCTAGGCGACGCTTGCCAACAAACGACTCTAGGTCGGCCAGCAGTGAGTCGCAGCGCAGGCCGGAAATAAACTCGGACAGATGGAAGGCATGAGTGCCGATGTCGCCAATGCTTCCCCCCGCGCCCGCTTTGGCAGGGTCTGTGCGCCAAGCCGCTTGTTTTTGACCGTTGGCCTCCAAATCTGTGGCAAGCCAATCCTGTGCGTATTCAATTTGGATAACCCGAATAGAACCAAGCCTGCCAGCGGCGATCATCTCGCGGGCCTGTCTTACCATTGGGTAAGCGCTGTAGTTGTAAGTGACTGCAAAGTGAACGTTCTTACGTTTTGAAAGCTGGGTAAGTTGCACAGCTTCCTCAAGGGTCGAGGTTAAGGGTTTGTCGCAAATGACATGAATACCTGCTTCCAAAAATACTTTAGCAACGGGAAAGTGAAGGTGGTTAGGTGTCACGATCGAGACTGCTTGAATACCGTCTTCTCTGGCTGACTCTGCTATCGCCATATCTGCAAAGTTGGCATAACTTCGATCAGTCGAAATACCTAATTCCACAGCAGATTCCGCGGCTCTAGTAGGGTCTGAGCTAAGAGCTCCAGCCACAAGATCAAAACGGTTATCGATCCTAGATGCTATGCGGTGAACCTCACCAATAAATGCGCCTTGGCCACCGCCAACCATTCCCAATCGAATCTTTTGCATTTTAATCTAGCCCTAAAATTCGCTTGTTGGATTCGATATCGGTGCCGGAGCCGGCAAAGTCATCAAAGGCTTTGTCGGTGACTCGAATGATATGATCGCTTATAAATTGCGCGCCTTCGCGAGCGCCATCTTCCTGATGTTTGAGACAGCATTCCCATTCGAGCACTGCCCAGCCGTCAAAATCATTGGCACTAAGTTTCGAAAATATCCCTTTAAAATCTACCTGTCCGTCGCCCAATGACCTAAAGCGTCCAGCTCGATCAACCCAAGATTGATAGCCACCATAAACTCCTTGCTGGGCTGTGGGGTTAAACTCGGCGTCTTTAATATGAACAAGTTTGATACGTTCTTTGTAGTGCTCTAAAAACCCAAGATAATCTAATTGCTGTAATACCAAATGGCTTGGGTCAAAAAGGATGTTGCAACGGGGATGATTGTTAACGCGCTCAAGGAACATTTCAAACGTCACGCCGTCATGGAGATCTTCGCCAGGGTGAATTTCAAAACCTAGATCGACACCGGCATCTTCAAAGCAGTCGAGAATCGGTAACCAACGCTTAGCGAGTTCATCAAACGCGGTTTCGACTAAGCCTGCGGGTCGCTGGGGCCAAGGGTAAAGGTAGGGCCAAGCTAGCGCGCCAGAAAAGCTGGCATGGGTGGTAAGGCCTAAATTCATAGATGCCCTTGCTGCCAGCTTCAACTGCTCAACGGCCCAGGCTTGACGTTTTTTTGGATTGCCTTGAACTTCAGGCGCGGCAAAACCGTCAAACAGTTCGTCATAAGCAGGATGAACCGCGACTAACTGACCTTGTAAATGGGTAGACAGTTCTGTGATTTCAATATTGTGCTGGGCCAACATGCCTTTGATTTCATCGCAGTAGCCTGAACTTTCTGCGGCAAGTTTCAAATCAATAAGGCGCTCGTCCGAACTAGGTATCTGTACTCCTTTAAATCCTAAATTCGATGCCCAGGCAGCTATCTCATCTAAGGAGTTGAATGGAGTTTCATCGGCAGCAAACTGTGCCAAGAAAATAGCAGGGCCCTTAATTGTTTTCATAAGTTGATTTCATAAGTTGATTTAGTTGGTTGTTTCAATTTTATTAAAAACTAAAAAGGTGACTCTGGAAAATAGTAATCTTCGGCGTTGTCTTGAGTGATAAGCGGCGAGCCAAGAATATAGTCGCCATTGATCGGGGCATTGGAGAGGAACTTTAACGCAGTAAGCTCCATTGCCGTTGCTATCATTGACGGAGGGTATAGCACATCTACCGGGGTAAGCTTGTCACCATCCATAACCCTCTTAACGATGTCTTTCATTCCGCCGCCACCCACAATAAACAATTCGTCCTGACGTCTAGCTTGGCGTACCGCCTGAATAACGCCAATAGCGATATCATCATCTTGTGCCCACACCGCGTCAATTTTAGGGAAGCGGGCCAAGAAATCTTGCATAACGGTAAAGCCATCATCGCGATTCCAGTTTGCATGTTTGTCATCCAATACGATGACGTTACTGCCTTCTATCTCTTCGATAAACGCATCGAAGCGTTGTTCATCGATAACAGTGGGAATGCCACGCAATATGACAATGTTGCCACCGCTACTTAAACGTTCTTTAATATATTTTGCAGACACTTGACCCAGCTCAGCATTGTTGCCCGCCACGTAGACATCTTCAATGCCTTCTTCGCTTAAACCTCTGTCGACGACTGTGACAAAAATCCCTCGGCGTTTGACGTTGCGAACCGGGCCCGTGAGCGGAGCAGACTCAAAAGGCAAAACTACCAGGGCATCGATTTGATGAATGGCAACTAAATCCTCAAGGTCGTTGGCCTGCTCAGACGCGCTATTGGCGGTGAGTAAGACTATTTTCATTCCGGGGTTTGCAGCTTCAAGGCGCTTTTTAGTTTCTTCTGCATGAAAATTAAGGCCACCGGCCCAGCCATGAGTCGCTGCAGGAATAGAGACGCCGATAGTCTGTGCGCTTGCCGAAGCAATAATGCTCAGTCCAAAAACAGCCGCTAGTATGCTGGGGGTTAAAAGCTTAAGTCTACCAAGATGAAAATTCATGTGTTGATCCAGTTGCTTAACAAAGTCAGAAATCTAAGTGGGCGCTCGTTTACGCCAGGCGCCGCGTTGCAGGTAAACGGCTGCGATAACAATTATGCCTTGTACTGCGCCGTTCAGATAGTTACTTATCATGTCAGTGAGGTTTAAGATATTACCAATAAGGGTGAGGATTAGTGCGCCAACCACTGTCCCCCAGATGCGTCCATAACCTCCTTTAAGCATGGTGCCGCCGATAATCACGGCAGCAATTGCCTCAAGCTCCCAGAGTACACCAGTCTGTCCTGACGCAGAACCTAGCCTTGGCACATAGATAATGGTCGCAATCGATACGCAAATTCCTTGTAGGATATAGGTCATGGTTTTAACGCGATCCACATGAATGGCCGAGTAGAGCGCAACTTTCTCATTCGAGCCAATGGCAAAGCAGTGGCGGCCAAAGACTGTTTTATTGAGTAGCACATAGCCGATAATTGCGACACATAAAAACACCCAAACCGGATATGGCACTCCAAGGAGGGTACCGTAATAGACCTCGCTATAAACATCGCCCACTGTGAAATTCAGAGAAAGCGTGCCGCCATCGGCCATGTAAGTGATAAGCGACCGATAGATGCCCATAGTGCCAAGAGTGACGATAAACGCCTCGATCTTCGCCTTGGTGGTGAGAAGGCCATTGATGCATCCAGCTGCAGCCCCAATTAATGCCGATGCGAATATCGCGATTAGGATGAGTACAGGTAGGGACTCGATCTTATCCATCAAAGAATTCATTATTAGGATCATGCAGCCAGAAATAAAGGCGGCCATCGAGCCTACCGAAAGATCTATTCCCCCTGCCGTTATAACGAAAGTGGCGCCAATGGCGACGATGCCTATGAATGAACTTCTAGCCAAAATATTGCTAAGATTGCCCGAGCTTAAAAAAGCATCGTTTACAAAAGCACCAAGGATAAAAAGTGCAATCAAAGCGACAAAAGGTCCAGCGGTTTTTAGATCGATACTACGGGTAATTTTTATTTCAGGCACTGGCTTTTTCACCTTCTTGTGTTAACTGAGATTCTAATCCTGCGGCATAGCGCATGATTTCATGTTCTTGCTTTTGTTCGCCTTCCAATATCCCAACTAGTTGGCCTCGGCACATTACCGCAACGCGATGAGACAATCCGATGACTTCCATCATGTCAGAGGAGACCATTATTATGGAGTGGCCTTTCTCTGCGAGGTTAGCAATAAAGTGATAAATCTGGCTCTTTGTTCCAATATCGATGCCCCTAGTCGGTTCATCGACAATGATAATACTAGGCTCAGCAGCCATTACCTTTGCTAACAGTAACTTCTGCTGATTTCCGCCAGACAAATTACCTGCACTGATGGATAAATCCTTAAGTCGGATCTCAAAGGTGTCCACGGCTTCGCTAAAAGCCTCTTGTTCTTTTTTAGTATTTATCAATCCGTTCGAGAATTTATGCAGTGAAAACAGAGAGAAGTTGATGGGCAAACTCATGCCTAGCAGCAGGCCACTGCCTTTTCTGTCTTTTGTTAGATAAGCAATGCCGGCATCGCGGGCGGCGGCAAGGCTGGAAAATGAAACCGACTTGCCACGGATTAAAAGCTCAGACGATTTGGAAAATTGATGTAAACCTATTATTGCTTCCATAAGTGCTGTGCGGCCGGATCCGACAAGACCTGCAAAACCCAAAATTTCGCCAGCACGAAGTTGAAAGCTAGCATTGGAAATAAGGCCGGGTACGGCCCCTTTTTTTAACTCCAACACAACTTCGCTTGTGGCATTGGGAGGGGTGGCAACCGGAAACAGATTGGTAAGTTCGCGACCTACCATTAAGCGCGCCATATCATCCTTAGTTAAGGTTTTTGCGTCGTAGTCACCAACGAGTTCACCATCGCGCAATACAACTACTCGGTCAGCAATGCGCTCGATCTCGTCGAGTTTGTGAGATATATAAACGATGGCAACACCCTGCTCGGTTAGCCTGTCGATAAGTTGAAACAGAGCCTCACTTTCCTTAGCGGTAAGAACAGCCGTAGGCTCATCCAATATCAGCAGGCGAGAATTTTTCGCATAGGCTTTAGCGATTTCAATCATCTGCTTTACCGAGACTGACAGCTGGGCAACCGGGACTAGTGGGTCAATATCGCAGTCGAGAATGCTCAGATACTCACGGGTGAGTTCTAGCATCCTGTGTTTATCTAAAAAAGGGCCTCGTCGTATCTCGTTGCCGAGAAAAATGTTTTCCACCGCATTCAACTGTTCCGCGAGGTTAAGCTCTTGGTGGATAAGAATGACTCCCTGAGCCTCGGCTGTGGCATGCTTCCAGGTATCGGAGTTTAGGGGTCTGAGCTCACCAGCCTCATTGGCAAGGTGGAGCAGACCACCGCTAACGGTTTCATAGCCGCCAATAAGTTTTACCAGTGTCGACTTCCCAGCCCCATTTTCGCCAAGTAAGGCCAATACTTCGCCTTGGTTGACCTGCAAATCTATGTTGGAGAGCACTCGCACTTCGCCAAATGACTTGGTTAAAGATTTGGCGGTAAACAGTGTTCTATGTGGGGGGGTATCTGGCATGGGATTAAATTAGATTCGGGTTTTAGAATTTAAAACAGAGTCTTACGCTCTGTTGGGGCGGCAGCGGGTTTAAGTGACTAAATTTTTTTCATGGATCTTTCAGTATCTTCCAAGCAGATTGCAAGGTTGAAGCCAATAATGCAAGAGCCGACAAGTTATTACACATCACAAGATATTGTAATACGTCGGCAAAAGTAGAACTAAAGTTATCAGCGACTGCAGTCAGGGCTTAAGCCCGATTCTCGGGCTGCTTGAAAAAGAGGAGTGGCGTCTGCTAGACGGGTTTTTAAATCCTCAATTCTGGAACTGGGGGAGGGGTGCGTAGATAATAATTCTGGGGGGCTTGGGCCTGCGCCAACGGACATGTTCTCCCAAAGAGTAATGCTTGATGCTGGATCAAAGCCTGCTCTGGCCATGAGCAAAACGCCTATCGAATCGGCTTCGCTTTCTTGGGTGCGGTTAAATGGCAAAAAAATCCCATACTGAGTAGCTGAATTCAAGACTTGCAGCGCGGTGCTTGAGGCCCCAAGGATTTGCGCTGCGGCAACACCTACGTTGCGAATCGTTGACTGACTAGCGCGCTCGTTACTGTGGTCTGCTAAGACGTGACCTACTTCATGAGCAATGACCGCTGCCAGCTGACCCTGATTGACCGCGGTATCAAATAAGCCGTTGTAGACCCCAATCTTGCCGCCGGGAAGTGCAAAGGCATTTGCCTGGTCCTGATCAAAGACTGTAACTTCCCAGACAGCACTGACCCGGTCCTCGTCATTTAAGGCGGCTATCACATGGTCAGCTACACATTGAACGTAGTCTGTGTCCCGAGCTGAGGAGCTAATGGGGGTTTCTTGCTGTATCTGACGATAAGCCTGCTCACCTTGGCGGCTCATTTCTGCATCCGAGTATAGAACGACTTGGCGTCGCTTTAACGGTGAACTGGCACAGCTGGTAAGAAGAATTAATAGGGAGAGGAAAACAATTTTGCTTAGCATGCGATGTCACTTCAGTGGTTAATTTATAAAGGGTTGGCCCTCGTCTACTTTACGGCTCAAATCCCAAAACTCAGTCACTCCTGGTTCTTCGGCGGAACAGATTTGGTTTCGACCCCCTATCTTAGCATCATAAAGGGCTAAATCAGCTTGTTCAACGACCATCTCCCAATTCTCCGAGTAGCTGGCAGCATAGCCGATGCTGACGGTAAGAAACCCGAGGTCGCTGGGTTTGTGCGGGTATTTTTCTTGGGCAACAGTGTCACAAATTTGCTGAGTCGCTATTTTTGCCCCTTGCGCACTAGTCATAGGCATCAGGAACAGAAACTCTTCACCGCCGTAGCGAAATATCTTATCTGAGTTCCTCAAGTTTTTGCGAAGCTTTTCGGCTAAGAAAATTAGCGCTTCATCACCGGCTCTATGGCCGTAGCTGTCATTGTATTTTTTAAAGTAATCTATATCGATCAAGGCGATAGAATAAGGCTGGGACTGACGCTTTGATACAGCTGCCGCGTGCTTAATATCAATTTCCATAGCACGACGATTAGGAAGTCCGGTTAGTGGATCTTCTATGGATAGCAGATGAAGCCTATGATTTTGGTCTTGAAGCTTGTCATGATGTTCATAATTTTTTACGTGGGCTTTAACCATATCAGTTTGAGTTACCACACCGACAAGTCGATGGGTTTTGTCCATCACGAGTAAGTGGCGAAGGTTCCGGCTTTCGCAGAGATCTAGTGCTTCGAGAATAGTCGTGTCTCCGTCAACACAAATAGGGTCGCGGCTCATCGCATCGCCTGCGGTCATTCCTTCTTTTAGGCCGTTGGTTGCGAATAAGCGAACGACGTCTCGCTCAGTGATTATGCCGATTGGCTTGTCATACTCACATACCAATGCACAGGAATAGTGCTTTTCGGCGATTTTTTGAATCACCGACAGTAAGCTTTCGTCAGCCTTATGGCGTGTTGTAACAATGGACATTAATTCGCTGAGTTTCACGTGCGGTTCTCTTGACTGTAAGTAGTCTAAAAGTATAGGTGCTTTTAAGTGTGTCAGTCAGGGAAAAGCGGGATTTAGGGCGATAGTGCTGACCGCCGAAAAGCCCCTTAATTTAGGGGCAGAATAGCGCTTAGAAATCGCAAGAACTTGGATCTATCTGAGAGCGCAGTTCATCACCGTTTGGTGAGATTTCGATATCATAGCAGTCACCGCGCAAGTCCCTTAGAAGTCGGCGTTTTGGGTTGGCTGAGACAGTGGCCCTGCCCGTTGAATTAACGTAGACAACATTCCGCTTAACGATCACCGGTGCCGATCTATAGCTTACTTTTTCGTATGACCGAGAGGAGTAGTTCTGCTGGCTTAAAAGTGAGCCCAGTACAAGCCCTCCAACGAAGTTGCTGCTATTGCGGTTTCGGTCCCAGCGGTTTTTATAGCCGCTATTGTAAAAGGTGTTGTTAGATCGACGGTTAAAACGGTTGTTGTAACTATTACCAAAGCGGCTGTCATATCTGTTGTCAAAGCCAGAGTTATAAAAGCCATTCCCATAAGAAATGCTTACAAAGTCATTGCCACGGCGGTTTCCGGTTCGGCCATAGTGATAAGGGTTAGCTGCAGCGCGGGAATAATTACGGTTGCCTCGGCGGTCAAAACCGCGGTTATGGCTTCTGTTATGGCTGCGATTATGGCTGCGATTATAGTCACGGTTATAGCTACGGAAGTGATTTACGTCGCCACGTGAATTGTTCAAGCCGTGTCTACCATGCCTGCTATCCGCAGCGGCATTATGCGAGAGTAAAACTGTAACCAATAATGATACGGCCAAGGTTAATTTGCTCATTGCTGACTCCAAATGCTTAGGTTCGCCGTTAAGGATTAGCGACCTTCATCATACTCGACGTGAATGAATATAAACTGAATGGAGAGCTCGGGAAATTTGCCGCTAGGCTCTTATTTTGGTCTGAATGAGTTCTGCTAGCGCCCGAGTGGCGGGACCTGCGTTTGGTCGGTCTGCGAACATTAAGTAAAGAGGCAGCGATCGCTGGAAGCTTTCCTGCAGTGGTATGAGATGTAGGGCAGCATTTGTAAGTTCTTGCTTGATCCAGTTATCTGGCAGAAAGGCGAATGCCAAACCTGTCTCTACCAGAGAGATACTGGAAGAGAAATGGCTGACTGTTCAGCGCTGTTGAGCGCCTAGCCAGCCAGCGTCCTGTTCTCTTTTAGTGCCGGTGTTGCGGAGAACAATTTGACGGTGGGACTTTAGCTCAAGCTCGGACACGTTTTTACGATCTTTTACCAGAGGATGCGACGGGGCGGCCACTGGCAACATGGCAATCGTTGTTAATGGCGCGCCGTTAAAACCGATGGACATTGCCCCTCCAATCACCAGATCAGCTTGCTTTTCTAGCAAGGCCCCAGAAGTGCCTGAAAGGCTGGTCTCTAGCACTCGAATCCTTGTATGGGGAAACTGCTCTGAAAAGACTTCGAAGGCGTCTACTAGATCACCTACTCGTTGGAGGACATCTACCGCAATAGTGACTTCGGACTCAAACCCCTCGGCCATAGAGTGGGCCACTGACTCTGCGCTGGCAGCGGCATTGAGTATTTGCTCGGCGTATCGGTATAACACTTTGCCCTCGGAGGTAAGCAACGCTTTCCTGCCTTTCAGACTCAAAACGGGCTTGGGAAGCTGCTCATTGCAGGTTGAGAGATTGCACAAAATGTTGCCACTTTACCAAAGCTTAAATGTTCGGCAACTGCGCGCGCACAGGTCAAGTCCCGCAGGGTTAGATGTTTCACACTCATAGGCAATACTTATATTAATTAGAATTAATAGTAATTATAAATATATATCGGCGCAGGCTATCGTTAATACACAGGCTGAGGTACAAGTTAAAAAATCAACAACGTAATCCGCCAGGCGACAGTTAATCGTACGAAAAGGAGCGCGCAAATGACCGATAAAAAAGAAACAATAGTTGAACTAAAAGCACTGCTGGCATCTACTTACACATTGTATTTGAAGACTCATAACTATTATTGGAATGTAACGGGCCCAACGTTTTCTGCACTACAGATACTTTTAGAGACTCACTATACCGAGCTCGCAATGGCGGTAAATGAAATCGCCGAGCGGATTCGTGCTTTGGGCGCGAAAGCTCCGGGCAGCTATTCAGAATTTAAGGAGTTGTCATTGATTAAGGAGAGCAGCGGCGAACCTACAGCAACTGAAATGCTCAGAGATTTAACTTCAGATCAGGAAATAATTGCTAAGTTGGCCTTAAAAGTGGTTGGTGCTGCGAGTGCTGTAGGCGACTAAGCTACAGCAGGAATTGCGACCGGCCGCCAATCGATTCATGAAAAAAATGCATAGATGTTACACAGTCATTTAGAGTAATGGTTTCGTTCTGCCTGCAAACTTTACCGAGCAAGCAATGCCCGGCCGCTTAACTCATAGGGACAAGCGGTCGCCCTCAGCGGCGATGTTGTAGCCTTGAGAGCGAACATACTCGCTTTCAGAACTCTGACTGTTGAGCAAGGGGTTAGTATGGTTCAGATGGATGAACCACACTTTATTTTTGTCCGCTGGGGTCAAGTGATCAAGTGCGTCCATACTTTGAGAAACAAATGGGTGTGGAATCTGCGACATATCCCGATTTCCTAACTCTCCGTCTGCGTAAAATGTAGCGTCGAGCAATGCGTAGTCTACAGACCGAACAAGCTCCGCAATGTCTTGCTCCCAAACATCCCATTTGTTGATGTCGGGAATAAAAATGGCAGTCTTGTTAGGCCCTTCAATTCGATAACCAACAGTTTCAGAAAATTCATCGCGATGGGGAACCAAAAAAGGCGTCACTATTATATTTGGGAAGTTATTTTCTTGCTGGTTTTGAAGGTCTTTTAACTCAATATTTTTGAGTGTAACGAGCTGACTCCAAGGGCCATTATCACGGATGAATTTAGCCATTCTTGGCATTGCATACACTGGAATGTTACTCGCGCCTTGGGCTTCATGGCCAAAGAACATGAGACCGGCATAATGGCCGATGTGGGCATGCGTTAGAAATACACCATCTAAAGAATACTCACCGTCCGGTGCCTCATTGTGCAGCTCGTACAGTTGGGAAGGCAGCTGGGGAGTCGCTTCAAACAAAACCTTGGACTTGGCTGCAGGGTCAATGACAGCGAGGGAAGTAGCCCCTCGCCTAAGCATTTTATCTTCCCATCCAGGCATGCAATGGCGTGCAAAGCAGCTGCTTTGAGGAAATCCAGCGTCTTGAGCTACCCCGAGGATGAAGATATATGGGTCGGCCTGAGCGACCAAGGTGGAGCTGAAAAAAGTTAGAGCGGCGAAGCTAATCGCTCTAATAGATATTTTGAAATTTAACGACATGATGGCTGTGACCTGGTTTTTTAGATTTTAGGTTAAGATTCTCAGTCCGTTATTTTCTAGCTATAACTTGCCTGCTTATACCCCGACTGTCTTTTTTCTCTAATCTAATTTCTTATCCAATTCTTCAATTATGCTGCCTGAAGCAATGCTTCCACTAGTCAGTATTGTTGCTCGCAACCCGCCTTTCCCAACAAGCCCAGGCAAAACCGCCCGGTGAACAGTGGCGGCCAAATAAGCGCAAGGCTCACAAAGCTCGTTGCCAAAACAAAGGGAATCGCCCACTTTGAATTGCTTCCCTACTAAGGCATTAAGATCAATGCCGCTGGTGATGACACTGCGCCTGAAATCACCAAGGCCTAAGTCTGAATTATGGCTGCTTAAAAAACCTTCCAACTGCTCTTTATCGATAAAGCTGATATGGTTGTCAGCAGCAGATTCCCCTTCGACGAGGAGCTTTTCTGCCTGTGAGTGATAGCGATCACCCACGATTCCTTTGCCAGCTTCTAATTTAGCAGTCTCGACTTCAGTGATCGCTTCGCGCCGTTGCTTAACAATAAATATTCGTTCTACTGTTCCCATTTTTAAAACCTACTTAGTCTGAGATTAAGGCCATTACGGCACCCGCGGGATCTTCAATAACAACGAAGTTACTGCTTCCCATCCGGCGAGGACCTTCGATAACTTTGCCCCCTCTAGCTTCGCAGGCAGTTGCGCTTTCGGCGACATTCGCGACCCGAACATAAACTAACCACTGGGCTGGAAGATTCGCGTTACTGCCGCGGGCATGGCATACGCCAGCAACCGTGGTGTTGGTGCCGGGAAGATTCATATTGAAATCATCATAGCTCCCCATCGATACATCTTCAGTCGACCAGCCGACTACTTTGGCATAGAAATCTTTAACTCGGGTCGCATTATCCACGGTTAAATCTAACCATTCGATTTTGCCTAGATTGCTCTGAGGTTTCCGCTCAGTTTCAGCTTTCTCTTCTGCGTCATTATTCTCACCGTTCTCGGCCATGAGTTTTCCTTAAGCTTATTCTTTGTCGAGGATGTGGGTTGGCAAGCCG
The DNA here is from genome assembly GCA_913031035.1 of uncultured Gammaproteobacteria bacterium. Taxonomy (GTDB): domain Bacteria; phylum Pseudomonadota; class Gammaproteobacteria; order Pseudomonadales; family Pseudohongiellaceae; genus UBA9145. Next base: position 14,373 of record CAJWGN010000031.1, read on the forward strand.
CAAATGCTAACTTGGCTTTTAAGCGCCCAGTATTCTTTTATCGCGCCTGAGTTTTTTTTCGCCAGCCATTTTGGAAAATTGCCTCGTTCTTCTTTAGTAGTCGTAAAAGGGCTCGCTAAACTCCTATGAGGTTTGTAGAAAATCAAATCTAAAGTCTGCACATTGACGCGAACTGGGGTGTGACTCAAAAAGATTTTCGAGCTCTTGCCACGTCTCGTCTCGTGAATGTGTCACGGTGACATTAGCGCAGAGTCTAAGGATTTTAGGGTTGCCGTCAAAAGCGAAAAACATGATTTTCATGCGAGTATTTTGTGCCAAGTGAGCCGTTTTCTCGTTTCCACTTCCGATAGTATTTAGCCAGACTATCCGATTTGGTGACATGATTCAAAGTGAATCAAAGCCTTTTGGGAAAACGTTTATGGTTCCGTCAGTGGCAGTGGTAGCAACAAAAAAGCTCTTGCTGAAGAATAAAATTCTGGTGCTCGTTTGACAGTTGCTCATAGCGTTTTGCCATGATGTATCCTTAAATAAGGCCGAGGGGTAGATCAGCCAAGCGGGACAGCCATGTGACCATCCCCTAAAAAGTGTCAGTCGGGTAGGCTAAAAACATAAATCGCGTTGCCCCACCGAGGGTACTTTATTTCAGTCGCGATAACACCCGGCACTGTCCGTGGGCTGGTGCCCCCGAGTGCTGAGGTTACAGCAATATATTGTTTACCATCAATAGCGAATGATACCGGGTGTCCCTGCACTGAGGTGCCTAAACGTGTTTCCCAAAGCACATCGCCCGTAGTCACGTCTAACGCTTTAAAGCGGCGATCTAGATCGCCAACAAAAACCACGTTGCCAGCGGTGGACATGGTGCCGGTGTGAAAAGACGCGCGCTGTTGATGGCTCCAGATCTCTTCCATGGTGTCCACATTGTAGGCGCCTATTTTCCCCAAATTACCGTTAGTCCCCGGCATTTCAAAAAACTTCCTGCTGGCGGCTAATCCGCCACCACCCTGAACAAGAGAGACCTCTCTGGCAGCGTTTTCCAGGCAGGTTTGGCTAAGTGGAGCAATCATAGTGCCGGTAGGCTCATGATAGGTCATGGAATGCCAATCTTTACCGCCGGTGCTGCTAGGACATGAAGATGTCCATTCATTAAGCTTGGCATTTTGAATATCTTCGCGGTAGGTCACCTCGCCGGTTTCAGCATTGATATTGGTGAATGCATTCTGAAACACGGTTTCTTTGTGAGCCAAAAATTTGCCGGACACTCGATCATTTTTCCAAAGAATGCCATATTTTCCTAATGAGAAAACCAGTTTTTCGTCACCTCTGTTAACGAGAACCCGCTCGAACACTTCATCCAGATCCAATGCCTCTGCTGGCACATGCTGGAAGTGCCAGTCTAGCTCGCCGGTGTCTGTGTTAACGGCCACAGTGGAATTGGTAAATAAACCAACATCAAAGATTGTTAGGTGACGGCTTACCGGTACCCAAGGTTTTTGTTGAGCGGTGCCCCAGTAGGTCAGTTTCAACTCTGGGTCATAGCTGCCGGTGATCCAAGTCTCGCCGCCAGCGCGAAACACATTTTCAAGCTCTCCCCAGGTGTTGCCGCCGGGTTCATCTGCTTTAGCAATGGTGTTAAATCGCCATTCGAGTTCGCCAGTATTGGCATTGTGTGCACTAATATAACAGTCCTCTGGGATGTACCGGGCGCAGCCTGCTAATCCTAAGATAACCTTGCCATCGGCGACAATTGGGCCGCTGGAATTTGAGAAGCCTTTGCTGGCATCAGCGACAACGGTTTCCCATACTTGTTCTCCCGTGCGGGCATCCAATGCCACTAGTCTCGCATCAGTAGTCGCTTGGATGATTTTGTCATCATAAATAGCAATATTGCGCATGTCTTGACGATTAGCCGGCCCGGTCCAGTGCTCCCAAATAAGTTCGCCAGTTTTACCGTCAAGCGCTTGTATGACATTGCCCGGATTAATAAGGTAGACGATGCCGTTGTACACCAGCGGCGACGGTTCTGAATCTCCTTCATGCATATTCCAAACCCATTCAAGGGACAGGTCGCCGACATTGTCGGTATTAATTTGGTCTAGCGGGCTATAGCTGTGAGCCTGATAGTTTCTTCTTATCATCGGCCAATCGCCAGGATCAGGGTTTTCTAACATCGCGTCGGTAACAGGTATGAATTTCACAAAGTTATCAACGTTGCCCGCAACGGTGAGGCCCTTGGGGGATTCCGGTTCGCTGCGCTGTCTTTGAGCTGTGATTCTGGAAACATTGTCAGAGATGGTGAAATCGGTAGTGGGGGTTAGTGCGGCGACAACGGAATCAACACCGTTTACAGACAAAATGTGAGCAGTTATGTCGAGATAGTCTTTACTGCGCAGTGATTCATTGCCGCCGGGGGGCATATTGGCTTGAATATTATTGAGCAACAACGATGGGTTCTGTGAGCCCCAGCGCTGCAGGAAACTGCTGCCAGATAACAGTGGGCCCGAGGTTGTGCCTTCTAAATTCGCACCGTGACAGGCGGCGCAATTAGAGGCAAAGGTGTCTGCACCGGCAGTCGCTTGATGGGCAAAGTTAGGGGTGTCAGCAGCGTTGACATTTTGAGCAGTAGGGTCAACCGAGTTCTCGGCGCTGCAGGCGGCTAAGCCGACAAGCATTAGCAATCCGATGCTGATGTTTTTCAAGCTATCAGGGAATCTCATCATGTTGTCTCTCGTGAGTATCGTGCTTATTATTATTAAGTGAGCGAGAAAAACGCCGTTGTTCTTTATGATTTACTGCGGTCATTGAAAATGGCTACGTAGAAAAACCCAACCACGCAATTCGCCAGAGGGATTGTTCATGCTATGAATTTGAATATAAAAATTATTCGCTTTTAACTCCGCCACCTGATCATCGCTTAATTGCAGCTGAGCTGTTATTTCTCCAGCAATAGCATCAGTAATCTTTAAAGTATGAACTACCGGTCCTAGTCTAGCGGGAGGGGCGTTGTGCACATGAGCGGCTATCGCCGTTGAACTCATTTCCTCGAATGAGCCTTCAATTGTCAGGGTATTACCTATTAAAGTTAGTATCACTTCCCCCCCACCGGTAATTTCATTCACGGTTTGAGGGGTCGTTGGCATTGGCGACAGTCGCGCTCTGAAGGTTTCAGTCTGCGCCGAGGCAGAGAAGGAGGCAGAGAAAGACGCTATCAAAAATAGGCTCGCAATCACTAGTAACCGAAAAGGCAACGAGCGGCGTGACTTGAAGCGGGCTTTGGTGCGAGATCTGTCGCGGGCTTTTTGGTGGGCAGTGCCGGGAATAGCGTCGGGGTTAAAGCGTATGTTCTTGCCAAATATCATAGTTACCTCTGGGTTCTTGTGACTCAGTTTTGGGGGTGGGTTCTATTAAAGCCAAGACCTCAAAGAGCAACCCAGTAACGAGTCAGTCGTTTTATTGGTGTCGGGTAAAAGGTGTCTAACGGCATTCGAAATTTTCAGCGCGCCAGTTTTTTGGATCATTGGCGCCGTTGCTGGGCCCTACATAGCTGGCCTGTGCCGGATAAGCACACAGCGGCCTCTCGTTAACAACTTCGCCTCCCCGGTTGTATGTCGCAGTTATTGAATCTGGAGCGCGGCCGTTTTCAACCCAATCAACAAGGGGGGCCAGTTTGTCCCAGCTATTGGGCCCAGCTCCACCCGAGCAATGAGCCATGCCGGGAGCTAAGAATAACCGAGAGCTTTTACCAGCGTCCGCGAAGCTTCCAGAGAAAGAAGTACTGACCATTTCTTGATAGTAATCGACGGTGTCTGACGCCACGATTAACGTGTCGACTAGGCCATGGTAAACAATAAGCTTGCCACCACGGTCTTTAAGAAAACGGCTAAGATCGGGGTCTGTGGCGTCAGTAATGGACATCATCAAATCACCCTTTCCTGAGGTAAAATCATTGATGTCGTAATCAAACCAATGAAACTCCGGCACTACACCGCCTTTTTTAGCTTGATAGTGAGTATCTTTCACATTGGGTACGGAAACGCCTGGGTCCTGTTCATAGAACAGGTAATTCATATGATCCCCGGCAACGCCCATTAACTTACCCGGACCATTGTTATTTCCCGCGTGGGGGATATACAGACCGGCCCAGCGCTTCTCAGAGCCAAACATTTTGCCAGGATAAATTTGCACGCCATTGTCGTCGCGAGGCCCTTCATAAAGGTCTTGAACCGTCTGCAATTGAGCTTCGGTAAAGCATTGATCGCCGGCGGCATTGATGGGGCACATTAAATCTGCAAGATCTAAAGAAGGATTGAAGGGGCAGGTAAACGGATCGTTCACCACCCCATCGAGAATTCCGTCGCGGGCATCACACTTTTTCAATACTTGGTCATGAAGAACATCAATTAAACGGAGGCTGTCAAAGTCACCATCACCGGTGGTGTCTACTGCTAGATTTCCGTTCAGGTTATCGCGGAATATTCGTTGTAAATTCCAGGTTCCAGCGGCATTAAGTGCTTGGTAAGCAAACGCAGGGGCACCAGCCACGATTCCATCGAAATCGTCTGGGTAGCGCTGAGCCTCCATTAAGCCTTGGCGGCCGCCCTGAGAGCAGCCTTCGAAATAAGAGTAGTCAGGCCCAGACCCATAGTAAGCCTGTACTATGGTCTTGCCTGCCATCACTGTTAGATGAACCGCACGGTACCCAAAATCGATTTCGGCTTGACGGTTATTAAACCCAAAAGAAGCGCCCGGTTCGACCCCACTATCATGGCCGGTATTGCTATTGGTCACCGCATAACCCTCTGCAACGCGGTTATTCGCGAAATCTAGATCACCGTCTTTGCCACCATCACCCCACTGCAGAAAGCGTCCATTCCAGTTTTCTGGCAATGGCAGTTGGGCGTGAAAGTGGATTGCGGGTGAAATTATGCCGCGGACATAGCAATAGGGCTGAGAGCCTTGGTCGTTGTCTCTGATCGAGGCGGAGGTGATTGTTAGGTTTCGCAAATCTGCCAGAGCTTGGCAGGCTTGCCCTGAGCTATCGATGCTATCTTTGTTGTCAGAGCTAAGTGCGGCAGGTTGGGAATGTCCAATCGTTGGCAAAAAAAAGGCAATGCCGGCGGCAATCAAGATTCTAGAGATCTTAGCGGACAACTTTTGAAGTATCATATTAACTCGAGGCAGTGGCTTTGATTTTATTGTTAAATCGACTTTACCACCAACCGGGGTAAAAGCAATCTGCACTAATGGCGGCCTTGTCGGGTTAAACGGCGCTGCTGATTTAACGAACTTATTAGTGTTATCTCAACCTCCAGTTACAATTAACGAAAGGAAGAATGAGCAATATGGAAGAAATTTCAAGTAATAAAAGCTTTGGCGGTCTTCAGAAACGTTTTACTCACCAATCATCAGCGCTGAATTGCGAGATGTGCTTTTCAATCTACTTACCCAGACAACTCAGCCCTGATACTGGCGCCGCAAATTTGAAATTACCGATACTGACCTTTTTGGCAGGATTGACCGGCAACGATGAGAGCTTTGCTCAAAAAGCTGGTGCTCAGAGATTAGCATCCGAGCTGGGTATCGTGATTGTCACCCCGGATACCAGTCCCCGTGGAGAGTCTGTGCCAGACGATCCAGACGCGGCTTACGATTTTGGCTTGGGCGCAGGGTTTTATCTCAATGCCTCACAGGCTCCTTGGGAATCTCACTATAAGATGTATGACTATATAGCCCGGGAGTTGCGGGAAGTCGTCGCTGGGCATTTTCCTGTTGATGATGATCGCCATGCATTGATGGGCCATTCAATGGGTGGTCATGGTGCGCTTTCGATAGCGATCAAGAATCCCGAGAGATATACATCGGTTTCCGCTTTTGCACCGATAGTTTCCCCAATGAATTGCCCTTGGGGCACAAAGGCATTTACAAACTACTTAGGCGATGACAGGTCTTTATGGGCAGAATACGATTCGGTTGAGCTACTGAAGGCAGCGACTGCACACCTTCCAATGTTGATAGATCAGGGCACGACAGATAAGTTTTTAGAGAAAGAGCTAAAACCTGAATTGCTAATAGAGGCAGCGCGCCGCTGCGGATATCCGCTGGACTATCGGCTGCGGCAAGGTTATGACCATAGTTATTTTTATATCGCGAGTTTTATTGAAGAACACCTGCGCTTTCACGCCCAACATCTCGGCGTTTAAGCGTCGTTATATAGCTAACCAAAGGATGGTGCCGCTGAGTATCAACATAATCTGACTCAGGCGGTCATGGCTTGCGAACAAGACAGGGTCTTCATCGAGTATCCCAGCGTGGGCTTTGTACCAAACTCTTGCCAGCATTGCGATGAGTAGGGGGCATATAGCCCGCAAAAGCACGGGCTGGTCATATAGGTCGGTTATATTGGCGGCATTAATATAAACCATAAAGACCAATATTGAAGCTGTGCTGGAGATAACTCCTAAAACTGTCACTACTCGAAGTCGATCTGTGCTGTAGTCGCGTCCACGAGTGCTGACTTGGCCATCTATTACCAAATTGCGTAGCTCGGTTGTGCGCTTAAGCAGTGCCAACCCTAAAAACAAGAACCCCGAAAACGCGATTAACCAAGTAGTTGTTGTGATCGCTATCGCCGCCGATCCAGCAATGATACGAAGCGTGTAAAGGAGGGACAGAGTTAGTGCGTCCAGCAGATACAAACGTTTCAGATAAAGGCTGTATAAACAGGTAATGAGCCAATAGCCTGTAAGCACGGCAAAAAACTGTGTCCCTACTAGGCTCGCAAATACGAGCGATAATAAAAATAACAGTGGTGCGCCAAGCACACCGTACTGCAATGGTAAGGTTCCTGCAGCAAAAGGCCGTTTCGATTTACTGCTATGTTGACGGTCGCTTTCAATATCGAGCATATCGTTAACGAAATACACGCTTGATGCACACAGGCTAAAGCTAATAAAAGCGAGCACAGTTAGGATCAGTAAATCAGTTTCACCGAGTTGATGTGACAGGATCAGTGGTAAGAAAACTAAAAAGTTTTTTAGCCATTGGTGAGGGCGCATGGCTTTAAGCAAGCGAGGAAGAAGAGAGGCAGGCTTATCAAATTCAAGCAGGGGGCGCTGTTGCGTAGTTAAAGATTTTGCTTTGTCTGCGATAGAGCTTTCAGCATTTACCACGATGATTTCTTCAGCTTCCTGCCAGACAGCAAAGTCGGCGCCTGAATTACCTGCATAGGAAAACTTTCCGTCTTTTATATACTCCCGGATTCGGGCTAACTTGGCTTCCGATTTCAGATTAATAGTCCCATCACTGCCGATGGCTGCATCGAATAAATCATAATGCTCGCTGACGGCAGAGACAGCTTTTTGATCAGATGCTGAAATTAAAATCAGTTCCCTGTGCTTACTTTTTTCTTGCTTTAGAAATTCTAGAAATTCACGGTTGGCGGGAAGTGAGGGGATGTCGACTATGACCGCTTCGGCTAAATGTCGTTTTAAATTGCTCCGTCCTTTAGCAAGCCAAATCACTATTCTAAAAATCGAGACGGGGCTGATCCTGAGCATTGCCAGGATAGCTTCCAGCATCCAGTCAGATTTAATAAGTGTGCCATCGAGATCTACAAATAACGGCGACTGATGATCGGTTACAGCCATGATCTAAAATTTCAGACGTTGAAAAATTAATTCAGGAATCGAGACGACCACCATCATTATCAAGCGCCAGTAACCTGGCGTGTAGATAACAAGGCGTTTCTTACTTACGCCTTTGACTATGCTTTTCGCCACCAGTTCCGGGGATGACCATAGCGGGCCTTTTTCAAACGCTGCAGTCATTGGTGAGTCAACTAAACCAGGTTTAATATCAATCACGTGAACTCCGTGAGGCAGTAGCGCGCCTCGCAATCCTTGCAAGTATGTCGATACAAGTGCTTTTGATGCGCCGTATACAAAATTTGGTTGCCGGCCTCTATCGCCCGCTACGGAGGTAATCACAGCGATACTACCAAAGCCTTGAGTTTTGAAGATGTCTGCAAAAATGGTCAGCAATGAGATAGTACTTAGCCCGTTTACGTTAATGGCTTTTTGAGCCACTTTAAAGCTGTTTTCGCAAGCGGCTTGATCGGGTAAGTCGCCGTGACAAATCAGTGCGAGGTCAATTTTTTCGAGGCTGCTCAATACGGTTTCAAGCGCTTTTTTATGCCCTGCTGTTTTGCTAATATCTAAGGTAAGGTGACCGCTGATCTTGGCGCCACGAACGTCAAGATCAGCGACTAGCTCTTCTAGACGAACTTCATTTCTAGCAATCAAAAAAAGTTCAGCGCCGGTTTCCGCATACAATCTCGCTGTAGCTTTGGCTATTGCTGAGGTGGCACCCATGATAAGAATTTTCATGCTTTCTTTCTGCCTTTGTTTTCTTTCCGGTCGTTCTCAACGGTTAATCCCACCCTGTCAGATTGCAGCGAACCAAAAATATTTTCAGGGTCGATGGATTTCTTTAGTTCTAGGAATTTTTCCCAATTAGGATAACTTTGCTTAAAAGTACTTTCGGTCATTCTTGCATCTTTGGCGAGATACAGTCGGCCACTGTGCTTTAGCACTATTTCATCAAGTTTATCCAATAAAGGAAACAGGGATTTTTCCCGTTTAAAATCCAGAGTCAGGGTATATCCCTCTAGTGGAAAAGAAAGCCAGTTTTTGTTGGCCTTGCCAAATTTTTTGAGTACCGATAAAAAAGACCCTTTTCCTGCCGCGGATACTTTTTTCAAGACTTCGGTGATCGATTCCAAGGCTGTTTCAGATGGCACGACAAACTGATACTGTAAAAACCCATCGCGCCCATAAAGCCTATTCCAATTCCCGATATTGTCCAGCGGGAAAAAGTAGGAATCGTAGTTCACCGTATCTGACTTGTGCAGCAGCTTTTTTAAATTAAAATAGCTGCTGTTAAATAGGCCCATCGAGTATTTGTTCAACAAGAAGCTTGGAGTCGTTACGGGAACATTGATTCCTCTTCTTGTCCTGGTTTCAAAGTTGGGGTTACTGGCATGATTGCCCAAGAAAATAAGTGATCGACCAAGCGACTCACCTTGAGCTAAACAGTCTAACCAGGCGACTGAATATGTGTTGGTGTTGTTATCTTCCAAAATTTCGAAAGTAGATGCTAGATTTTCACTAACTATTGATCGCCTGTTAATAAAAACGCCAGGCACGCTTTGTAATTTCAATTTCGCGTCAAGTATTATTCCTGTTAATCCCATGCCGCCGCAGCTGGCGTGAAAAAGCTCGGTGTTTTCTGTCTCGCTGCAATAGACTGCTTCTCCTGAAGAAAGAAGTAAATTGAATCCAACTATGTGGTCACAGAAAGAGCCGGCGATATGGTGATTTTTGCCGTGAACATCCGCTGCAATAGCGCCGCCAACTGTCACAAACTTACTGCCGGGTAGAACCGGCACAAAAAGTTGTTTGGGGATGACGACCCTGAGAACAGAATCGAGACTAACACCTGCACCGCAATGAATAATGCCATTTTCAGAATCCAACGACAAAAAGCCATCTAAAAACCGGCTGCTCATTACAAGTTCCGCCAAGGCGCTATCGCCATAGCTTCGACCAGCGCCACGGGGGATTATTTTGCCTTCACTTGCATGTGCTTGAAGAAGGCGCCTGAGTGCAGGGCCATCAAGTGGCTCTAGCACGGTGGCGATGGTTCGCGGATAGCGTCCCCAGCTGTCAAGAATCATTTTTATCCTTAAGAATTAAAAACGAAGCGTTTATCAAGTTGATATTTTATACCATAACCGATCGCTAGTCCGATGACAGCGCCGCTGTAGCGTGCAAATTTGGTCCCAAAATAACTGTCAAAACCGAATTCGAATCCCCAGAATAACAAGGTGGTGCAAACCCCAGTAAGGCTGTAGGCACTAAATTTCGCCAATGAATCTCGGGCTGTTGTTGATTTATTCCTAAAAATAAAGCGCTTATCCATTATGTATTTGCTTACCAGACCAGTGGCAGTGCCGGCGACTATCGCTATCTCTAGGCTATAGGTTGCTTTTATAAGAGAAATTGATGCTTCTTGAGTGAGCAAATTAACTAAAGTGGCGATAGTCGCAAAGATGCAATACAGCATCGCGGTGTTTAATGCGGTCATAGGCGGTTCACAATTAGGTCGCAGGTGAATGATAGCTAGATAATAGCCAGGCGACAGTTGGGTCACCGGCAGGTCAGTTTCAGTGCATTGCTATCACCGATACGGCTCCATTAATTGCCTATTATGCTGTCACGTTCGGCAGGTATACTACAGTTCTTTTTAGTCTCCATGATTACACATCAAAAGGTTCAGTCTCACTAGGTTTTTAGCCGTCTGAGTTGTCTTAATGAATACACTATAACCACAATGCGAAAATCTTATGACAGTTTTTGAGTTCACCCAAAAGCTTGCCCGCGAGGCAGGCGAATTAATAGTTGATCAGCGCAACAACGCGCAGCTCACCCATCAGTATAAAAATGGCCAAGAGTTAGTAACGAATGCTGATTTGTTAGCTGATAAATTGATCACAGACAGTATAAAAGCAAGTTATCCGGGCCATCATATCCTCTCTGAAGAGTCTTCTCCTGAGGCTATTTCAATTGCCGACCTTGACGCGCCACTGTGGATTATTGACCCTATCGATGGGACCGTAAATTATGCTCATGGGCACATTCAATCGGCGGTTTCCATTGCTTATATTGAAGCGGGAAGAATCTGTCATGGCGTAGTCTTTAATCCCTTTACAAATGAGATGTTTACGGCGCAGCTTGGTGGCGGCGCCCACCTTAACGGCAAGGCTATTTCAGTTGCTGATGAAACGGATCTGCGCCGCAGTATAATTGCGACAGGATTTCCCTACGACAAAGCCACTATCGAGCCGATTTTGAAGCGCGTGGCGGCAGTGCTGAGGGAATGCGCTGATATTCGCCGTCTAGGGTCCGCAGCGCTCGATATTTGCTGGATAGCAACCGGTAGATTGGATGGATATTACGAGAGCTTAAGCATTTGGGACTTTGCTGCCGCGCAGCTTGTGGCTCGTGAGGCAGGCGCTCAATGGGGGCATTTCAGCGAGGTTCCCGAAGGTGTAGACCCACAGTTCTATGCTCAAGACATCTTGGTGGCGAATCCAACCCTCTATGCTAAGTTACTGACGCTCTTGCAAAATGTGGATTATGACAATTAATTCTATGAATATCATAAGGTTTAAACGTTGTGCATGAGGGGCTGAGAGGCTTAAAAAAGGGATCAAACGAAGGTCCACTAATTGATTAAAAGCGTTCTAAACCTTAGAGTAAGAGAGTTTTGTGGCAGCGCTAGGTCAATTTTTTGATCAATTCGCTAAATTGTTTTGAAAGCTACAATCCATCGGGCTTTGATAAAACTGTTCCGCGGCATTCAGCCAAGAACTAAGGTTCAAATTGGCAGGCGAAACAATAATAAAACAGTCACAGTGATATTATTTTAGGAGATTACAGTGAAAACAATGACCATGTTGAAAACCGCCGCATTCTTTTTGGCTTTGGCACCTGCTATCAGCAGTGCTGCAGACAGAGTGGGCGACTTTTCTTTATTAGACCAAGACGGCTATAACCACAGCATGAGCTGGCTTGACGATCACAAAGCAGTGGCACTGCTTGTGCAAGTCAACGGCAGTGCAGCGACCGAAGCTGCTATCCCTGCTTTTAATGCCTTAAGAGCGGAATACGATGCTAAAGGCATCGAGTTCTTCATGATTAACCCAATGGGTAAAAACAATCGTGCTGAAGTTAAGGCAGAGCTTGCTGAATACGGCATTGATATTCCCGTGCTGATGGACGATGCCCGCCTTATATCCGAGGCGTTAGGTATTGCTCAAACCGGTGAAGTTGTTGTCTTTAACCCGAGTAAATTCACTGTTGAATATAGGGGCTCTGTATCTGGCGCTCGAGCCGCTCTCGCTGAGATCGTTGCAGGTGACGCAGTTAGTACTGCGATGGTAGCGGCGACTGGTGAAACCATTTCTTATCCAAACAGTGATTCGATCTCCTACGCTAAGGATATCGCGCCTGTTTTGGCTGATAACTGCTCAAGCTGTCACCGAGAAGGCGGGATTGCACCATTTGCTATGGACAGCCATGCAATGGTTCAAGGCTGGTCTCCAATGATTCGCGAAGTATTAATGACTAAGCGCATGCCTCCGGGCCAGATTGATAGCCATGTTGGTGACTTCACCAATGGCATGGTTTTAGCAGATCAAGATATCCGTAACGTGATTGCGTGGGCTGAAGCCGGTGCGCCTAAAGACGGTGATGAAGATCCGCTAACACAGCTTACCTGGCCTGAGTCTAAGTGGGCGTTTGGTGAGCCTGACTACATTATTGAAATTCCTACTCAGCAGGTTCCAGCG
>CAJWGN010000032.1 GCA_913031035.1 uncultured Gammaproteobacteria bacterium
TCGAACATTAATTGGAAACGTGTTGTGTTCTTGTATTGTCATGAACAAAGAAATTATAACTGGTAACAGTAACGGTGAATTAATCATGTGGCATCCCATGTATGGTGATCCAGTAGGAAGAAGAGAACAGGCTCATCAAGGTGAAGTCTGGTGTGTAGCCAGCAGTGGTGAAATGATTGTTAGTGGCGGCGAAGATGGTTTTGTAAGAATTTGGGACATTGAAATGAATTGTATTGGATGTAGATCTTTTCCCATAACAGATATGTCTACTGGTTCACCTGTTTTAATTTATTGGGGAATACGTAGTTTATCTTGTGTTACGTTACGTTCTTCCAGTCTTCGTGTAGCGTTGTGCACGGAAGACAATCGTATGTTTACGTTTGCTTTGCCTGGTGCTGGACACAAAGGTACAACAAGATTAGTGCAAGAGGCACATCATTCCAGAGAATTGTGTGCTATGGCACCACATCCAAAAGATAGTGATTTATTTGTAACGGGTGGAGATGACATGACGTTAAGAATTTGGAGAATATCTAGTTTATCTGTCATAGTTCGAAGACAATTGCCATCAATGACACGTGCTGTGTGTTGGAGTCCAGATGGTACTTTAATAGCAGCAGGCATGGGAGGTGGTAGTTCCAATGCAGAAGAAAGAAGACTGGATGGTTCTTGGGTAGTTTTTCGTAGCGACGATTTGAGAGTAGTACATCATGGTCGTGATGCTACGCAGTACATCACTGTGATTCGTTTTTCACCCAATGGCAATTATTTAGCAGTAGGCAGTTTGGATACTACTATTTCAGTGTACGATGTTATACGAGGATATGTGAAACACAGTGTCTGCAATGATTTCAATGGTTTTGTATCTCAATTGGATTGGAGTTTAGATTCAAAATTTTTGAGAACAAACAGTGGATTTTTTGAATTGTCTTTTTATGATGTCGTTCTCAAAAAATCTGATTTTGAAGATGGTGAAGATGCACTGACATTAGAACCAAAAGAGGCTCGTGATATTGTATGGAGCACGTCGACGTGTACGTTGAGTTGGAGTAATTTAGGTGTTCATCCAACCGATCGACAACAAGTACAAGTGAATACAGTGGATGTAGCGATGAATAAATGTCAAGATTTGATTCAAAATGAAAGTGGTTTAATTGCGACTGGGAACGACGACGGGATCATTAAAATCTTTCGTTATCCAGCACCAAATCGAAATGCAAAAGGAATTGATTTGATTGGACATGGACCACATATTAGTGTCGTGAGGTGGACGAGTGATGAGACGGCGTTGATATCGATTGGAGCGAGTGATCGGAGTATTATGTTGTGGGATATTAATTAATGGTTTAGTTTTTTGTTTCCAATTAGAATATTAATATCTAATTATTATTTTTTTCTCTTTTCAACTTTGGAATCCTTGGAATTGCGAACACTCAAATATTTTTAACTTCACAACAACAATTCTAATCAACCAATGGATAGTTGGTTGCATTCCATTCATTCTAAAGCATCCAATGAAATTACAACACCTACTCCGCTCCACAAATTCTCCACGTATCACAAAATACCTAAGCATCTGGATAACTTGTTTAAGGAAAAGATCATTGAAGAAATTCCCGTCAAATTTGTATTAAAGATCAAAAAAAATAAGCACAAACACGCATTATGGATCCATTCACCACCTACAAGCTATGTATCCGCTCGTCGATCCATAGACAAATTTAATAACAGATATCGTCCGTCCAAGATTAAAACATATTTGTATTAAATTTAAACTGTATCAAATACATACCAACAACACCACAACCAACAACACCACAACCACCAACAGCAACAACAATGCCTTTAACGCTACCAAACTTCCTATTCGCACCCAGAGCAGGATTTTTCACCCTATTCCTAGTCTTATCTGTCGGTATGTCACGATTCACTTCCCTTTTCCTACGTGACCGTCATCTCACAGATTCTCAAATAGGCATCGCGTTAGGCGTATCTTCGTTAAATTTCCTAGCCGTACCTTTCTTTACCGCTTTCGCAGACAAAACCAATGACCGTACCGCAGCATTACTCTGCATGACATTAATTGGCACAGTTCTCGTGTTTCTACAAGGATTCGTTGATCTTGGTATTGTTTCCATCGCAGCGGCACCAACTTTTTTGACCATATTACGATTTTTAATTGCATCTTCTTTAGCACCACAAAGTCCTGTTTTAGATGCATTAGCAGTCGATGGAAATCTAAAAATAGAAAATTACGGACATGAAAGATTATGGGGTGCAGTATCATGGGGTCTAATGCATTTATTGATTGGTGGATTAATAGATGTATCTGGAACCTACATATTGTTTTACTTGATGATTTTTAGTGCCATATGTTATTTAGGATTATTGTACATATGGAGACATTGGAGAGATGCTCAAGAAAAAGAAATGGATATCAAAAGCAATGACAATGATGGCAACACTGAAAGAAATCAAATGGCAGTGTCAGTAGTAGTACCAACGTCAACGACAACAACAAACGATGACACTGAAATGGATCAATCAATTTTAACAACGTCATTATCCGCCTCATCCTCACCATCCTCACCTTCCACTTCCATCATCCAACTACTCGGTGAACAATTCAAGTTTGCGTTTTCTTCTTTCAAAGTATCCATGTTTCTACTTGATATCTTTTTCTTGTCTGCTGGTACAAGTGTAGTAGAAGGATTATTGTTTTTATTTTTTGCATCTACTATGAAAGCATCCAATTTTCTATTAGGATGGACCGTAGTAATGACGGTTCTATTTGAAATACCTTTGTTTGCATATTCCAATAAAATTATGTCTAAATATTCAACCCGGCAACTAATGGCAGTTGCGCATGTCGCCTATGTAGTTCGTGTATTTGGTTATACATTCATACCACCTGACTATTCTGGATTTATATTAATGTTTGAACCCTTACATGGTGTTACTTATGCTTTGAAACAAATGTGTGCTGTTACGGTACTAGCTAATTTGGCACCTAAAGGATTTAAGAATTCAGCACAAGGTGTCGTTTCAACAGTTGCACGATTGGGTGGGTTGACTGGTAGCATTGCTGGTGGTTTTGTACTGCAATATTTAGGAAGTACCGTGCTGTATCGAGGTGCTGGTGTATTGGTCTCAGTAGCAGGTGTGTTGTATTTAGGAAGTGATAAGTGGTGTGATAGAAGTCATTCAAATAAAAGGGAAGGTGTTGAAGTGTATCAAGAGATGGATGAAATGACTAGCGAAGACATAGAAGTTGTCGAAGGTGGGAAAGTTATTGATTGATTAGATGCCCTGATGCCCCATGGTATCAAAATACCAGGTATTAAAGGTATTTTCCTTCTAAGGTAGAATTTAGAATAATAGTACCATGGTACTACAGGTATATACGAAGTATAAGAACAAACTTTTGTTATTTTTGAATTAAAAAAGAATTATTTTCACTACGGCCCTTTACCGTCAGTACCAATTTTTAATTCTCGTTGTTTTTAAATATTGTACATTTCTCTCTAGCAACACCTCCATTCTTACCTTCTTGATGTAGCAGTGACTTGGTAATCTCCTGTATTTGATACTTTGCTGCCACCTAATTTTTGTACAATTTCTGGTGATTCCGTACCTGTCTTTGGTGTACTGCTACGACTTGGTTGTCCTGTTCCTTCACCATCCACCGGCATTATTGATGCATTGGAATTTTCTTCTTCAGCATCAACTTCACCCGATTCTTTTTGTGTTTCTAAATGTTGATTAATAGTATTACGATCTACCATAGTAGCTGTTCTAAAACCAGCAGTTGATTCACCACCACTGACTGGTTCGACTTTGTCTCCAGGTTCAGGTGCATCTGGTGTAGCTGAATTGGCTTCATCACCTCCTTCAGTTTTACCTCCTTCAGCTTTATCGCCAGCAGCTGCATCTGCGTCTTGACTATTTTTTTCACCGTTACTATTTTCAGCTGGAACTTCAACACTTTGTTCACCACCTTCATTTAAATCTGCTTCATCACTACCTTCTTCACCTTCATTGCCAGATGCACCGGACGCAGAAGCTTTTAATTCGTCTAATTTCAATTGCAATTTTTCAACACGTCCTTCTAATTGTGTATCATTCATTTCTTCTGCTTCAACAGATGCTTCGTCAACCTCATCTACTTCACCACCACTACTTCCCTTACTACTACCTCCGACTGCATTTGTTAATTTTTCCATAGCTACTGTAATAGCATCCATTGGTGCAACATCTTCTGCATTTCCAGAAGCACCCGATGCATCTTCACCACCGTTGACCAAAGTCATTAATTTTAAAGCCACCGTTTGCAATGCCAACATGTCTTCTTCTGATGTTGCTGGTCCACTAGCATCACCATCACTACCACCACTTGCATCGTTTTTCATTTTTTGATCTGTTTCTTGTGCGGTGACACCAAAACTACGTCCATGTATAGCATTACTGAGACGTTTAGCAATTAAAGCAAGTTGTTCACTTTCTGTTTTAGGTGGTCCAACCGGTCCTGTGGATGTTGATTCTGATTCTGCAGCAGATGCAGTTGATGAAGCCGCTTCTTTGTCTTCTTGTTTTCCCATTGTTTCTAATCTTTTAGCTATGGATTCTAATGTTAGGACATCTTTTGGAGATGCAAGTTTAGCAGCATTTTTTAATTCAATGGCATGTTCTGTTAAATTGCCTGATGCCATGGCATTGTTATTGCCATCCGTTTTGGTCAACAAAGCCATGCTGTGAATGTGTTTCAAAGCTGCCAATGGGTCAGACGGTGCAGCACCTGCAGCGGCTGCTTTAGCTTCTTCTAATTGTTTTTCCAATTCATTAATTTTAAGATTCGATTCAGATATTTTGATTGCCGATGCTTCGTCTGCATGACGTTTTTCACTGATTGCACCCATTAATGCATTTTCCATGGAACTGAGACGTGCATTGAATTCTTCTGCTTCCGATGCTTGCAATTCGTCTCCTTCTGCACCTGTTTCAGCTGGACCCGACGCATTTGCAGCTCCATCGCTACCAGTAGCACTACCAGTTGCATCTTCGTTACCAGTTGCTCCATCGTCGTTTGTTTTTTCGTTACCTTGTTCATCGCAATCGTCACATTTATGTTCTTCTAAATGTTTAACTTTTTCCCAAACAGCACTGGGTGTGTCTTCTTGATTGTGAAACGTAGTCGTTGTGACCACAGTTTTTTCACCTTGTTTAATGACATGCGTAACTACAGATGCTGGACCAGCTGGACCAGCCGGACCACTAGCATTATCGTCAGCAGCACCGGAAGCACTTCCATCTTCGTTTTCAGCACCACCACTGGCGTCATCTGCATTTGCACCACTGGCACTACTGGCACCACTGGCACCTTGGTCGTTACCATCTGTTCCACTGGCACCTGCTGCATCTTCGCCACTTGCACCGCTTGCATCTTCACCCATAGTTGAAATTAAAGCAGCAACTTCTTCACGAAATCTTAACGCCTCGCTCGATGCAGGTCCACTACTACCTGCAACTGCACCATTATCTGCAGCACCACTGGCACCGTCTTTTGCACCACTTTCACTGCCACTTTCACTATCACCGGCACCTGCTTCACCTAACAATTCTTGACGCAAATCTTTCACTAAACTTCTTGCATCTTCAGCACCAGCACTTGCTTCTTCATAAGAAGAACGCAAAGATGTTAATTCTGGCGTCGACCATCCTGGTGGTGCATCGTCTGGATTAGAAGCAGCATCTAATTTAGCTTGTACTTCTGGCATAGGAACTCCCGCCATGGCTATGTGTGCTTGGTTGGCGCTCTCTTCGGTATCCGCTAAACGTGTTTTTAAAGCAGCGACAAATGATTTACTTGCTTTTGCTGCTCTTACTGCTTTTTCAACAACTAATACTTTTTGCGTTACGATGGGTCCTGGTAAAGTACCTTGCTCTTGTGCTGCTTGGGCATCTGCTGCATCGCCTTTGGCTTGCACTAAATGAGAGTGCAATTGACGTTTGGCACCGGTTAATTGTTCTTTTACTGCTTCGTATATTTTTCGTTTCGATGCATATTCTTGACGCAAATGTGATATTAATTCCTTTTTCGCCATGTCTAATTTATTGCACGCTTCTTTAGTTGTAAATTCTGTTTCTACTTTAACTTTAGTCAAGGCATTTAATTTGTTGCGCATGGAACGTGCATGTGCAGACTTTGCTTGCGAAACTGTCAAACTGTTTAAGACATCGGCTTCTGGTGCTGCATCTTCGGTTCCTTTTAATAATTCTTGAGTTGCGTCATGCGCATCCCCTATCGCCAACGTTACTTCATTCATAGCAGCCAAAATATCATCTCGAGTGACGTTGAAGGCAGCAGTTGCATTGTATAAGACGGCGTTGGCGGATTCGCAACCAATTTCATATTGTGTGATTTGTTGTTCAAGACCAGCAGTGATTATTTCAGTAGCTGTTTGGTTTTGGATGGGAAGAGGGGACTCGGTGACGTTGGACGGGTCGATAAGGGAAGGTGGAGTTGGTTCTGGATCGTCAAGACTACGATGTTGTCGGAGGTTGTGAGAGGTGGCGAGGGTGGCTGCTGCCGATATTAGTAGGAATCTCTTCATGAATCACTATTGTCTATTGTTCAATTGTCACTTATCTGCTCTCGATTCTCTCCTCATTATAATTTTTGAGACAACAAATTTTCCAAATTGAATTTTGGAAAATTACCACAGGATTAGAGAAAAAAAAATAAATAACAACTCATTTTAAATCTACTATTGTTATTGTTCCTATTGTTCTGATTAAAATTGCTCTTCTGATTCTCCTCAATTTTAGTTTTTCATATATTTGAGTAAATCCTGGAAATCAAAATCAGAAAGAAAAAAAAATCATAGTATGTACTCATTTTATAAATCTACTAAATTCATGCATTCATTCTCAACATTGTACTCTGCCCCTCACCTTCATCCTTCCAACTACAACCCTCAACATTTTTTTTTCTAGAACCATCGATTGCATTATAACATTTCACAGCAAAAGATATATCACTATCCTTTTCTTTTTCTTTGGGTCCATCTGCTGTACTTAACAATCGATTCAAAATACTTTTAAAAGGAGTTACTTCACCTTGTCCATTTCTTTCCATCGCTAATAATAAATCTAAATCTTGTTGTTCACCTACCGGCAAATCATGTTCATTGCCATCTTCTTCGTCTACTTCACCTTCTTTCAATTTATCTATTCCTTCGTTCCATAATTCCCAAGTATGCATTAACATTTCCACACAAACCATTCTACCTCTTATATTAAAATGTTCTGGTGACGGACCTCCAGTGTCATCTCGCAGCGCATCGCTTTCAATGCCGATGCTATTCGGTGCCATTTCTCTTCCAAATTCCATCACATACACATGTCTTTCTTTTTCAGGAGACGCTTCATTCTGATTATTCAAAACCCATTCTCTGACAATACTATTGAATTTGACAACACGTCGATTCGTTTCCATTGAGTATTTTGGTTCTTGATACTTTTGTTTACTTTGTGGAGAGGTTGAGGTGCCTTCTTGTTTCCATCGGTAGGGTGTAGTTCGCCAAATAACTCTTATATTATGGTCGATGGCAATTTTATTTAATAATTCCAGAGATTCTTCTAACATCTGTTTCAAAACATTCATGTCGAAAAATACATCATCTACTTGTTCCATACTATCGTGAATCCCAATGCATATCAGTAGATCTGTAAATGTATTTGCCGTCGACAAATCTAAATTTTTTAAAGTTGTTAACAAATTCACAACTGTTGGATTCCATTGAAATGTAATTCTTTCATTCAAGTAAGAAACGGATTTATGTGCACCAAAATTTAATAATTGTTTGTTTTCTACTAATGAACTGGGTAAACTTCCTGCAATTTGATTGTTGTTTACATTGTCGGTATCGGTACTACTTACTTCAATGATCGCTGCGAGTGTAGCCGTTAAACGTCTTCCCAATGAATCTCCTAAAATTAGTATGCGGCGGGGTTCCGGTTGATTAAATTGTAGCGCTATTTCATGTGGTGTATACATTTTCCATCCAGGTTTCGGAATCCAGACTCCACCCACCCATCGAGTCCATGGTGGATCGATTGAAGTGGATATTGATCGATGGATGTTGATTAGGATCAGGATGATGAGGATACCACTGATACGCATTGTACCGCTAATTAAAACGGTTGAATGATGGTAGTTTTTGAAGGTTGTGAGAGTACTCTTACTATATAACTATATGATAGATGGTAGATGGTAGATGATTAAAGAAACGATACCCAATAACTAGGGAAAAAAAGATGAAGAGGCAGATACGGGGGTATTTGCAGTTAGGCCCAACGGCCGAATGACGATGAATGGCGAAAGATACTCCGCTATCCATTCACCATAACGTTGGGATAGTAGCTGTGGGAGTATTCACTCCCGCAGCCGCATGATGAGCACTTGTTCATTAAACACCCCCTAATTAAAAACCTGTCACTGAGGGCGGATTAGTTTTAAAGCTTTTTCCAAACCGACCCTTGGCTGATGATGTACTCATACTTCCTGCGATGTTCTCGAATCATAAAAGGAATGTCTTCCTGATGTATGAGTTCGAAACCAGGCAATAACAGGCCGATGGCAGCTAAGGTCGCGTCGCTATCCTCACCGTCTAAAAAACTTTCTGGCGGAGTATATTGCTCCATCCATGTATTCGGCGAGGCGATGACTAGTATTCCACCGCTTTTAATATACTTGTCAGAATCAACAAACTGGCGTAGACAATTTTCTGGATGCGTCAATCGGCATAGCAGGTTACTGAGCAAAATCGCATCGAAAGGCGCGGTGGTATCAAATAGATCGGCACCCTCCAGATTCGCCGCGTCTCCCTGAATAAAGCTGAGTCTTTCGCGGTCTATGCTCGCATCGACAGAGGCGGTCAGTGGGGTTTGGAACCTTCCAGTGTCCCAGCGCTGATAATCCAGTTCCCCGTCTCGCTTAACCTCATTAGCGGCGTCTATAAACGCTTCGCTATAATCTAACGCGACAACTTTAGAAAACTCACGTGCAAGCTCGAAGCTAGATCGCCCCACTGCACATCCTAAATCAAGCGCATTGTCTTTATTAGGAGAAAATCTTTGCATCAGCTCGACCGTACGATCGATCAAATTCACCGTTGTTGGATGACCAACGCCAGCGGATATTGCCGTATCTCGCTGCTCTTCCGCGGAACCGTAATGAAACAATAAATACTGGCTAACGACCGCGTCGGTATCGTATTTATCACCTTTCTTTGTTAACTCTGCAATTTCCTGTGTCACTCTAAATCCGGCATGTTGAAAGAAATGCGGACGGAATTGGAAACGTGCCCAAATACTCGCCTCATCTCCGGTACTGATAAAGGAACCGCCAAGCATCATTTGATGTTCCCCATCGAAACAGGGAGTGCTGAAATCCGTATAGAGAGGGTGAATTTCGAAATCTGGCAGCTCGTGAAATGCATCTTCACACCACTGCCATACATTACCTTGTGCGTCGTAGACCCCGTTTTCATTGGCTGCAAACGAATCAACAGCACCTTCACTGCCAAATCGCAGATTGTGATTGATTGAATACAGCTGTGTGGAATTCATTACTTGGTCATAGGCCAAGAGACTATCACCACCTGCCGGCCAATCCGAAGCTTTTCCAATTTCAGGCCCTCTAATCGCTTGATGCTCACTTTCTTGCAGAAGACGATAAGGGCTTTCAACTCCTTCTTTCTCAGATAACCAATGGCAATAGGCTTTGGCCTCGTAAAAGTTAACCACCGCCGGCCAACTCCACTGCATAGGAAGCTCAGCAAAAGTGCTCCTAAGCTTGAACTTGTTAGAACCTGCAGGGCCGTCTTGAACCCAAAAAGTGGGCCACTTAACATTGCGAAACTGACGCCATCCCCAGCCAGAGTCGGACCAATGCTTCTTTTCTTCATAGCCGCCAGATTTAACAAACTCAAAGAATTCGCCATTGCTGATCAGAAACTTAGATGTCCTAAAGTCTGTGACTTGACGCTTGTCATGACCATATTCATTATCCCAGCCAAATGAAGGCCAAGAGTGAGGCTTGCCGAGCCTAGCCTCGCCTCCAACAATTTCAACTAGCTCGTTATTTGGGTAATCTCTGCCTGAAACAGGCTCGGAAATTGGCGCAACCGGAGCAGTTATGTAGGGTGGCCATGCCTTTGGCGCTTTAACCAGGGCAATTGGTAGTTCTCTCATCAGGACGCTGGAAGTTTCCAGATGAATTCGCTCATGCTCAAACGCCATGGCTAGTGCCCATGTCGGCTTATTCATCGTGATAGGCTCATCCAAATCAGGATGTGTCTGAATAACA
The DNA here is from genome assembly GCA_913031035.1 of uncultured Gammaproteobacteria bacterium. Classification (GTDB taxonomy): domain Bacteria; phylum Pseudomonadota; class Gammaproteobacteria; order Pseudomonadales; family Pseudohongiellaceae; genus UBA9145. Next base: position 10,370 of record CAJWGN010000032.1, read on the forward strand.
CCCTTCACGAGGTTGTATACTTGAAAGCGATACTCCCTCACTTCTTCTAAAGATGGCCATACGTCTTGCTCGCCGTCGTGGAGGTCGTCCCAGTTCATTTCATCCACGCCGGTTTCGAATAGAAGCTCTAACTTTTGATTGACCGGCGCGTCGATTAAGCCGCTGACTAACAATTTGTTAACGTAGAAACATACTGGATGTGCGTAATAGAAAATAAGGGGGTGGCGGGTTTTGTGATAGGGGCGTGTTAGGAAGGCATCCTCGCTCGTGAGGGACGAAAACAGCTGCTCTGTCAGCGCCCAGGTATTTTCAAAGTAAGCGAGAACAGCTGCCCGCCCCCCGTTTAGATTGAGTAGCGGTAATGAATACATTGGTTTGTCTGTTGCTTGCTGTTGTGGCGACTCCTGATTTCTTGTGTCGCTATTGGCGTGTTCACTGCTTGTTGCTACTTTCTCTAAAACTGACATCTCTCTTCCTTGCTTATCTCAAAGCTTTATACTTTTTTTTTGCGAAAGAATGTGGCCGCCGCTATTAAAAAATCGCGAACCCGCGCATAGTCTGCGCTACATCCCCCCGCTTGTTCAGTTAGAATAGAATCTTAGAGCGGCTTGGCCGCATATGTCAGACCCAAATCAGGTATATTATCGTGCAAAGCAAGCTACCACATATCGGCACAACTATTTTTACGGTCATGTCAAAAATGGCTCAAGACTACGGTGCTATAAACCTATCACAAGGTTTTCCCGATTTTGATTGCCCCGAACGTCTTAAAGAATTAGTGACGAAACGCCTTTACGATAACAAAAACCAGTACCCCCCAATGGCAGGTATCCCCCTACTACGTCAGGAAATAGCAAATAAGATCAAAAAACTTTACGGGTTCACTGCCGATTTCGAAAGCGAGATAACCGTTACCTCCGGGGCAACCGAGGCTATTTTCAATGCTGTACAGGCTACAGTAACGGCCGGTGATGAGGTGATTATTTTCGACCCTGCCTATGACTGTTATGAACCGGCTATTTTGATGGCAGGTGCAACACCGGTGCGAATAAGCTTAGAACTCCCAGATTATGCCATTAACTGGCAAGCACTTGATGATGCAATTTCTGAGAAGACTAAGCTTGTCATTATTAATTCCCCTCATAACCCCTGTGGCAGTGTATTAACCCGATCTGATTTAGATCTGCTCGCCAAAGCTATCCGGAAGAAAGATATCTTGGTTTTGTCCGATGAGGTTTATGAGCACATGGTATTTGAGGGGCAGATACACCAAAGTGTTCTAAGCCATCCTGAATTATCAGAAAAATCCTATGCGGTGTTTTCGTTTGGAAAAACCTACCATGCCACAGGCTGGAAGTTGGCATACTGTGTTGCAAGACCGCAGCTGACTGAGGAATTCCGAAAAATTCACCAATTCGTCACTTTCACCAGCACTAGCTTTGTTCAATATGCGATGGCTGATTTCATGGCGGAATGCCCAGAGCATGCACTTGAACTCAGTGCTTTCTATCAGGCAAAGCGCGACAAGTTTTGTGAACTGTTAGAGCCTTCGCGCTTTAAACTTTTGCCATCTAAAGGCACTTACTTTCAGCTGGCTGATTACAGTGCTATTAGTGACAAGAATGACATTGAATTCGCCAATGAACTCACGCAAGAGAGGGGCGTTGCAGCCATTCCCTTAACTCCTTTTTATGCGAATGCTCCTGGCACCAAGATACTCCGCTTTTGCTTTTGCAAAGATGACTCCACCCTAAAAAGTGCGGCAAAGATACTGTGCCAACTATGATCACAACGTCACCATCGAGTGACATCAATTTGGATGACCTTGCCCAAGAGATCAAACGCTGGGGCATCGAGCTCGGCTTTCAACAAGTTGCTATCACCGATATAAATCTGGATAACTACAGAAACCACTTCGACTCTTGGTTAGATAATGGTTATCACGCAGAGATGGCCTACATGGCCAACAATAAAGAAAAACGCTGTGATCCATCAAAGCTACTTGAGGGTACGTGCCGAGTTATCTGTGTACGCATGGATTACGCTCTTGAAACCACTAATTCCTTAGCACCGCTGCGTAACTCGAAATACGCCTATGTTTCACGCTATGCGCGGGGTCGGGATTACCACAAGCTGATACGCAAACGGTTACAGCGCTTGGCAGAAAAAATATCCAGCCAGGTAGACCCTCATGGTTATCGGGCTTTTGTTGACAGTGCCCCAGTGCTGGAAAGAGCCCTTGCTGAGAAGTCTGGCTTAGGATGGATCGGCAAAAACACGATGCTAATCAACAAGCAGGCAGGATCGTGGTTTTTTCTGGGAGAGTTATTTACCGATCTCCCGTTACCCATTGATAAGCAAGAGACTGATCACTGCGGAAGCTGCAACGCCTGTATTGATGTTTGTCCAACTAACGCATTTGTTGCGCCTAATTTACTCGATGCAAGCAAGTGTATTTCTTATCTAACTATTGAGCTGAGAACCTCGATTCCAGTTGAATTCAGAAGTGCCATGGGCAACCGTGTCTTTGGCTGTGATGATTGCCAGTTGATTTGCCCTTGGAATAAATTCACCAAAGTAAGCACCGAGGAAGATTTTTCTCCTCGTCATGGCTTAGACAATGCAACACTGCTCGACTTGTTTAAATGGACGGAAACCGAGTTTTTGTCTAACACCGAAGGCTCAGCTATTCGCCGTATTGGCTACGAATGCTGGCAGAGGAATTTGGCAGTGGGTTTAGGTAATGCCGAACGTGGGGGTGATATTTTGACCGCTTTAAAAGCCCAAACCAACAATCCATCGGCCATGGTAAGAGAGCATGTCCAATGGGCAATTGATCAGCATCAAGCTTAGCGGTTCTGCTTAGCTAGCTTTTATAAAGCGATAAAGTGCTCGCGGTAGTATTTCAACTCTTCCACAGAGTCCTTAATGTCATCCATGGCTTGATGAGCACCGTTCTTCGTCAGTCCTTTCAATATTTCAGGCTTCCAACGCCTGGCCAGCTCTTTTAAGGTACTGACATCAAGATTTCGATAGTGAAAATAGCTTTCTAGCTCGGGCATATAATTGGCCAAGAAACGGCGATCTTGGCAGATACTGTTTCCACACATAGGCGAGCCATTTTTTTCAGAGTATTTTTCTAAAAAATCTATAGTTTCCCGCTGGGCATCGGCCTCAATAATAGTGCTGGCTTTAACTCGTTCAATCAAACCAGAGCCCCCGTGAGTCCTTTGATTCCATGCGTCCATTTTGGCTAGTGCCTCACTAGACTGCGAAACTGCGATAGTTGGGCCTTCGGCAATCAGATTAAGGTCTAAATCTGTAATCAGCGTAGCGATTTCAATAATTCGATCAGTGTCCGGGACCAATCCTGTCATTTCGAGGTCGATCCAGATGAGGTTGGTTTTTGTATCCATAGCAAATTCCGCACAAGCGATTAAATTGAAGTCTGATTTAGCGACGCAGTGTAGCAAAGCTACTACGCCGGTAATATGCCATAATCCGATTGGATACGATTAGGCAAACTTGTTTTTGCCTCATTTTCTAACTCACCTTTAAGATAAATTGACTCTATGGCAAAGCGCAAACTCACTAAGCAGCAGCAAGTGAGAATCTCGGCCAATCAACTTACCGAATCCTCGAGCAGTAGTTCTGAGGGCGATGACAACACTGTATTGCAGGGGCTGGTTATCAGCCATTTTGGTCAACAGTTAGAGATAGAGCCACTAGAGGGGAGCCTGCAGAATCAGACTGTGCGCTGCTTTCAGCGTGCTAATCTGCCAAGGCTGGTCACCGGAGACAAGGTTCTTTTTCAATTGGACAGTCAGGACACTGGCGTAATTTTGTCAGCCCAACCTCGCAATAATGTATTCGCCAGACCTGGTTTTAAAGGTCTGATCAAACCCGTAGCAGCAAATATCGACAAGGTGTTAGTAGTTATTGCAGTTTTACCCGAGCCATTCATGAACCTTACCGATCGATATTTAGTGGCTATTGAGTCTCTCAACCTAGACCCAATCATCGTGCTTAATAAGGCCGATCTGGTCACCGAGAAAAACAGGTCAAATATTGACAATATGATGTCTATATACAAAGGCATTGGCTATGACACCCACAGAGTTTCGGCCAGCACCGGAATTGGAATGGCGGAATTAGAATCACAACTCGCAGGTTTAACTACCGTGCTTGTGGGCCAGTCTGGGGTCGGCAAATCTTCCTTAGTTAATAGCCTCAGCCGACAAGACAGCGCTGCTGTGGGGAGGCTATCCATAGGAAAAGAAAAAGGCACCCATACAACGACAACTGCTAGGCTATTTCACCTCGGGACTTTTGACCTAGTTGATTCACCAGGAATAAGAGAGTTCAATCTCGGTCACATCGAACCAACCCTGCTTATAGACGGATACAGAGAACTTAGAGCGTTAAAAGGGCAATGTAAGTTCAGAGACTGTGCCCACCAAAGTGAACCTGAATGCGCAATTCTAGCGGCCGTAGAAAACGGCTTAGTATCTCGAGAAAGATTGAGTAATTACTTTCAAATCCTTCAGAGCATTGGCATTTGATTTATCCAATCAGGCCGATACCCTTTATACTGGTCCCGAGAGGGGAATCCGCCCATCTCGCTCATAAAAATCTAAGTTAGAACATCTCATGCCCTCGCTTTTCATAATATTCCAACACATCGCACCCCAGCACCTATTTTCCAGAATTGTAGGGCGGTTGGCTGAAAGTAAACTGTTTCGAAAACCTTTTATCACGTGGTTCAAAAAACGCTACCAAGTTGATCTATCTGAGGCTTTGATAGAGGACCCTTCTGAATTCGAAAACTTTAACGCTTTTTTTACCCGCGCACTTAAACCCGGGGCCAGGCCAATATGCCAAGACCTTAACGCTGTGGTGAGCCCTGCCGATGGCGTCATTAGTCAGCTTGGCACTATTGAAGAGCTTTCTATTCTCCAAGCTAAGGGTCGACATTATTCGGTCAAATCTCTTTTGGCTTGTGACCCTAACGAAGCAAATAACTACGTTAACGGCAGTTTCGCGACCATCTATCTTTCGCCTCGGGATTACCACCGTGTTCATATGCCCATTGCCGGTAGCCTTCGAAAAACCACGTATGTTCCTGGGACGCTATTTTCGGTAAATCAGAAAACAGCTGAGTCGGTAGCTGATTTGTTTGCTCGAAACGAACGTCTTGTCTGCTATTTTGACACCGCTATTGGCCCAATGGTGCTGGTCTTAGTTGGCGCAATGATTGTGGCAGGAATAGAGACGGTTTGGTCTGGAGCGGTCGCGGCAAACACTAAAAAAGAAATAATTAGCAAAGAAGGCTTTGACTCTATCGACCTTAAAATCGGCGACGAAATGGGTAGATTCAAACTTGGCTCTACAGCGATTTTACTTTTTCAAGAGAACGCGGTTAATTTTTTGCCGCAGTTAAAAGCAGGCACCGCTATTAGAATGGGCGAGAGCATAGCGTCACAAAATGTGAAGGAGCAAAAATAAATGACACAAGATGAATTGAAAAAACAGGTGGCACGGGCAGCATTCGAAATAGTTGAGAGTATGTTCGATGAAAAAATGATCGTAGGGGTTGGCACTGGCTCAACGGCAAATTATTTCATTGATGAACTCGCCGCATTAAGTACCGATATTTATGCAACAGTAGCAAGTTCAGAAGAGTCTGCTAAACGCTTAAGACAGCATAATATACCGGTTATAGATCTTAACTCTGCTAGCGAGGTTACTGTCTATATTGACGGTGCAGATGAAGCCAATCATCACCTTCAGCTTATAAAAGGAGGAGGCGCTGCCCTCACCAGAGAAAAAATTATTGCTGCCGCCGCTAAGGAATTCATCTGTATTGCAGACGAATCCAAATTAGTAAAAATTCTAGGGGAGTTCCCATTGCCTGTTGAAGTTATTCCTTTAGCAAGAAGCCACGTTGGTAGGCAAATTGTGAAATTAGGCGGCGACCCGGTTTACCGAGAAGACTGCGTTACTGATAACGGAAATCACATTATCGATATTTACAATTTAGAAATACTGGACCCAAAGAAACTTGAGTCTGATTTGAACCAAATTACTGGCGTGGTAACGAATGGTTTATTTGCAATGAGACCCGCAGATTTGTTGATTCTTGGCACTCAAGAGGGCGCGAAGAAACTCAAGCCTGAGCTGGGATAATAGTTTGAAGAAGAAGGTCTATCGTTTTTCTTTGAAATAAAACTGCTGATTTGAAAAACGAAAAAACAGAAGGCTCTGAATACTACAGAGTCTTCGTTAATGTGACTTGTCTAAGCACCGGGTAAGGCGCCCAAGAAAGTAACCATATAAGCACCCAACTTGCCGATTAACTCCGACAAATATTGGGTTTGATCTTGAAACTCTCAACGGGCCACACTCTATTATGGCGATTGAGCTTCCTTCGCCGACATTTTTCAATGACGTTTTTTTAACGAGGCTGTTAATGCGCGCTTAGAGGCTATACAAATTTATAGATTGCAGGCACTGCTAAAACGATCTATTAAAATAAAAAAGAAGCTTTACCTAAAGCTACCTCTAATATTCTCAATAGAATTCTCGATAAAACGTTTAGAGATGTTCTTAGAAAACATCTCTAAGGAATCGTTCCCAGAACAACAGGTCTTAAATTGGGTTTACGTTTTCCGCTTGCGGGCCTTTCTGACCTTGAGTAACATCCATCGTTACCTTCTGGCCTTCTTGCAAGGTTTTTCTACCCGAGCCGTTGATGGCGCTGAAGTGAACAAACACATCTTTCCCGCCTTCTTGCTCGATGAATCCAAAACCTTTCTCGTCGTTAAACCACTTAACCGTACCTTCTACTGAATCTGACATATTTCACTCGTACTTATTAATTATTAATTATTAGTCAAATTGCTAACTAAGCAAAATGTCGATCAGCTCTGATCGATAAATTAGTTTACGCCGATAATATTTGAGATGGAAACGAATATTGTTGCAAATTGTAACTAAGCTGACGATTTTTACAGGCTATTCCTGTAGAAAAACCGACCTAAGTGAACATTAATTTTGTTGGCCACTAATCGAACACTTTGCCAGGATTCATGACATTGTTAGGATCGAAAACCCGCTTTATCTGACGCATAAACTCTAACTCAGTATCGGATCGCGAGTAGTGTAAATAGGGCTTTTTAAGCAAGCCTACGCCATGTTCCGCAGACACGCTGCCATCGTATCTTTTCACAATTTCGAACACCCAATCAGATACTTTGCCGCACTCTTCAAAGAATACACTTGCTGCCATCGAATCAGGTTTTAGAATGTTCAGGTGGACGTTGCCATCTCCGATATGTCCGAACCATATAATTTCGAAATCTGGATAGGCTTTACTGACGAGTTCATCAACTTCAGCCAGGAATTCTGGAACTTTTGCTACCTTAACTGAAATGTCATTTTTATAGGGGGTAAACTGTGAAATAGTTTCAGATATGTCCTCACGAAGACGCCAAAGACTTTTAGCCTGATTCAAATTTTGGCTAATGGTGCCATCAAGAACCCAACCAGCTTCCATGCTCTGTTCAAATAAGGACATAGCTGTCTCAAGGTCTGCTTCTGTATTATTTTCAAATTCGACTAATACATAGAACTCTGTCTGACTTTCAAAGGGCTTTTGCAGTCCTTTTTCCGCGAGAACATGATTTAACGCTTTGTCGGAGAAGAACTCAAAGGCGGTAAGACTCAGATTGTCTCTAAATAATTGTAAAACCGGCATGGTTGACTGCATATCATCTACACCCAGCAATAAGACACTAGGATCTTTTGCTTGGCTGCAGAGTCCTATTGTCGCCTCTACCACAAAGCCCAATGTGCCCTCGGAGCCGACGAACAAATGTCGGAAATCATAGCCGGTAGCGTTTTTCGCTAAGCCTTTGTTTAGATCAAGAAGCTCACCGGAACCGGTAACCACCTTTAAACCATCTACCCAATTTCTAGTCATGCCATAGCGTATTACTTTAATTCCGCCAGCGTTTGTGGCTATATTACCGCCTATTTGACTAGACCCAGCGGAGGCGAAGTCAACCGGGTAGAGCAGGCCTTTATCCATAGCAAACTGCTGAAGCTGCTCGGTGATCACCCCAGGCTGGCAAATCACCTGTCTGTCACTGGCATTAAAATCGAGTATTTGATTCATCCGATCAAATGCCACAACAACTTCTTGATTCATGGCCACCGCGCCGCCGCTAAGCCCTGTGCGGCCTCCAGACGGCACTAAGGCAAATTTTTCCTTATTGGCTAAAAGCACCAAAGATTGGACGTTTTCTATAGTGCTTGGCAACACAATAGCGAATGGGTCCGCCGGAAAAGCTTTAGTCCAGTCTTTCCCGTAGTTCTGCTTGTCTGTTTCACTGGTTTTAACCCAGTCTATTCCTACAATGTCAGCTAATTTGGCTAGCAGCTCTGTTTCCGAGCAATTCATAGTTGAGGCGTTCCGGATAGTTTAATGAGAGGGTTGTTGGAGCTTCTGAGCAGTCAAAATGTTGTCTAAAAGACTGAATCAACCCAATGGCAACCGTGAATATGTTATCATACGCCAGCGTTTTGGGCAGAACTTCAACCGCGACAATTGAATGAGAAAAATGCACGGCTATTAATAACAGCTGGTCATCAATACTTACGTCCGCATGCAAGCCCCGTATGCTTAGTCTAGAACACTAGCAACATACACTTAATCACCCACTCAAACTCTGAATAAATTCCCGATGATAATGAACCCCACATCCTTTGAAAAAAGTAAGATAAAAATCCTTCTTCTCGAAGGCGTGCACGTAAGCGCTCTTCGTAGTCTGGAAAAAGCCGGCTATACCAACGTAGAGAGCATAAAAACCTCGCTTGGTACTGAAGAGCTGAAGCAAAAGATTGCAGGGGTTCATTTTGTCGGTATTCGGTCTCGAACTCAGCTGACCGAGGAAATATTTGAAGCTGCCAACAAATTGCTCGCGGTGGGTTGTTTTTGTATTGGTACTAACCAAGTTGACCTCAATGCGGCCCTTATTCGAGGCATCCCGGTTTTTAATGCCCCTTTCTCCAATACCAGAAGCGTCGCAGAGCTGGTTATTGGGCAATCTATCTTGCTACTCAGGGGCATTCCTAAGAAAAATGCTCTGTTGCACAAGGGTGTTTGGCTAAAGGCGGCAAAGGGATCGTTTGAGACCCGCGGTAAAAAGCTTGGAATTGTGGGATACGGTAATATTGGCTCTCAGCTGAGCGTTCTGGCTGAAGGTATGGGTATGAAAGTGTATCTATATGATGTGATGACTAAACTGCCACTGGGGAACGCCACTCAGCTGGATTCATTAGAAGAGTTGATGAGCATGTGTGATGTTATCAGCCTTCATGTCCCTGAAACACAACAAACTCAGAATATGATCGGGGCTGAGCAAATAGCCTGGATGCGCCCAGAGGCTATGCTGATTAATGCATCACGAGGCACGGTTGTGGACATTGACGCACTGGCAGCCGCCCTCAAGGATGAAAAAATAGCAGGCGCTGCTATTGACGTTTATCCTGCTGAACCGAAATCTAATGACGAAGAATTTATATCCAAGCTGCGTGAATTCGACAACTGCATTTTGACCCCTCACGTTGGCGGCAGCACTATGGAAGCTCAGGAAAATATAGGCGTTGAGGTGAGCGAGAAGCTCGCGAAATACAGCGACAATGGATCTAGCGTCACTTCAGTTAATTTCCCGGAAGTCACCCTACCTGCTCATCCTGACAACCACCGAATACTTCACATTCATGAGAACGTGCCCGGCGTTCTCACCAAAATCAACTCGGTGTTTTCTGAAACCGGAATCAATATCCGCTCACAGTTTCTGCAAACAAACGAAAAAGTTGGCTATGTGGTCATGGACATCGACCAGAAGTACAGCGAACTTGCACTAGAGAGGCTTAATCTAGTCACGGGCACTATCCGCTGCCGTGTACTTTTCTAGGAAAAACTAGATTGGCTTAAAGGCTCTATCCACCGACGCAAATACCTGCTGCCTGTATGTCTCGCTTTCATTAACTAAATGATGGCGGGCGTCTGGTATTTTCTCGATGTGAACATTGGGAAACTTTGACTTAAATTTTTCTAAATTGTATTTCCAGTCCACCGTAGTGTCGTCTGTACCTTGTATAATGTGAAGTGGCACCTTGTTAACTTCAGCTAGCTCAAACCCCGATTGGTATTTAACCATCGCCAATATCCAATCCCGCATTAAACGCCGGCTTTGCAGAGGGTCTTGAAATTTAAGAAAATCCAAAAATTGCTGGTCGTGACTGTTCTCAGAAAATTTTCTATTAGTCGAAGAAAGAAAATACCGGCTTAAAGCAAAAAGCAGCCTGCTTGTTTGCCAAGCGTATGGCCTTAGCAATGGCGCCAAGGCAACAAATTTAGAGAGCGGGAATTGCGAGGAGAATCTGTTTGAAAGCAGGCAATCTATCATCACCGCCGCACCTGTGCTTTGGCCGAGCAGATTCCAAGGGCCAGGCAGCTCTGCACTAGCCATTAGGTCTAACAGCCGCAGCAAAACATCAGAGTACAAATGAAATGACTCGATACTTGCCACTTTGCCACTGGACAGTCCGTGCCCTGGCATATCAAATACGACAACAGAAAAATTCTGATCTAAGCAGTGTTTAATAATATGCTGATAGATTCCACTGTGATCAAAATAACCATGCAGCAGAACAACAGTCCCTTGGCTATCTCTGCCAACTCGACGGAAATACTGAGCAACCACATCGAAACCGGCCGCATTAATAATGCCAGCAGTATGGCTCGTGTCTTCTCCAATCACTTTCAAATTGAATCTATAGAACTCAAAATAGAGTTCAAACGCTAAGCTTAAAGGCTCGGCGAGTGGCGCCGCAAAATCTATTTCGCCAAGGCCACGACGAATTGCCGTTGCATCAGCGGATGTAAACATTCAAACCGTTTAGACTATTATCAAACATCTGGAATTTTAGCCGTAATCTATATGCCATCGATATAACGTTGAGACATTTCATCCAAGGTATAGATTTTCTTGATGTTAGATGTTTGCCCCTCGCAGCCAAAAGATTGCAATCTTTCAATAACAATATTTCTCATCGCGGTAGTCGATACGATCAGGAATTTTCGAGGGTCGAATTCTGATTTATTTTCGCCTAGAAATTTTCGAACAGCGCCGGTTGAGGCAAGTCTTAGATCAGTATCAATGTTGACCTTGCGAACCCCATGCTTGATACCTTCCTGAATCTCTTCAACGGGGACACCATAGGTTTCAGGGATTTCGCCACCAAATTCGTTAATCACCGCTAGCCATTCCTGCGGCACCGATGATGACCCGTGCATTACTAAGTGTGTGTTAGGTATCTTGGCATGAATTTCTTTTATACGCTTAATCGCTAAAATGTCACCTGTTGGTGGGCGACTGAATTTATAGGCGCCATGGCTTGTACCAACAGCAATCGCCAGTGCGTCGACACCTGTTGCAGCAACAAAATCTGAAGCTTCCTGAGGATCAGTCAAAAGCTGAGACATCGAAAGCACACCTTCGGCACCACTGCCATCTTCTTCGCCTGCCATCCCTGTTTCCAGTGATCCAAGACAGCCGATTTCACCTTCCACGGAAACGCCGCAGGCGTGAGCCATTGCGACCGTCGTCTTGGTAACAGCAACATTATAGTCAAAATCAGCCGGCGTCTTGCCGTCTTCTCCTAGCGAGCCATCCATCATAACGGATGAGAAGCCAAGCTGAATTGAGCGTTGGCATACAGCGGGTGAGAAACCGTGATCTTGGTGCATAACGATCGGCACGTGAGGATATTCTTCGATAGCGGCTTGAATCAAATGCTTGAGAAAATTGGCGCCAGCATACTTTCTAGCACCAGCGGATGCTTGCAGTATTACAGGGCTGTTAACTTGAGCAGCTCCCTCCATGATCGCTTGAACTTGTTCGAGATTGTTCACATTAAACGCAGGCACGCCGTATTGATACTCTGCGGCATGATCAAGTAACTGTCTTAAGCTAATAAGGGCCATGACTAATCCTCTAATATTTATCTGAAATTAAACTTCTATTTGAATATTTTTGTAAATGTCTAGTCGAGTGTCTTGCTAAAGACTTAATCGAGTCTCTAGTTTCCCGCCACACGCAAGTTAGGTACGCCGGTTAACTACCACGTTCGTTTAATATTTGTACTGCAGGTAATTCGTCTCCCTGCACATACTCTAAAAATGCGCCGCCGCCTGTTGATATGTAGGAAATAGCGTCGGTTACTTCAAATTGATCAATCGCGGTAATAGTCTCACCACCCCCGGCGATAGAAAACCCTTTATTTTTCCCAACTGCTTCAGCGATAGCTTTGGTTCCTGCGGCAAATGCTGGGAATTCAAACACACCCACCGGCCCATTCCATATTATGGTTTTCATATTGCCAATTATGCCATTCAGAACAGCGATACTTTGTGGCCCAATGTCTAATATCAAATCATCATCGGCGATTTCTGATACATTTTTAATAGTGGCCTGCGCCGTCTCCGAAAATTCTCTAGCGCATACAACATCTATAGGTAAGGGTATTGTCGTCTGCTCCATAAGCTTTGCGGCAACGCTTACAAGGTCTGGTTCATACAATGACTTACCTACATTAAAACCACTGGCCGCAAGAAAGGTGTTGGCTATGCCACCGCCTACGATTAACTGATCAACTTTTCCCGCGAGGCTTTGTAGTACTTCTAATTTGCTGGACACCTTCGCTCCACCCACAATCGCAAGCATCGGCCGCTCCGGGTTTCTGAGGGACTTTTCCAGTGCATCCAATTCTTTTGCTAACAATGGACCGGCACACGCTGTGGCCGCAAACTTTGCCACGGCGTGAGTACTCGCCTGCGCTCTATGAGCAGTTCCGAAAGCATCCATGACAAAGACATCACACAGAGATGCATAGCGCTTGGCTAATTCGTCACTGTTAGATTTTTCACCAACGTTAGCCCGCACGTTTTCTAAAATAACGATGTCAGCACCAGTAGTGGAAATTGACAGTGGAGAATCAAGATAGTCATCCACCAAGGCCACTGAACAGTTCAGCAACGCCTCTAAATGCTTTGCCACCGGGGCAAGCGAAAACTCACTTTGATGCGAGATCGCCAGCCCTTCTTCAGGGCGTCCCAAATGGCTCATGACAATAACTTTTGCACCGGCGCCCATGGCCGCCTTAAGTGAGGGTATAGCGGCGCGAATGCGCGTGTCATTTACTATTTTTCCATTCTTAACGGGCACATTTAGATCTTCTCGAATCAAGACTGTTTTTTGATCTAGGTCAAGCTGCTCCATCCTCAGGAATGCCATTTTTTTTGCCCTTCTCTATTATTGCTTACAGTTATTTCTTGCAGTAATTCCAAAATTAAAATTTCTTTGGTTAACCAAGTCGGCACATATGCTGAGCCACATCTAACATTCTATTAGCGTAAGCCCATTCATTATCAAACCACACCAATAACTTTATCAGGCGGCGATTGATCACTTTGGTCTGATTTAAATCGACGACAGCTGATCTTGGGTCATGATTAAAGTCACAAGAAGCTAGTGGTTCTTCGGTAACTCCCAAAATATTAATTGGCAGTGCTTTGCTGGCATTTCTTATCGCCCTAATCACCTCGTCAATAGAGGCGTCTCGTGACACATTGATTGATAGATCCATGGCCGAGACGTTTACCGTAGGCACTCTAATGGCCTGAGCCTCAAGCTTGCCCGCAAGGTGGGGCAGGATACGCTCTATACCCTTGGCCAGCGCAGTCTCCACAGGAATGATGGACTGCATTGCACTGCGAGTCTTACGTAAATCGCTGTCGTGGTAGCTATCAATGACCGGCTGGTCATTCATCGCCGAATGTATTGTGGTTATAGCGCCAGAATCGATACCAAAGTTATCGTCCAACACTTTGAGTACCGGAACAATACAGTTAGTGGTACACGATGCATTTGAGACAACCGTATCTTTAGCCGTCAATGTGTCTTGATTTATACCGTAAATAATTGTGGCGTCCACGTCGCTTTCCGCTGGCTGGGAAAACAACATTTTTTTCGCACCTTGAGATAGATGTTTCTCAGCAGTAAGTCGATCAGCAAATGAACCGCTGCATTCTAAAACCAGATCTACTTCTTGTTCTCTCCAAGGCAAACCCATAATATCGGCCGAGCGGTAGAGCTTTATTTTGTCGCCTTCGACATCCAGTGCATCTCCGTTTACTTGAACGTTGCCGAGAAAACGGCCATGTGTACTGTCGTAGCGAGTCAAATGCGCCAGCGTGTTTGGATCAGCAAGGTCGTTTAAAGCGACAATTTTGAGATCCAAATAATCATTAGACTCATAAAGCGCCCGTAGCACGCAGCGCCCAATTCGGCCATATCCATTAATGGCTATTCGAAATGCCATAGAAGTTCCTAAAATAAAAAGATTGAACCGCTAAAGCAGATCTTTAGCTTTAGCGGTCACGTTTTCAGCAGAGAATCCAAAATGTTCCATTAGAACAGGGCCCGGTGCTGATTCACCGAAACTTTTCATGCCCACGACGTCACCGTCCAGACCAACAAATTTTCGCCAGTAATCAACTCCAGCGGCTTCTACTGCTAAGCGAGCACGAACTGATCTAGGAAGAACAGATTCTTGGTACTGTGCATCTTGTTTCTCAAAGTGATCTACACTCGGCATTGATACCAGTCTTGCAGCCACGCCCTGCTCATTGAGTGTCTCAACCGCTTGACGAGAGATTTCTACCTCTGATCCAGTCGCAATAATAATAACCGCCGGTTCACCGGAGCAGTCTTTAAGTATGTAGCCGCCCCGAGCAATATTACTTAGCTGTTCCGCACTTCTGCCTTGATGCGCTAGATTCTGCCGAGAAAACACCAGTGCCGTCGGTCCGCTGTGGTTTTCCAAACTGGATTTCCAAGCCACTGCAGATTCGACGTTGTCACAGGGCCGCCAAACTGACATGTTTGGCGTACTGCGAAGATTTGCCAATTGCTCTATTGGTTGGTGAGTAGGTCCATCTTCGCCCTGACCGATCGAGTCATGGGTATAAACAAAAATGCTCTGCTGGCCCATAAGTGCAGTCATGCGCACCGCGTTGCGAGCGTATTCCATAAAGATTAGGAAAGTTGCCGTATAGGGAATAAACCCTCCGTGCAGTGCCATCCCTGACGCAATCGCGGTCATACCAAACTCGCGCACACCATAGTAAATATAATTACCTCCTGCCTGCTTAGTAATTGGCATAGTACCCGACCAATTGGTCAAATTAGATCCAGTTAAATCTGCGCTACCGCCAATAAGTTCTGGCAGCAATGAAGCATAAGCTTCGATAGTGTTCTGAGAGGCCTTACGACTTGAAATATTGTCATCTGCCGCTTGGCAGCTGGCAATGTACTCGTCAGCTTTATCGCGAAAATGCCCTGGCAACTGGCCTTTAATACGCCTTACAAGCTCCATCGCAAGTTCTGGATACGCTTCTTCGTACATAACCAATTTTTCTTTCCAGGCCGTTTCAGCTGTGAATCCTTTTTCAGTCGCATTCCAAGCTTGCTTGATCTCTTTCGGCACGACAAATGGTCCATGTGGCCAATCAAGATTGAGTCGCGTTGCCGCGATTTCCTCGTCTCCTAACGGCGCCCCGTGAGTTGCAGCGGTGCCTTCCTTGTTAGGTGAGCCAAAACCAATGACTGTCTTGCAG
>CAJWGN010000033.1 GCA_913031035.1 uncultured Gammaproteobacteria bacterium
TAGTATTTTAGTATTGGTAACAAACAAATCATCTCCTACTAATTGAACTTTATCGCCTATTTGAGCAGATAATTTAGCCCAACCGTCCCAATCGCTTTCATCCATACCATCTTCTATAGATAGAATCGGATATTGCTCAGATAAATTTTGAAGATAATCGGCAAATTCAGCTGAAGAGTATGTTTTACCTTCGCCTCTCAGATTATATTCGCCATTTTCATAAAACTCGGACGCAGCACAGTCCAAAGCCAGATGAATATCTTTGCCGACCTTGAGACCGGTTTTTTCAATAGCCACTAATATTGCATCCAAGGCGGCAGCATTTGATGGTAGATTGGGCGCGAAACCCCCTTCATCGCCAACCGCCGTACTTAAACCTTGTTGACTAAGAACAGACTTTAGCGCGTGAAAAATTTCAACTCCATAGCGTAGAGCCTCACTGAAATTAGGCGCACCAGTTGGCTGGATCATGAATTCTTGAATATCTACATTATTGTCCGCGTGCTCGCCCCCGTTGATGATATTCATCATCGGCACCGGCAACGAAAACTGTCCATCGCTGCCGTTTAGCCTAGCAATATGACTATAAAGAGGAATCCCCGATTCACTAGCCGCCGCTTTAGCTGCTGCTAGCGAGACAGCTAAAATGGCATTAGCTCCCAATTTTGACTTGTTCTCGGTACCATCAAGGTCGAGCATAATTTGATCTAACGACTCCTGATCCATAGCGTCTCGGCCAATCAGAGCATCACGAATACTCGTATTAATATTGTGAACGGCACCCAGAACCCCTTTACCTAAGTAGCGTTCTGGGTCTTTATCTCTCAGCTCCAATGCTTCCCGCGAACCCGTAGAAGCCCCTGACGGAGCACAAGCACTTCCGACTACTCCGCTTGCCAAGACAACGTCGGCTTCAACTGTTGGATTGCCGCGCGAATCCAATACCTCACGAGCTTTGACAAATTTTATTACTGCCATTTCAATACCTTAGATTGGTTTTTTAATGTAAATTATTTTATTTTACGCCGTGTCGATTGGCTCGAATGACTTGATTAACGCATCAAGGTCCCGCATTTGGGTTAAGAACGCAGGCAAGTTAGCTAGGCGCAGCGCACAAGGCCCGTCGCATAGCGCACTATCAGGATCTGGATGAGCCTCAATAAATAGCCCCGCCAAACCTTGACTCAATCCCGCCATTGCCAGAGACGTCACATCAGCGCGCCTCCCTCCTGCGCTTGCTGCTAAGCCCCCCGGACGTTGCAGCGCATGCGTGGCATCAAACATTAAGGGATAGCCAAATTGTTTCATCACCGAGAAACCGAGCATATCTACAACAAGGTTGTTATAGCCAAAGGACGTACCTCTCTCACAAAGAATGAGATTGCTATTGCCAGCCTCTTCACACTTGTTAATGATATGGCGCATCTCTTCAGGGGCTAAGAACTGTGCTTTCTTAATATTAACTACCGCGCCGGTTCTCGCGATAGCTTCGACCAAATCAGTTTGTCGAGACAAGAATGCCGGCAACTGAATCACATCAGCGACTTCACTGACAGCTTGGGCCTGCTCTGGGCCATGTATGTCGGTAATAATAGGCACAGCAAAGGTTTCTTTGATTTCCTCAAGCCACAATAAGCCCTTATCCAGCCCAGGGCCGCGAAACGAGGTAAGCGAGGAACGGTTAGCTTTGTCAAACGAAGCTTTAAAGACAAAAGGAATCCCTAAACGAGCAGTCACTTCTTTGAAGTGTTCTGCCACGCTCATCGCGAGATCTCTTGATTCCAAGACATTCATGCCACCGAACAGCACAAACGGCAATTCATTTGCCAACGCTATATCGGCTATCATTAGTTGTTTAGATTTCATCATCATTTTAGGCCGCAACTCCCTAAGAAATAAGGCTTAAGGTATATCCTGTGTAGCTCGATCAGCTGCTAAATTAGACGTTGAGCGCACCGGACGATCCGCCGAACCTGGACCATGAAGCTCTTCATGTTTGGCTATGGCCGCCTTGATGAAACCCGTAAACAAGGGATGGCCATCTCTTGGAGTGGAGGTGAATTCTGGATGAAACTGACAACCGACAAACCAAGGATGATCAGGCACCTCGATGACTTCAACCAGCGTCCCATCGCTAGAATTTCCAACTAGTTTTAAACCTGCTGCTGCCAGAGTCTCTCGATAGTCGTTGTTAAATTCATACCGATGACGATGGCGTTCAGTTATTGATTCCGAGCGATAGCATTCAAAGGCTTTGGAGTCCTTATCCAATACACATTCTTGGGCTCCTAGGCGCATTGTTCCGCCTAAATCAGAATCCTCGCTTCTGAACTCTGTACTTCCGGTCGAGTTAATCCACTCGCTGATTAAAGCGATCACAGGGCTCTCGCTTGCCTTGTCAAACTCGGTGCTGTGGGCACCCTTGAGACCAGCGACGTTTCGGGCATATTCTATAACTGCGACCTGTAAGCCAAGACAAATCCCCAAATACGGCACTTTATTTTCTCTAGCATATTTAACGGCAGATATCTTACCTTCGATTCCTCGTTCACCGAAGCCACCGGGCACTAAAATCGCGTCTTGGCCTGCTAAGATTCCGGTGCCGTCAGCTAGTATATCGTTCGAGTCGATATAGCTTACTTTAATCTTTGTTCGAGTTTGAATGCCTGCATGAATAATGGATTCGTTTAAAGACTTATAAGCGTCCAGCAAATCCATGTATTTCCCGACCATCGCCAGATTGATTTCCCGCTCGGGGTTTAGCTGTGAATCTACCACCCTATCCCACTCAGAAAAATCAGCTTTGGGGCAATCCAATTGGAATTTACGCACCACAATTTCATCTAAACCGGCGGCGCCAAGCTTAGCGGGAATTCGATAGATAGAATCTGTATCCGGCAAAGAAATAACCGCGGGCAGTTCAACATTGGTAAACAACGCAATTTTACGTCGAGATGATTCATCAATTTCTTGCTCTGAGCGACAAACCAATACATCTGGCTGTATACCTATAGAACGAAGTTCTTTCACCGAGTGCTGAGTTGGCTTGGTCTTAGTCTCCCCTGCGGTGGCAATGTAGGGCACGAGGGTAAGGTGAAGAAATAAAGCATGCTCGGAGCCTACCTCTACTCTTAACTGCCTCACAGCCTCGAGGAATGGCTGTGATTCGATATCGCCGACCGTGCCGCCGATTTCCACAAGCGCAACATCTGCGTCCCCTGCGCCATCAATGATTCGCCTTTTGATTTCATCGGTGATGTGAGGAATAACTTGGATTGTCGCCCCCAGATAATCGCCACGACGTTCGCGCTTGAGAACTTCTTCGTAAACCTTGCCAGTAGTAAAATTGTTTTTCTGCTGCATGGTAATGCGACTAAAGCGCTCATAGTGACCGAGGTCTAAATCGGTCTCCGCGCCATCTTCGGTCACATAAACCTCGCCATGCTGAAACGGGCTCATAGTGCCCGGATCTACATTAATGTAGGGGTCGAGTTTAAGCATGGTAATTTTGAGGCCGCGGGCCTCAAGGATTGCGGCTAGTGAAGCAGAAGTAATGCCCTTGCCCAGCGACGAAACTACACCACCGGTTATAAATATAAAACGTGTCATTAGTGCCCCATCTCTTGTGTCCGAATCAGCATTGCGCTGACACTTTCAGATGGACGATTATCTTACGTGAATGCCTCCAACAGCTCAATTGGATTTCTCGTTTGAGGGGCAATTAAAATTCTGCTGCACCCATTCCACTGTGAACGCACTCTCATCAGAGGGGCTGGCAGAATAGTTCTCAGCAACCCCGATACCCGGCACAAAGGCTAGTTGCTCAGCAATATAAATAAGCGGCAGCTGCTCCCGCAGCCAAGGCTCTATGCCAGCTTCTTGTAGAAGCTTCTTCAACGACTTGGTTGGTCGTCCTGGCATCTTCAATTCTTCGCCACCTTGGCGATAGCGAATTTGAGCATCCTCCATTCGCGATCTGTCAATACTCATTGTCGGCATACTGACCGAAGAAATAAGACGCAAACAACCATTGCCCGGCAATACACACTCTTGCGTATCCAACTGCCATGGCAAGCTTTGCTTAATTAGCGCCTGCGCAGGAGGCAGAGCGTAGAGCTTGCCAGCGTAGACAATTAGCCTGAAATCATTTGCTTGTACCAGCGTTCTAGTTTTTTGTTCAGTTGCATCAAAAGCAACAACGATGGCATTGAGTTTTCTCCAACCCACATCATCAAGCCCAAGACTAAGTAGCCAGTGACGGATTGCGTTTCTCAACCTACTCCGGGATAGCAATTGCAAAGCGCCTAAATTCAGTATCGAGCTCTCTTTTGTTGCCGCATCAGCGATATCAAGCTCTGCCAATGCCTGCATTAACTCATCTGCCTCTCCCAACAACTGACTACTTTTGGCCCAACAAGATCGATAGCTAGGCCAGCGCGTGGCGAGTAAAGGCAGCACCTCATTTCGGCAAAAATTCCTATCAAAGCGGGAGTCCCGATTACTTTCATCTTCAACCCAAGACAGCTGAGATGCCTTAGCGTAATCGAGCAGAGCCTGACGAGGCAGCGCAAGTAAAGGTCTGTATAAACGTCCTAGCCCGAGTCCACGTCTAGCGGGAATGCCAGACAGACCACTTGGCCCGGCACCCCGCATCAAACGCAATAGCATGGTTTCGTATTGATCATCAGCGTGATGAGCAAGAAGAAAAGTCTCGCCTGCGGCAATATCTTTTTCAAAGGCCTGATAGCGACAATTTCTCGCCGTGCTTTCGAGACCTTCCAGGTTATGTCCTAATTCAGAAAGAACATCAACAGATATTGAGGTGAGAGGCACATCAAGAGACGCGCACAGTGTTTCGCAGTGCCTCTGCCAAGAATCAGCATTGTCACTTAATTGATGATTTATATGTAATGCCCGAATGGACGAAAACCTTTTCTGTAGAACTAGACCATGAAGTAATACAACCGAATCCATGCCACCACTGAGAGCCACGCAAAGCGGTGCATCGGAGGCAAACTCATGCATGCTTTGGTTGATGCTCTTTAGCAATGAGGTCATGGCAAGAAACACACAAGGGTTAAAGTAAATTGTTTCAGAGCGCGGTTTGACATGGTTTCAGGCTTGGCTCAGCGCGAGCCTGAAACCAATGCTCGGTTGGGCTAGTGTCAGGACCGCCTTTATGGGCTTGACGAGACCTCGCTGATAGCTTTTTATTAGCAAACTAGCAACCAGCACCAGGCTACGCCAACCTTTTTCGAACTAACACTGAGCCGTCAATTGGCTCAATGCCAACTCAGTTCTAGCTGCTAATTCCATAGCTCATTAAGCGCTCGTATCGTCGGCTGACAAGTTCGTCCTCAGACAATTTGCTTAGCCGATCTAGTTGTTCTATCAGTGCCACCTTGATACTGGCGCATACATTGGCCACGTCTCGATGGGCTCCACCTAGTGGCTCTGGGATTGTATGATCTACTATCCCTAACTCTTCAAGGCGCTTAGAAGTCACTCCCATCGCTTCTGCCGCTGCTGCTGCATGATCAGCAGACTTCCAAAGTATAGTGGCGCAGCCTTCTGGCGTGATTACTGTATACGTTGAAAACTGCAACATGTTCAGCTGATCAGAAACCCCGATGGCTATGGCGCCACCAGAGTTGGCTTCACCTGTGACCGTCGCTATCAATGGCGTCCTAACCCGAGACATCATCGCCATGTTTTCAGCGATAGCCTCATTGATACCTCTTTCTTCTGAATCTATACCCGGGTAGGCGCCAGGTGTATCTATAAATGAAAAAACAGGCAACCTGTAACGCTCAGCTAATTTAATCAAACGTCGAGCTTTTCGGTAACCTTCAGGTCTCGGCATGCCAAAGTTATGCCTCACCTTCTCCTTAGTGCCGCGCCCTTTTTGATGACCAATAACCATTACTGGCCGGCCATCAAGCCTGGCCAAACCGCCGACAAGTGCCTGATCATCGGCAAACAACCTGTCACCGTGTAGCTCATCAAAATCTGTGAAAATTTGGCGAATGAAATCGTACGTATAGGGACGCTGAGGATGTCTAGCTACCTGAGAAACCTGCCACGAAGACAGATTTGCGAATATTTTTTTAGTCAGCTTAGTGCTTTTATCATGAAGGTTCTGAATCTCTTCATTGATATTAATGTCATTGTCAGTTCCGACAAGGCGCAATTCGCTGATTTTAGCCTCGAGTTCGGCAATGGGCTGTTCAAAATCTAAATAATTCGGATCCATTTTTTATCCAATATCTTCCACTATTACTGCACTAGCCGAGGGTTGATGGTCGGCTGTACTTAATTTCTAGCTTGTCTTTACCAAACTCTGATTTTAGCCTTTGAATTAAATCCTCGGCAGGAGAGACTTTCCACTGGGACCCGAGAATTATACACCCTCTAGAATCATTTCGTTGATAATTAACTACAACATGACAGCCCTCTATTGCTTCCGGCACTGCCTCATCTGGGATGTAATCTATAGAATTTGGCATAACATCAGACTGCTGCGCCGACTGTAAGGCAAGCTTATAAGGGCTGAGTATTGATGCCAATTTATCACTAAATCCAGTCGTTAAATTCGAAGCTTCTACGTTTAGTGCGAGCCGATTTGCAAATTTCTTGCGAGCCTGAGTTAAAGTCATAACTTCTTTTGCCCTACCACGCATACCACCAGAAAAATCGTCCGTACTGATCCCGCATTCCACGACCAGTATTAGGTCCTTCTGTAATAGCTCGCGGTACTTTTCATATTCTCTTGCGAATAGCCCCACTTCAAATCGGCCGCTGTGGTCATCTAAAGTCAGAAAAGCAATGGTATCTCCTGTCTTGCTCTTCATGGTTCGCACCGCATGGAGAATACCAGCAATAATCTGGTTGCCTCGCTCGGGCCTTAGTTTTGAAAGCCGGGTCTTAGTAAGATGCGACAGCTCCGGCAAAAATTCATCAATAGGATGTCCTGACAAATACAATCCTAGAGTCTCCTTCTCAGCAAGCAAACGCTGCTGCTCTTGCCAAGGCTGAAATAAATCGGTATCCGACAACTCAGGCTCGCTGGCATGGTCATCTGGGGCTATCTCCCCAAACAGATCTCCCACCCCGCTGGCTTGATTACGACTGCTCTGCTCCGCCGCCTTCATTGCCTGAGGAAGACTATAGCTGAGCAACGCACGGGCATAGTCGCAACTACCCTTTACCAAGCTATCCATTGCGCCAGAGCGCACTAGGGCCTCCATAGTTCGCTTATTTACAGTCTGCGAATCGACACGTTGACATACATCCAACAGACTAGAAAACAGCGCATCTTCTCTGGCTTTTAAAATACCTCCAACCGGGCCTTCACCCAAGCCTTTGATTGCACCCAAGCCATACACAATCTGACCGGCATCGTTGACAGTGAAATTAAACTGTCCAATATTGATATCCGGTGGGACTATTTCGAGCTTCATTGATCGGCACTCTTCGATCAACGTTACAACTTTTTCAGTGTTGTCCATATCAGCAGAAAGAACTGCCGCCATAAAATATGCCGGGTAATGAGTTTTAAGCCAAGCTGTCTGATAGGACACCAAGGCATAGGCTGCTGAGTGTGATTTATTGAAGCCATAGCCTGCGAATTTTTCCATCAAATCAAAAATAGACTCTGCAAGCTCCGCATCCACTTCCCTCGCTTTAGCCCCTTCCACGAATAATGTTCGCTGCTTGGCCATCACCGTCGGGTCCTTCTTACCCATCGCCTTACGCAAGATATCGGCACCACCTAAGGTGTAGTTCGCCAAAACCTGCGCAATCTTCATAACTTGCTCTTGGTAAAGGATTACGCCGTAGGTGTTGCCTAGCACTGGCTCTAGCTCAGGGTGCGGAAACTCAACCCTGGTCCTCCCGTGTTTACGGTCGATGAAGTCATCAACCAT
This sequence comes from uncultured Gammaproteobacteria bacterium, assembly GCA_913031035.1. Taxonomy (GTDB): domain Bacteria; phylum Pseudomonadota; class Gammaproteobacteria; order Pseudomonadales; family Pseudohongiellaceae; genus UBA9145. The sequence goes on from CAJWGN010000033.1 coordinate 7,926, forward strand.
GCCTGACTGCAAAGGACCCGGTCTAAACAACGCAACCAAAGCGATAATGTCTTCGAAGGAATTGGGAACCTGACGCTTAATCAACTCCTTCATCCCGCGAGATTCTAGTTGAAATACAGCGGTGGTCTCTCCTTTCTGCAGGAGGCGATAGACCGACTGGTCGTTGAGGGGCAAATCATTAATGTCAACCAGGGGCGCGCCTTCAGCTTTTCTAGCGTTAATCATTTTCACAGCCCAATCAATGATTGTCAGAGTCCTTAACCCAAGAAAATCAAACTTAACAAGTCCAGCTGTCTCAACATCGTTTTTATCAAATTGGGTGACTAAATTTTGTCCGGTCTCATCACAGTACAATGGAGTGAAATCAGTAAGCTTAGTTGGGGCTATGACCACACCACCAGCGTGTTTACCAACATTCCTTGTGATGCCTTCCAGCTTATACGCCATCTCCATGATTTCTTGAGCGTCTTCATCACTGTCTACAAATTCCCCTAATAAAGGCTCATCTTCGAACGCTTTCTTTAAAGTAATCCCAGGTTCGAAAGGAATCAGTTTTGAGAGCTTATCGGCCAATGAGTAAGGCTTACCCTGAACTCTGGCTACATCACGCACTACCGCTTTTGCCGCCATAGTGCCAAAGGTGATGATTTGAGATACTGCGTCTTTTCCATAAAGTTCAGCAACATGGGCAATTACCCGGTCCCGGCCATCCATGCAAAAATCCACGTCAAAATCTGGCATAGAAACCCGCTCTGGGTTCAAAAAACGCTCGAAAAGTAGATCGTATTTAAGTGGGTCTATGTCCGTAATGCCTAGCGCATAAGCAACGATGGAGCCCGCACCTGAACCACGACCTGGCCCTACCGGAATGCCGTTATCCTTAGACCACTGTATAAATTCCATCACAATCAGAAAGTAACCGGCAAAACCCATCTGATTGATAATCTTAAGCTCGGTCTCCAACCGCTCCATATAAGGAGCACGAACTTGCGGGTCATCAATGTTCTCACCGAGGATTGTTTCTAGTCTTATTTCCAGCCCGTCTTCAGATATCTGCGAAAGATAATCTTCCAGCTTCACCCCTTCGGGCGTCGGGTAATTCGGCAAACACGGGGTTCCTAGGTCCAGTTCTATGTTGCACCGCTTGGCTATCTCCCACGCATTTTCTAACGCCTCGGGAATATCTACAAACAGAGCAGCCATTTCCTCCTGGGATTTGAGGTACTGCTGATCGGTATAGGTTCGAACTCGTCGCGGGTCATCGAGAGATCGTCTTTCGTTAATACAAACTCTAACCTCATGAGCCTCGAAATCGTCTTGCTTAAGAAAGCGGACGTCATTGGTTGCAACAACCGGACAAGAAGTCAGCTGCGCAAGCTCCAAGACTTTTTCGATATAGGCTTCTTCGTCAGGCTTTCCGAGACGCTGCAATTCCAGATAAAAACGATTAGGAAATAGCTCTTGCCACTCTTCCAGCAAAGATTTTGCATCTTCCTGCTCCCCTGCCAACAGAGCTCGGCCAACGTCGCCTAGCTGAGCCCCTGACAACGCAATCAACCCAGCAGTTCGCCCGGCGAGCTTTTCTTTAAGCAAGACGGCATCACTCAAGCCATTAGCATCGGTGTAAATCTCTGAAATTAGCTCTGTTAAATTCAGATAGCCCTGCTTATCCTGTGCCAGCAAAACTAGGTGTGACTGCAACCCCGTCTCTAAATCACGTACGAGAACATCACAGCCGCAAAGCGGTTTAATGCCGCTAGAAATCGATTTGTTGTAGAACTTGATAAGGGCGAAAAGGTTAGCAATATCGGTCATCGCAACGGCTGGCATTTTTAGCTCGAGCAGGCGTTCGATTAAAGGCGAGATGGTGACAAGCCCGTCGCTTATTGAAAATTCAGTATGAAGTCTTAAGTGGGCGAATGCTTGCGCTGGTGAATTTTCAGGCATGGAGGTTTTATAATTTTGCTAAAAATGAGAACGCTAATATACCACTTTTTAGCGAAAAGTTTAGCCAAGCAGGCGTGCTACAGGTGCAAATGTTTTTCTATGAATTGGACTAACTCCCAACAGGGCTAACGCCTTCAAGTGCTCCGGGGTTGGGTAGCCCTTATGCTTTGCGAATCCATAGCCGGGATATTTTAAATCCATCGCCACCATTTCCTTGTCTCGGGTAACCTTAGCGAGAACCGAGGCCGCCGAAATAGCCGGCACAAGAGAATCGCCCCTTACTACAGTTTCATATGGGTAATGCCATATTGGGGAGCGGTTGCCGTCGACATAAACAAAGGGCGGCTGCGGGTTCAGCTGACTAACAGCCCGCTTCATCGCCAGCAAGCTTGCCTGTAATATATTAAGTTCTTCGATCTCAGCGACGCTGGCCCTGGCTATGGCGTAGGCTCTGGCCTTTAATATTATTTGCTCGAAGCAACTTTCTCGCATTTTCTCAGTCAACTTTTTAGAATCTTTTAAGCCTAGGATTGGTCTGCGAGGATCCAAAATAACTGCAGCTGCGACTACATCGCCAGCCAAAGGCCCGCGACCAACCTCGTCGGTGCCTGCGGCACCCGCTAAATAAGATGTTATAAGTTCGATAATCTTCGCCAGGGGTTGGTTTTCAAAATTCAGGCTTTTATGCCAACCAAGGATTCGATTGCATTGACCGCTTGAGCGGAGGCACCCAATCTAATCCTCTTATGAATCGAGGTAAATTCTTTTAGCATAGCGGCCGTCGATTCTGGCTCAGACACAAACTTAATTATTTCACCACTAACAGCGTCCACTGTGACCTGGCCTTGCAAATATTCCGGGACTAACCGTTTGCCTGCCAACAAATTTGGCAGACCTACGTTAGGAATCTTCACCATTTTAGATGCTATAGCAAAAGTAAGTGCCGCTAATTTGTAACAAATAACCATCGGCCTTCGCAGCAGCAAAGCCTCTAGCGTGGCAGTACCAGAGGCCATTACAACAAAATCTGCGGCACTCATTGCCTGCCGCGAGTCATCCAACAAACAAAACTGTTCGCCACTCAGAAGGCCAAGCTGGCGCATGATGTCCCCAATAAGTCTTCTATTGTCGGCGCTGCTACAGGGTATCAAAAACCGTAGACTAGGGTTTCTCTGCAATGATTTGATCGCAGCGCCAAAGAAAATAGGCGCTAACCTGTTAATTTCACCGCTGCGACTCCCCGGCATTAAAGCAATTACTTTTGCGTCTTGGTCAATCCCGAGCTCTGCACGGACTTGCTGTTTTGCGTCTGTAAACCCTATTTGATCCGCTAGTGGGTGGCCAACACACGCCACTTTTATGCCATGGTCTTTATAAATCTGGGTCTCGAAAGGAAATAAGGTCAGCATCAAATCCACTGCCTTTTTAATAGCTACAATGCGTTTTGCACGATAAGCCCAAACGCTAGGACCCACATAGTGAACCGTCTTAATGCCCGCATTATGCAGTTCGGATTCTAGGCGAAGATTAAAATCAGGCGCGTCGATACCAATAAAGGCCAGTGGCGGGTTCGCGACAAAGTATTCGCGCAATTGGCGCTTAATCCCGAACAACTCAGGTAAGCGACCCAAAGGCTCTACGAAACCCATTACCGATAGTCGATCCATCTCAAACATCGACTGACACCCAGCGGCGATCATGGCGTCACCGCCAATACCTACAAATTGGGCATCTGGGTGGCGCTTGCGCATTTCGAGAATCAGGCTTGCCCCAAGAATGTCGCCAGATTTCTCGCCGGCGACAATTCCAAAAATTAGAGGTTTACTCATACGTCGTAACCGGGTCCTGCGGCTTTAGTTTTTTCACTATCAAGACAGGCGAGAACGACCTTCGCGCCGCGTTTGGCCAAATCCATAGAGGTGACTTGACCGATACCGCTATTGCCATCTGTAATCAGTACGACTTTATCGTTCAAGACAGTTTCCTCAATTCGGGTTTTCCTAACTTAATCATGAATTGCAGTTAAGTGGAACATCCAACGTTCATTCAATTAGCAAAAGGGACTAAGTGAGCCGCCCCAAGCATCACAAAGCACTATTGAGTAATCGCTCCACCAGAGCCGCTCCTACCCACGAGCCAAAGCCTAGCAAAAGATAAAAAGAAAACCGCGAAAGACTACCAATATCGAACGGCCATTCTGAAACTCGCTCGATCCTTGCTTCCATCGCTAACAAAACGATTATATTATCCGTTATCTGATCCGACCCTATCAGCAGTTTGACTTTTTGCTGTCTAATTTGCGCTCTTAGCAACGCAAGCTCCTCGCGTTTATGAGCTTGAATTCGTCGATGTATGCCCCGCACGGGCAAAACCAACGCTGTCACTGTTAGCACCAACATGATTGCCCCAAAAACGCTTGCGCCGATAATTACAGAATCAGGACGAAAGGCCATATGTCCAGTTATAGACATAAGAATGATGATTAACAGAGCGCTCTGTACGCCCTGCCGGGCAAAAGGCTCGAACGAGTCCGCGTCGAGAAGATTTACCTCCGGCAACCGTTTCGCCATCTGCGATAAGTATGACGCTGTCCAAATTAGCTCGAATGAAAACTTTCCCATCCACCAGCCGATCAGAGCATTCGCAACCACACTAACAGCGAGCAATAGGTTCCAATTCGAAGGCTGAAAACCGCGAAGTTCTGGATCTGGCACAATCAAAAACAAGACAAAAAACGCCAGCCAGCTGACAAAACCAGCAAGAGTCAGAGTGATTCCTTTCGGCACATGGACATCGTCTTGAAGCGCGAATCCGGCTTTCAGTTCTTCAATACGTGCGCTACTCCAATTCCGCAAATACCAATGAGCAATCGGCAGGTAACCGATCAAAACCATCGCGGTCAAGTTCGAACGTAACACGATCGACGGAACTTCACCGCTGAGTGTTTGCCTTACTAAACCGGCTTCACTTGCAATCATTAGATAGAAGAAAAAGCAGATTGTGGAAACAATCATTCCAGTTAGATACGCAGGTACCGGACTTATTTCGATCAGACGATGTGCTAAAGGTTTCAATAGCTGATCCTTACTGCAGTTTCATATGCTCTGCTGAGGTGTTAGCGTCGCTAGCATGGGCTGACCTTAATGTTGGCAGCTTAAAGCTTCTCTCTTCGCAAGTGGCACCTGAAACTTTGCCAGATATACCCTCTCGCAACTGACGATTGATGGGGCATTAAGAAGTATAAGAATAGGAACAAAGAGCGTGCTATGTTAACGATGAATGCCTTTTCCAGAGGCAGCCACTGAGTTGAGCAATAGAGAAAGCTCAGCACAATTTAACGTCAAAGCTTCTATTTGGCTAATCGCATCTTGCAAGGATAGCTGTCGCTTATAAAGGATTTTAAACGCTTCACGAATCTGCTTGATTGTTGCTTTCTCAAAACCCCTGCGCTCGAGGCCTATAGTATTGACACTTCGAACGGCCGCAGGCTGTCCGCTAACGATAACGAATGCTGGCACGTTGTGGTCAATATGGGTCATTCCACCAATCATCGCATGGGGGCCAATTTTTAGAAATTGATTAACCCCTGAAAGACCACCTAAAATCGCCCAATCACCAACTTCAACGTGACCCGAAATGCCGGAATTGTTAGCAAATACAGTATTGGAACCGACAATACAATCATGAGCCACATGTGCATATGACATCATCAGGTTGTTATCACCTACGCGGGTAATACTTCCTCCCGCCTCAGTGCCACGGTGGATGGTAACGCCTTCACGAAAAATATTGTTATCACCAATTTCAAGCCATACATCTTCGCCTGAAAACTTTTTATCGGCAGGATCTTCGCCAACCGAACTGAATTGATAAATGCGATTGCCCTCGCCCATAGTCGTGTTCGAGCGGATCACAACGTGCGAATCAATTACGCTATTCGCGCCAATGACCACGTTAGGTCCAATAATACTCCAAGGACCAACCGCTACACCCTCACCTAAAACGGCGCTAGGGTGAATTCTCGCGCTGTCATCAATCGACATCAACTTTCCTCTCAGCACAAAGAATGGTCATAGTACCTACCGTCTCATCACCAACACTCGCCTTGGCTGCGAATCGGAAGATGCCTCGACGATTAGTAATGATTTCAGCGTATAGCATTAGCTTGTCTCCAGGTACTACTGGGCGTCTGAGGCGGAGATTATCAGCCCCCACAAAATAATACAGGTAGCCGTCTTTTGGCTTTTTTTCCTGACTTTTGAAGCCCAGCACTCCAGCGGTTTGAGCAAGTGCTTCGATTATCAGAACCCCTGGCATAATTGGCTGATGAGGAAAATGTCCTTCAAAAAATGGCTCGTTTCCCGTCACGTTTTTATAGGCAAGAATCGATTTCCCCATTTCCATCTCTACAACTCTATCAACGAGTAAAAAGGGATAGCGCTGAGGTAAGTACTCTTTAATTTCTTGGATATCTAGTAACATATTCTTCTCTATTCAGGCGATAGCTCTTGTTCGCTCGAAGCTTAGCCGTCGTTATTATCGTCAGAGTTCTGCTCTAACTTCTTCACTCGTTTAGCAATGCTATCGAGTTGTTGGAAGCGCACAATAGCGCGCTTCCAATCTGATGTTTTCATCTGCCCAGTTCCTGATGAGTATAAGTCTGGGGTGAGTATAGATTTACTAACGAGACTCATCGCACTGACCTGAGTCTTATCTGCAATTGTAATATGACCAACAGCTCCAGAGCCGCCACCCATAATACAATATTTACCAATTGTCACACTGCCCGCCAGAGCTACACAACCACATAAAATCGAATGCTCGCCAATGATGCAGTTATGCCCGATCTGAACCTGATTGTCGATTTTTACACCGTTTGCAATAATAGTATCTTCAATTGCACCGCGATCGATTGTCGTACTAGCACCGATCTCTACATCGTCGCCTATCACAACACTGCCGAGCTGATGGATTTTTACTGATCTTTTACCATCAAAGGCAAAACCAAAACCATCAGCACCAATTACGCTTCCTGCATGTATCGTAACCCTCGAGCCAAGCTTAACTTTATGGTAGACAGTTACCCCGCTGTAAAGTTTTGAATCATCTCCGATGACGCAGTTTTCCCCTACAAAACAGCCACTGCCGATGGATACGCCCTTGCCAATAACTGTACCTTTTTCAACAACTGCGTTTGCCCCAATGCAAGTATCTGGAGGCACCGAAACATCTGAGTGGACACAAGCACTAGGGTGTACACCGGCTGCTAGACGAGGCTCATCACTAAACAATGCAGTGGCAACCGCAAAGCTCACATAGGGATTTGCACTAATTAATTTGTTCGTTGGGCAAGAGAGTTGATGCCGGCTTAAGAGAATTACTGCAGACGCTTTGGTGTCGGCCAACTGATCCACATAAGCCATATTGCTTAAGAATCCAATCTGACCGCTCACCGCGTTTTTGAGAGTACCAATACCGGTGACAACACAGTCCCCATCGCCGACTAGGTCTAGCTTCAATAATCGAGCAAGCTCGCCAAGTGTATAGCTCTTACTCGGAGTCACCTGGCTCTTGCTCGAAATTGTAATTTCTTATTCTGAGGCAGCTTGGGCGTTCTCATTAAGTTTGGCTGTAACTTTTGCTGTGATGTCTAATACCGGCGAGAAAAACGGCGCTGAGTCTGCATTTAAGATAAGATCGTACCCGCCTTCCGCGACAATATCGGTAACCGCTTTAGCTAAATCAGGTTGCATGAGTTGGACGAAGTTCTGATTCTTTTCCTGGATAGCGGTCTGAATACGCTCTCCGATTAGCTGCAATTGAACATTCAAGTCTTGGGCGCTAGAGTTCATTCGCCTAACTTCATCTTCACTCATGACAGCTTCATTCTGCTGAAACTCATCGCGCAGAGCTGTTAACTGCTCTGTGAGCGAGTTCGCCCGATCTTGATCTGCACTAAACTCCTGCTCCAACTCCGCCTGAATAACCCCAGCGGCTTCGGAATTGAAAAGCGCTTGTATAGCGTTTAGCACTCCAATCTTACTTTGAGCGAAGGCTCCCTGTGTAACCAAAACCAAACTTAAAATGGCAGCCAAACTTTTAAATGTCTTCACTTTATATCTCCAAAATCAAACTTCAAGACCTGCTTTGATTTATTTCTTAGCAGTCTTGGCGAAAGGTAATTCTTGTTTAGTGCTAGAAACCTTGTCCAACCGTAAAGTCGAACTGCTTCGTATCGTCACCATCTTGACCAAATGGTTGGGCCAAATAGAACGTCAAGGGCCCAAATGGTGATAGATAAGTAACACTAACACCAGCTGAATAGCGCATCTCACCGAGATCAAAATCCGTACAGTTCTGAAGCAATTTTTGCCTGTCAGAACATGTTGAGGAGAATACATTACCCGCATCAATAAAAAATGCCGATCGTACCTGGTTTTTATTTGGTATGAATGGCAACGGAAACAACAGCTCCAGCGACGCTGTAGTCAATATGTTACCACCAAAACTATCAAAATCCTCGTCTAGAAAGAAGTTTTGTATCGCTAGAGCCACCTCTGGATTGCCTTCAGCATCGATAACTTGATTTCCGAGACTGTCTACCAGCGGCGTGGTGGAATAACCGATTGAGTTTTGAATCTGTGCCGAACCATCTTCAAAGCGGATGAGTTCGCCATTTTCATCTCTTTGTAAGGATATTCCTCTATCGGTGAGGTATCTTGCACCCGGCGTACTTCTTGGGCCTAGACTGTTTTCCTCAAACCCACGGAGTTGTCCCCCGCCCTGAATCAATCCACCAGCGAAAAAATTATTAAAAAACGGCAGCTCCCCAGTGTCGCCATAGCCAATGCCGTAGCCAATATTCGCTTTAAAGGAAACAACCCACTCTTGACTCTGAGTTAAGGGCCAGTAAATTTGGGCGTTGTAGTTCAACCTGGCATATTCCAAATCACTTCCCGGCAGCGTTACTTCCAACGCGACACTGTGATAAGAGCCCGCTGTAGCCATTTGTCCGCGGTTCAATGTGTTTTCGAACCAGTTTGCAGTAAAGGTAAAGTTATCAAAGGTGTCGCCGAACTTGTCGACAAAACCCGGGTCTGTATTAGCTCGCAGTTGTTCTGCTCTGAGATCTCCAACGTTCCCCAATACCGAATCAGCCACTGGCCCATTAAAAGGGTTGGCGTTAAGAGGCGTGATGACAAAGTTGTTGATGCCGTCAAACAAAATGGGGCTTGAAACAATTTCCTGAACTGAACCCACCCCTGCACTCAATTCCGTATGGGTGTATCCAAGGTCAAAGCCAAGCAGTTGAATCTCACTGAGCGGATAGCTAAAGCTAAGTGTTCCGCCATATGAGGAAGTGTTGAAATTGGATACGTTAAAAGGCGAATCAATTTCTTGGGCAAAGAGGTTAAACCCTCGGCTCACACCGTCTGGGGTGAAATAGGGATCCACATAGCGAAAGTTTAAGCCCTGCTGGAATCGTGACCGGTTAACGCCTACGCCTAATGTACGCCCTGTCCCGAGAAAGTTTTGCGCTTGCAAACTGGAACTGAGGAAGAAATTTCCGCCACCGCCAGTTCCCACTTGAAAACTCACTGCCCCGAAATTTTGTTCTAGCACGTCGTAATTCACGTCAACCTGATCTTCCGTACCTGCCACCTCGACCGTGTCCACTTCCACCGTTTCAAAATAGCCCAAGCGCTCTAACCTGACTTTAGATTGCTCTATCTGCAGGCTGGATGCTGGAGCACTTTCCAGCTGACGCATTTCTCGACGCAAGACATCATCCGCGGTGGCCATGTTGCCGCTGAATCCAATTCGATTAACATAGGTCCTCTTACCTGGCTCGATAAAGAAGGTGACTTCAACGGTCTCATCATCTTCACTGACCTCAGGAACGCCAGTAGCCTCGGCAAAGGCATAACCTAAGTTTCCTAAAAACTGGACCATGATTTCTTCGGTGCCAGTCACTAAACCTTGCGAATATATTTGTCCGGGGCGCACAAAGACAGCAGCCCGTAGCAGCGATTCTGCATCGACCAAATCCCCAGCTAGATCAACACCACTGACAATGTACTGATTGCCTTCTGAGATATTGACCGTGATATAAACTTCTTTGCGGTCCGGGGTAATGGATATAGGCGTCGAATCAATATTGAATTCAACGTACCCATTATCCAAATAGAAAGATTCGAGGCGTTCAAGGTCACCAGAGAATTGCTCACGGGAATAACGATCCTTGCGACTCATGACCATGTACCAAGGTTTGAGTCCAAGCTCTAGTAGACCAAGTAAATCCTCTTCTTCGAATGCCTCATTGCCGACGATGTTAATGTGACGAATTCTAGATTCCTCGCCTTCATTTATCTCCAGTCGAATAGCGACTCGGTTTCTTGGCAATTCCTCTACTTCGATTTCAACTGCAGCCCCGTAACGGCCTCGCCCAGAGTAAACATCTTGAATTCCTTGCCTAATAGCCTCCAGCGCCGCACGAGTAAAGATCTGACCTTCCGCAATCTCTGCAGAGGCCATATTTTCGATAATGTCTTCTGTCTCTAGAACACTGTTGCCTTCCACTGTAATTTCAGCAACCGAGGGCCGTTCTAGCACTGTGACAACGAGGATATTACCTTCACGAGAGACTTCAATTTCATCAAAGTAATCCGAACGGGATAACTCTCTGATTATTAAAGCGGGAACCGTTCCATCGACGGTGTCCCCAATTCCAACAGGCAACAGGTTGTAAATTATTCCAGGCGAAATACGCTGATAGCCATCAACAATGATGTCTGCAATAGTAAAGTTTTGAGCATGCAAAAGGTTAGGAAGACCGAAGGTCAACAGCAACCCGAAAATGATTTTTTTCATTCAAGTATCTTATGTAAACTGAGTCACAATCTAATGTTAGCGGCGGGCAATAGACAGTATTGATTTAAAGTAAACGACTAATATCATTATAAACGGCTAAAACCATAATTCCTGATATCAATAACAAACCGAGTTGTAACCCGAACGCTTGAATACGTTCAGGTACTGGGCGTCGAATTACCGCTTCGATGCTGTAATACAGCAAATGTCCTCCGTCAAGGACAGGAATTGGCAGTAAGTTTAACACTCCAAGTGAGATGCTTAGCAAAGCTAAAAATCCCAAGTAAACACTAAGCCCGTAGGTGACTGTATCCCCAGCAACCTGAGCGATAGTAATTGGGCCATTGATATTCTTAACGGAAATTAAACCCACAACCATTTTCTTAACTGAGTCGAGAACAAACAGTGATTTATCCCAAGTCTCTATTATCGCGGGCTTTATGGCGCTAATAGGACCATAGCTTACCTCACGCCGCATAGACTCTGGAACTATTTCAGCAAGGCTCATCTGTTTTACATAGGCCCCAATACTGCCAACAGCAAACCCGTCATCAGAAATAACTTCTGCAGGTGTAATGCTAAGCGAGGCTCGCTCGACCCCACGTTGGACCACGACTTCTAAATCAAGTTCCGGGTTTGCCCGGATTACTTCAACCCAATGCGTCCATCCCCGTATAGCTTGACCATTAACGAGAAGAACTTCGTCTCCTGGCAATAAACCACTCTGTTCAGCACGACCATTTTCCACTAAACCCGCGATCATAGCGGGTATTTCTATCTGCACGATCCCAAGGTCTGCAACCGGATTAGGCGCAGTGTCACTGCCTAGCCATGAAGAGATAGGAACTGTTATGTCTCTCGGGCTGCCTCCGGAGGCAGGATTAATCGTTAAACGCAGATCTCCGGTCTCTCCCATTCTTCCTAGCATTTGCAGAGTCACTTGCTGCCAAATAATCGTTTCCTTGCCATCAACGGCAATAATTTCATCGCCTTCACTAAGTCCCGCCATTTCGGCAAGAGAATTATCTCTAATTCCATCAATAACCGGCGCTATACCTGAAAGCCCATAGCCGATGTTTATTAACCAAAACACAAAAATAGCCAGTAAAAAATTTGCCGCAGGACCTGCTGCCACAATGGCCATGCGCTGCCAAAGAGGCTTATATGCAAATGACATATGGCGCTGGTTCGCGGGTAATTCCATGGCTGAGGACACTGTTGTGTCTTCTTGACCGAGCATTTTGACGTAACCGCCCAAAGGAATAGGCGCAATAACGTATTCACAACCGTCTTTTCCTACCCAAGTCTTTACCGCTTTACCAAACCCGATAGAAAAGCGCAGCACCTTCACGCCGCAGCGCCGGGCCACCCAGAAATGACCAAATTCATGGATAGTGACTAGAATGCCCAGGGTAACAAGTAAAGCCAGTACATTTGTTAGTAGTTCAAGAATCATTTTGGTGCCTGTTTTTCTCTGTATTGCGCATCAGAGACACTAATTAATTTTTCTTTAAAATCAGCTCTTTAGTAATATTTCTAGCCAGTGAATCAGCGTCACGAATAATAGCGAGAGATGAAGCCGGTTCACAAGGGATTTTCGATAAAACCTGCTCATTAAGCTCAGCAATCTCGATAAATTTAATCTGTCCACCAAGAAACGCCGCCACCGCAATTTCGTTAGCCGCATTGAGCAAGGTTGGTGTTGTTCCACCCTGCAGCGTTGCGTCGATACCAAGTTTAAGGCAAGGAAAGCGTTTATAGTCAGGTTCAAAGAAATCCAGCGACCCCATCCCAATAAGGTCCAAAGATGCCGCTCCTGACTCAATTCGTCTCGGATAAGCCATTCCATAGGCGATAGGAATCCGCATATCCGCACAGCCGAGCTGCGCCAGCACCGATCCATCTTTATAGTAAACCAGCGAATGGACTGTACTTTGTGGGTGAATAAGCACATCAATCTGATGAGGCGCGAGCCCGAATAGCAGGCTGGCTTCAATAAACTCTAATCCTTTATTCATCATGGTCGCAGAATCTACTGAAATCTTTTGTCCCATCGACCAAGTTGGGTGTTTACAAGCTTCAGCTGGGGTTATATCACCGAATTCAGTAAGTGGCTTGTCCAGAAAAGGTCCACCACTGGCGGTTAATGCTATTTTACTGACATATTTTGTGCCGTCGCCGCCCTGACCAGAGAGGTTTTGTGGTAAGCACTGAAAAATAGCATTGTGCTCGCTATCAATGGGAATAAGGGTGGCTCCTGAAGCCTGAATTTCCCTAAACAGTAAATCCCCACTCATAACCAAAGATTCTTTATTCGCAAGTAGCAGAGTCTTACCCGCACGGGCAGCAGCGAGAGTAGATTCCAAGCCTGCAGCACCAACTATTGCAGCCATCACCATATCCACTGAATCATCACTTGCCGCGGTCGACAACGCATCAGCGCCCCACATCACTTCCACCTTACTGCCAGCGGACTTTAGCGAGTCGGCCAAGCCTTTTGCGTCTTCAGACCGGGATACAATCGCCATTTTCGGCCGGTATTTCAGACATTGCTGCAACAGCAAGTCGATATTCCGATGACCAGATAAAGCAACCACTTCAAATGTTGGGTTAGCATCAACAACGGCGAGCGTGCTTTGACCTATCGAGCCTGTCGAACCAAGAATACAAATTCTTCGGAGGTTATTCATAGTCTACTGAGCCGTCAATACAAGAAAGGTCATGCCAAGAACGAATACTGGCGTAGCTGCAATCAATCCATCGACGCGATCCAGCACCCCTCCATGCCCAGGAAGAATCGTACCACTATCCTTAATTTTCCTATTTCTTTTCAACATACTTTCAACCAGATCTCCGATTACGCTGAAAAAAGTGACAAGAGCGCTAATAAGAATAAGACCAGCTGCTTCAAATACGCCAACCGGGAAAAGCGCCTGATCCAGCAGTATGCCAAACCCCAAGCTCACCAACAGACAAAGAGCGAAGCCACCCCATACACCTTCCCATGTTTTATTAGGACTCAACTCTGGCGCAAGCTTTGTCTTACCGAAATTCATCCCGGTAAAGAATGCTCCAACATCGACAGCGGCGACCAAAATAATCAATACAAGAACCAACATACCGTTAGGCTCCAAATATTTTAGCTGGGTGATTCCAACCCATGTTGGAATCAGTGAAAATATACCCATTGTTGCAATTCTGGATTCCTTATTCCAATGCTTGTTCTTTGATGGATAATCAAACACAACGAGAGAGGCAAATATCCAATAAAACAAACCCAAAAAAGACAACGTAAGCGCACGGTCTTGCCTTAAAGTTTCCGTTCCAGGGCCGAGCTCTAAAAGAAAAAAACAGCCCCCTAGCAAAAGCAATATACTCACGATATAAGCAACTTTAGTAGTCAGGTTCTCAAGGCCAATAAAACCGCCCCACTCCCATGCTGCAAGAAGAACAACTCCCGCTGCGAGTAAAGAGAAAGCAAAGGGGGGCATTAATGTACTTGCTGCAATAAGCCCTACGAGCAAAACAATTGCTGTCGCGATCCGCTGTTTTAACATCAGACGTTCGCCTCTTGATTATGTCCACCAAACCGCCGCTGACGCTGCGCATAGTCTCTCAACGCTAGCTCGAGCTCGCCATTGCTAAAATCTGGCCAGAAGCAATCGGTAAAATATAATTCGGTGTAGGCAAACTGCCATAACAAGAAGTTACTGATACGTCTTTCACCGCCAGTTCTGATACAAAGATCTGGATCTGGAAGTGGTGACAGGCTCAAATGCTCAGCAATCATTTGCGAATCTATATCAGCGACAACAAACTCCTTATTGAGTGCTTTTAGAGCGACTGCTTTAGCCGCCTCAGCGACATCCCAACGACCACCATAATCAGCTGCTACCACAACTGTTAAACCTGTATTGTTTAGCGTCAGCGCTTCTACTGAGGCCATGTTTTTCTGTAGCTTTTCCGAAAACGAATTACGATTGCCTATAAACTTTATACGCACGTTCTTATCGTGGAATTGTTTGATTTCTTTCCGTTTTAACACCAATAAAAAAAGCGCCATCAAGCCCTGAACCTCTTCTGTTGGGCGAAGCCAGTTTTCACTGCTAAAAGCAAAAAGAGTTAAGAACGAGATGTCGCTATCTATACAGGCATTTACGATATTGCGGGCCACCTCAGCGCCTCGCCTATGGCCGGCTTTTGCTGCAAGACCATGAGCTTTAGCCCAGCGATTATTGCCATCCATAATGATAGCAATATGCCGAGGAACAGAAGGAAGAGCATCAGATTTCATTGAGATGGGCAGCAGACAAAATCAAAATCTTTAGACAAGCACAAGAAGAAGGCACTGACTAAAAAGTCAGCAAATCAGTTTCTTTGACTTGATACGCCGCTTCAATAGCCGCGATAAACTGATCGGTAAGTTTTTGTACTCGATCCTCAGCTCTGCGTTGCTCGTCTTCGCTGATATCTTTTTCTTTTTCAAGATCTTTAAAATCTGTATTGGCGTCACGCCGGATATTTCGAACCGCAATACGGGCATTTTCAGCCTCGTTCTTAGCTTGCTTTGTGTAGTCTCTCCGAGTTTCTTCGGTTAGTGCAGGCATTGGCACGCGAATAGTATCCCCATTATTTGAAGGATTCAGACCTAAATCTGATTTCATTATCGCCTTTTCTATCTCACCAATTATATTCTTTTCCCATGGTGAAATAATCAGTGAACGACCTTCTTCCGCATTGACGTTGGCTAATTGATTTAACGGCGTATCAGAGCCGTAATAAGAGACCATGACGGTGTCGAGGATACTTGGATGCGCCCTACCCGTTCGAATCTTCTTGAATGCATCGCCTAGCGAGTTAACACTTTTTTGCATACGCTCGGCAGCATCATCAATAATGTCATCAATCATTTTCTTATTCCCTATCAATTGGATTGTGCGTGACGACCATTTACTCTATTAGAGTCCCGTCAGCATCACCCATAATGTTTTCAAGCAAAGCGCCTGGTCGGTTCATATTGAAGACCTTGATCGGCACTTGATGATCTCGACTTAAAAATATAGCGGTTAAATCCATTACTGCTAGCTGCTTTTCAATAACTTCATCATAACTAAGGCGAGCGTATTTGACAGCGTCTGGATTAGTTTCTGGGTCAGCCGAGTAGACACCGTCTACTTTGGTTGCCTTCATAATTAAGTCGGCATCGATTTCTATGCCCCGCAGGCAAGCTGCTGAATCTGTCGTAAAAAATGGATTGCCGGTACCTGCAGAAAAAATAACGACATCACCAGCCTCCAAGTGACGAATTGCGGTGCGCCTATCGTAGTGTTCAACTACACCACTCATTTGGATTGCGGACATAACACGGGTGGGAATGTTTGCCCGTTCAAGTGCGTCGCGCATGGCTAAAGCGTTCATCACCGTGGCCAACATGCCCATATGGTCACCGGTAACCCGCTCCATGCCTGCCGCATTAAGTGCCGCTCCACGGAAAAGATTACCACCGCCAATAACCATGCCTACTTGAACGCCGAGGCCCACTAGCTGCCCCACCTCAACCGCCATGCGGTCTAACACCTTCGGATCTATGCCAAAATCGGCATCGCCTGTTAGTGCTTCTCCACTCAGTTTGAGCAGTATACGATTGTACTTGCGATCATGTTTAGGCATAGTTTTTACCAATTACTAGTGACTCGATTAGGAGCCTCCATTCACTTGGGCGGCTACTTCGTCGGCAAAATCCACTTCTACTTTCTCGATGCCTTCACCAACCTCATAACGAATAAAGTTCACAATATCCGCACCAGCGTCCTTTAGCAATCCAGAAATTTTAACATCAGGGTTTTTAACAAACTGCTGTTCCATCAAGCTAACTTCTGCGACAAATTTATTTAATCTGCCACTGATCATCTTTTCAATAATTTCTTCCGGCTTGCCGCTCTCACGAGCTTGAGCTGAATAAATTTCAGATTCCTTGGCAATTACATCAGCAGGCACGTCTTCTTTCCGCACAACCAAAGGGTTTACCGCCGCAATGTGCATCGCGATATCACGCGCTAGAGTCTCGTCACCACCACGTAGGGCTATAATTACGCCGATTTGACTATTACTGTGGACATAGCTTTCTACGATGCCCTGATTCGCGTCATCAAAATTTAACCGATCCACCCGACGAACATTTATATTTTCGCCAACTTTTTGTACCAACTTCTCGCGAGCCAGCTCGACACCTGCATCAAGCAATGCGGCAACGTCAGCATCTCTATTAGCGTACGCCAAATCGAGTGTTTGCTGGGTAAAGTCGAGAAAGTTTGCATCCTTAGATACAAAGTCAGTTTCACTGTTGATTTCCAAAATCACACCGTAGTTGCCGTCTTCGGCAATCTTTATCACCACGATTCCTTCAGCAGCTACTCGGCCTGCTTTTTTAGCCGCTTTCATGCCGCTAGATTTGCGCAGGTCCTCTATTGCCTTCTCCATGTCGCCTTCCGCAGCAGACAATGCCTTTTTACAATCCATCATTCCAAGACCAGTACGCTCGCGCAGTTCCTTAACCATTCCAGCTGTTATAGTCGCCATGTGTTATGCCTCACTTTATAGGGCTTCAAAGCTATCTTTAGCTTTGTCAGTGTTTTAAAAAAAGGGGGCTATTAGCCCCCTTACAAAAAGATATTTAATCTACTCACATACTTAACGTAAGCAGGTGGAAGAAAGCAGGACTAAGATTTTGCCTCAGCGCTTTCAGTCGCAGCAGGTGCGGCTTCAGCAGTTTTCTCTGGTGCTTCAGGGGTAGCTTCAGGAGTAGCTTCTGCTACAACTTCAGTCTCCGCTTCGACTTTTTCTTCTTTAGCTGGAGCATCATCAACTTCAACAAACTCGCTATCACCGCCGGCTGGGGCGTTGCGTTTAACACCTTCAACACAGGCGTCAGCAATAGCGGATGCGTAGAGCTGTATAGCTCTGATGGCATCATCGTTACCCGGTATAATATGGTCGATACCATCTGGGT
>CAJWGN010000034.1 GCA_913031035.1 uncultured Gammaproteobacteria bacterium
CCAGCAGACCTTCAGCCGAATTGAATTCAGTTTCTATTTTTTCTTTCTGGTCAGCGGAAAGCTCTGAATTTTGAACCAATTCCAACATGCCAAGCACCCCGTTCATGGGCGTGCGGATTTCATGACTCATATTAGCGAGAAAGTCTGTCTTTGCCTTAACGGCGGCTAATGCTTGCTCGGTTCTATCACTGACACGCTGCTCTAAATCACTTCGACTACCCTCTAGCTCTTCTCTCCTTAACTCCAGCGCATTTCTTAAATAGAAATCTCGGCGCGAGAAAAACTCAGAGCTGTACGCCACAAACATGCCTAGCAAACAGGTAGATGCAGTGAAGTAAGCACGCATAAACTGTTCTTCAAATTCCGTTCTACCAAATAGATAGTCTGCAACAGTAAAACCAATGAAAATCGACCAGCCAGCCAAATTTGCCCAAACAAATCGTAGACTTAGAAAAGCATAAGCAAAGAATATAACGAGCATATTGCCAGCAAAATATAAAGGAGAAGCATCCTCAGGTGCTAAAAAGACAATGGCAGACAAGCCAATTCCCATAAAAGTTACCATAGTGGTGACAGCAACTTGTGTATGTCGAATAAAATGGGAAGAGAATGTGTACACAAGAAATGCCAGTGTCCCTGGCACTAAAATACCGTATCTCACAGAAGTAATTGTATCCAAGGACCCCTCTAAAACTAAGACGTCCATAAAACCAAATGTTGCCATCAGCAACGCGCCGAAAAACACGGCTATTCGCTGTAATTGCAGCGTCCCAGTCGACGAACTGTCTAAATAGCGCTGCTCTAGCTTGGCGTTTTTACCCTCATAGGCTAACGTAAGCCAATTAAGACCTAACCCAGGAAGCCGTTGTTCTGGGGAAGTGAGAAATTCATATGGGGCGTTCTTAACGGTCATTATTCAGGTCACGTTTCAGCGGTCGCTTATTAAGCTTAGTCCGGATGTAGGATCTCTGCCACGGCTGTTAAAGATAAATCGAACTGAAAAATAACAGTTTTGGCGACCTTTTTTGACGATGTGATTATCCCTGTATAATTGGAACGATCCCTCTATTGCTAACGCGCCACAGAGGGTTATGGACAATCAAAACCTGTTCAGACATATGAAAGGCATCTAATAGTAAAACCCTTCGCAGGCCCTCGGTATAGCGACATTCAACACCTTCTTTTCACTAATACCCCCAAGACTCATTACTCTAGGCCAGCCAACACAGCATTCAATTGAAGACAGCGCTGAACAGGGGAAGACTCTACCCCTCGCTGTTGATGGCACAAAACTCACGTGTCTATCCAAGCCTTTAGCACATCTAAAAAGTGCACTGTGCAATTCACAGCCAAGAATGCTAGAAACAACCTACTAGGTTTCGCCAGCCTGATCACATTAGCCAGCTGCTCCCTTCCTGACATTTCCCTGTTTCAAAATGGTGCCCGCGGCACCCCCTTAAGTGCTGGGAACATAAGTAGCGTTCACTTCTTTACCAATGAGATGAGCCACGACACGGGCATCCGTTTACAAGCTGGGGCAGACTAAACAGTGGGCGTGACAATTTTAAGCAATTGGATAGACAGCTATGCTGCCTCGAACGACGACGGAGAAGCATTAAACGAACTAGGCTCCAGCAATACTCTCATGCCTCTTGAACTGATTGGGCTAACCAGACGCTCCAGAGAAAATCAGTGGTTTGAATTAATGCTTGAGCCGCCAAGCTGCAGCAAACAAAGCCGTACCGGTGTAAGCGAACTAAGTTATGACGATGCCACTGGCAACTAAAGCTTTACTGCCAGCTGTGATGGTAACTTGACTCTATTTGTAAACGACAGCTATGGCGTTTACGGCAATAATATCGGCTATGCGAACATCGCGCTAAAGAGAACTAATGAGACCTGACTCAATCTCAAAGACCCCTTCGCGCTTTGGCACAAAGCTAAGGCGAGTATTCAGACACTGTGGCCTGCGTGCTGCCACATGGCTAACATAAATTAGCTGTGTAGCTGTCACCTTCGCAATTTCATCTAAAAGCTGCAAAATGTGAATCCGATGATAATCATCAAGGCCCACACAGGGCTCATCCAGTATTAGAATTCGAGGAACTTTAACCATAGCCCGAGCTAAAAGTGCCAACCGTTGTTGCCCAAAAGAAAGTTCATGATAATAGCTACGCTCATGATTTTCGAGACCGACCATGGATAACCAACGCCTTCCCTGCGCTACCTGTTGTCCCCCGCTGTCGTCATACAAGCCAACAGAATCAAAAAAGCCAGAGACCACAACATCGAGCAATCGCCATCCTTTTTGATACTTGTTGTGCAACTCATTCGAGACCACACCAAACTTAGCCTTTACATCCCAAATAGTTTCGCCGCTGCCTCTACGTTTACCAAAAAGCAAAACATCCTGACCGTATGCCTTATGATTTTCACCATTAATTAGACTAAGCAGCGTCGACTTTCCGCAGCCATTAGGGCCCTCTATCAGGACATGATCACCTTGCATCATCCGCCAGCTAAATTTGTGTAATATCCGATTGTCACCATATCCTGCGTCTACATTACGCAGTTCAATAAGTGGTACGTCTGGATCATCTTCTATGGCAAATGCCGGTGGAGGCAATGCTGACCAAAAAACTGGCTTAGGTATTGCTCGCACGCGGGCGTATTCTTGCCCTTTTTTAATGGTTGAGCATTCCCCTTGCGCCACCATAGTCAGTGATTCCATTACTGCCAGATGAGTACAACCGGCTAAGACATCCTGCTCACGGCGGCATAGCTGCACAATGCAATTATCCGAACTTTGATGAGATTCAATGCAATCTTTTATCTTCTCTTTAGATGCAAGGTCTACGGTCTCTAGAGGATCATCTAGGATAATTAGTTGTCCATAACCACTTCTAGAGGCGTAAAGGGCTCTGGCAATCAGTGCTTTTCGTACCTGGCCTGATGACAGAAAACGAATTCCTTGGTTCACAAATTGGGCTAGATCAAGCGTGTCTATTAGGTTCCGAAACAACTCTTCATCAACGTTCTCGGAGACTCGCGCCGAATAAATGAGCCTAGCCACCGTCGTGCCTTTATCTTCTGCTGATTCGCTGAACTCACTCATATCTAAGCGGTTATCTGTCTGCCAAAGGCGCTGTTGTTCCTCAAAAGATACTAGGTGAATATCCAAGCGCGGATCTAAACCGGTTGGGTAGTAGACATAGCTTGCGGACTCACGCCGACGCCCAGAGATCAACTCTGCCAGTATCGACTTTCCAGTACCATTGCCTCCATAGATGCACCACTGCTGGCCAAGGCTAATAGAAAAATCGTCTATGCGCAGCGCCTTATCACGACCAAGCCTGCAGTTAGCGCTCTTAACAACGACAAGCTGCTTGTTATCCATCACCGTCAAACCTTATTCCCATCCTGATAAAAGTAATCCATTAAAGTAACCAGGCTAAAGTAATATCCTTAAGGGCGGTTTCCCAAGGCCCTGTGCATTACTTCACGCTGTATTGATAGCATGTGGCCTATTGAACGCCTCCAATATTCCGAGTTGTGCTTGCCGGCGGACTGCATGTAATTAAACGACACATTATTGAGTATCAATATTTGCATAATTTCACGCGCTTCATTAATCAGTCCATCCTCTGTTCCTGAGTCCAGATAAATGTGGGGCATTTGGCTCTTAGGAACTTTATAAATAATCGCAAAAGGATCATAGGCATCAGCTTGTTCTGCCGTTTCAAAATCGACTCCAGCAGGGGCACGCTCGATTTGTGTGCTAAACCCAGGAATATCGATGATCTGAGAAATTAAGGCGTCGGCTTGCGCTATGCGGGCATCACGCTGGGCGTCTTGCCGGTTCGCTTGACGGTCTACACCTGCCCGTATGGCCTGCGCAGCTGTGCGAGCATAGCTTAGCGCGCCGCTGGTACTTCCTATTGAGACAAATAAGTGCGGCCGCCGAAGGCCAAGCGCAAATGCTCCAAAACCACCCATCGATAAGCCTGAGATAGCCCGCCCCTCGCGCCTAGCTTCAGTACGATAGTGGCTATCAACATAGTCTATAACGTCTTCGACGATATGATTTTCCCAATTATTGGTCTCACCATTTTCGCTTTTTGCATAGTTCACGAACCAGCTATTACCGCCGTCGGGAAGAACCAAAATCACATCACCCATAAGCCGAGAGTAATATGCGGCAGCTAGATTGCGGCCCCACACCGTATAATTCTGCATGAATCCATGGAGTAGGTAGAGCACGGGATATTTCATGTCGCCGCTTACCGCATAGGACGCGGGCAGCACAATATCAAATTTCATGTCTCTATCAACCGCAGAACTATAAAACCCTACAGTCTCTAGCCCTTCAGGAATGGGAGCTGATACTGCCTCGAGACTTAACTGCTCTTGCGCTATAACCGGCCATAACGGGCTTAGAAAAACAAAAAAAACAAACCACTTTGACGAACGATGCATACCCGGCCCGCTGTTATTACTTGATGTTGGATGATCCTGTTTTATAGCATTTTTTTGCAACGCCTTCCTTATAAGCATTTCGCCGCTAGACGCCCTAGTGCTATATTGGGTAACGAAATTGAAAATACACCGTCACTATATTTAATGAAAAAATACCGATTCCACTTAACGTTGTTGTCATTGATCTCTATTGCTCAATCAGCTCAAGCTAATGAGTCTATTGGGGGCGAAACGCTATTTGCCCAGAATTGCGCGGAGTGTCATCAAACCAACGGCAAAGGAATAACCGATATTTATCCCTCTTTAGCAGGCAGTGAGGTTGTGAAAGGAAGCGGGATAGATGTAGCGCTGGTTTTGCTTATCGGCCGAGGGGAAATGCCTTCGTTTGCTGGGGCCATATCCGATGAGGACATGGCAAAGATTATTAACTATGTCCGTAACTCCTGGGGAAATGAAGGCGAATTGATTACAGCGAAAATGATAGGGACGCTCAAGTAGCAATCCGGCACGCAGCCCTAATCCACTCTAATCAGCTAGCGCTCTAACTGAGCCAGACGGGCATTCAGCTTGTTCAGGATCATCACCAGCTGAGAAAAATTGCCATTTACTTTGGCCAAGTCTTCCATCGCGACGGTAAGTTTCTCATAATCCCCTGCATAATATTGCCTTAGTTTAGAATCTTGAATCAACGTTTGAATTCCAAACTGGGAATCAGCCGCATTTTGAGCCCGAGCATCTCGCATAAACTTTGGCTCGCAAGCCTGTGCGGGGATATGAGAACCGGTGCGCGTTAACACTTCACACTTGATCTCTAACTCAACCGCGCTGTTATTGTCATTGAACATTTGGTATAGCTCTTGTTCAATTAGAACGATTTCTTTACGCAGCTCCGAGCGGCTTAGATCTTGAATTACAACCACCTGATCTTCAGCGGCGGCGATACTCAGTGTTCCACAAAAAAACGTCGCTGCAACAATTAGACTAGTTAGACTTTTCATTATCTGTCTCTCCTTTTATGAAGATGATTTTATTTGACTGACTTTCAGATTTACAGATCGCTAATAGAATGCTTGTTAGCGATCATAGCATTCTAAGCAATAATTATTTTCACCTCTAATAAGACAAAGTTAATGCAAGAACTTTTGACTATTGACTATTGATATTAACAGACATTTTTCAAACAACCTTAGAGATCCCGCACAAAACCCGCTCATTGGAGGTAAGAAGAAAGCACATTGCTTCATTGTTAGCCCGCAGGACAATTTAGCCTGGCTCGAGCCTCTAGCGGGGCTACGCCTTGTTCGTGCCTCACCGTAAAAAACTTAATATTGCTATCCAAAATAGCGTCCATGACATCTATTTTTTTCTTACCGGGTGTCCCAAATATGACTCCAAAACCTTCATTTTCTAACCCTTTCATAAAGAGTTCTGCGGCTTTTATTAGTTCTCTTTAAGGACGAAAAATACCGTGGCTGCGTAATAGTATTGGTTTGACTAGCACTTAGATTCTAGGGAGTGAGTTACATGACCGGCTGTAAGATTTTTTGAATCATAAATAAGCCAAGGAAACTTGAATAAGCTGACTGCGTAGTAGAGATTGCATGGCACTGAATTAGAAAATTCAACTTTTTAGCTTGCAAGTAGTCGTTCTGGAATAAAGAAATTAGCTACGCATATGAGAAGCGCCGTTCACGTCAATAATCGTACCGGTGGAAAACTCAGCTCCCTCTGAGGCTAGGAACAAAACCGCATAGGCAACTTCTTCCGGCTCTGCCACGCGATTAAATGGGCTCTGGGCTCTGATCTCATCACCCTCTGAACTTGCTAGCCTAGCAGAGGTCAGGTCGGTGTTTACAAAGCCAGGCGCTACCGCTCCCACAAAAATACGATGTTCAGCAAGAGCAATCGCCAAGGACTGGGTCAAAGAATTAATTGCGGCTTTGCTGGCACCATAGGCGGGTTTAATTGGCTCGCCTCTAAACGCCCCGCGAGAACTAATATTAACTATCCTGCCTCCCTCGCCGGCAATCATGTTTTGAGCCACGCAATAGCAAAGGTTTGCAGGGCCTATCAAATTTGTCGATATTGTCGCCTGCCATGTTTTTTGCCAATCTTCATAAGACGTAGAATCGATTGGATGATAAGTGCCAATACCTGCATTATTCACAAGGACATCAAGGCCTCCCAGTTGCTGAACCACTTTCTCGACCGCACTTGCGACCTGCAGCGGGTCAGCAATATCGCACTGCAGAGCTATGTGACCCTCTCCAGGCAGCTCCTCTAATGCAGTCTCAGCTGCAGCAGCATTGCTATTGTATATAATCGCCAGCTGAGCTCCTCTCTCAGCGAAAGCCTGTGACACGGCTCTGCCTATCCCGCGACTACCGCCCGTTACAAGTACTTTTTTGTTGGTGAAATCCATCTCAAACTCCTTTGGTTTTATATCGCCATTTAACTGGACGACATACCATCCATTCTTGCCAATCTACCGATAAGTTCCTCAACACGAGTGCTGTAACCCCATTCGTTATCATACCAACTAACAACTTTAACCATAGTCTCGCCCATGACTTGGGTAAGCAGTGAATCGAAAATACTGGAGTGAGAATCACCGATGATGTCGCTACTTACGATCGCTTCGGTTGAGTAAGCCAAAATGTTTTTAAGAGGCCCTGCTGCCGCTTCAGCAAAAGCTAAATTAACCGCCTCCACAGTAACCGGGTTAATTAATTCAACCGTCATATCTACCAAACTTCCGTCAGGCACTGGCACCCGCATTGCCAAGCCATCCAGCTTGCCAGCCAACTCTGGCAGCACCAGCCCAATAGCCCGAGCAGCGCCGGTTGATGTTGGCACGATGTTGGTAGCTGCATTGCGCGAACGTCGCTTGTCTTTATGAGGAGAGTCAATTAGCCGCTGATCTGAGGTATAGGCATGAACCGTCGTCAGCAGACCTCTTTTTATACCAAAATTCTCGTGTAAAACCTTAGCCAATGGTGCGGCGCAGTTTGTCGTGCAGCTCGCGTTACTGATTATCCGTGCTGACCCTGTTACTACATGATCATTAACACCCGTAACCAACGTTGCATCGAGTGGGTCTTTGCATGGGACTGTCAATACAACGCGCTTGGCACCTGCTTCCAAATGCTTATTTAAATCAAGCAATGATCTAAAAACGCCTGAGCTTTCCACCACGTAGTCCACCCCGAGCTCCTTCCAAGGCAGCCGTGCTGGGTCCTTTTCGCAAAGCACTTTAAAGGGATCTCCATCTATCGTCATTTGATCGTCATCCACCGAAACCTCACCTGGGTACACGCCATGAATGCTGTCGTATTTGAATGCGTAAGCCAATTGATCTGGACTCGCTAAGTCATTCACTGCGACCACATCATAGTGGCCGCGCATTTTTGCAACGCGCATGATAGTCCGTCCAATTCGGCCAAAGCCGTTTATTGCTATTTTAGGAACTGCCATAACATTCTCCTCAAATGATTTGATAGGGTTTTACCCAGCAAAAAATCAAGTGCCACTGGGTCTTCACTTACCTATGCTAGCTAATCAACATTTTCTCGCTGACCTCCCACAGCCGGTCTGCCCCCTCGTCGCTTGCAGCCCATGGCGCCACATCAAAAAATCGAGGAGATTCATCAGTCGCTAAATTGGAGACGTCACAGTCTTCACAATAGCCCCCGCCGATCCCATCGAAATGATCGCTGGTCGCAGCCCAGAGAGAAGTACTGCAGCCTTGAGTTGTGCTCTTGAACATCGCAGCAGCCTGCTCAGTAAGTTTGCCATCGGCATCCGTCCAACCAAGCGCCTGCATCTCTTCGTTGCCTAAGTGGCGCTGCAGTGGAGTCAATATGCCTCCCGGATGTACCGAAATCGCTTTTAGACCTTGATCACTATATTTAATGTCCAAACCCCTAGCGAACAATGCGTTGGCTGTTTTTGCGCTGGCATAAGAAGTCCACTTTTCATAAACGGTAGATTCAAAGTTAATGTCATCCCACAAAACATCCGACCGGCGGTGGGCAATTGACGACAAACACACGACACGAGCATTCCCGGCCTCGAGTAACAGGGGCAGTAGCTGCGTTGTTAAAACAAAATGTCCTAGGTGGTTAACGGCGAATTGGGCCTCCCAGTTATTACCGACTCGCGTTTCAGGACACGCCATAATCCCTGCGTTGTTAATGAGCAAATCAAGCCGAGACTCGCGCTCCTTAACAGAGGCGGCATAGCGCTTTACAGTATTCAAATCTGCCAAATCCATAGCGTCAACCGTCACACCAGTAACACCAGCTAACGCTTGCGTCGCTTTTTCTGGAGTACGCACAGGAACATACACCTTTGCACCCGCGGCAACTAACGCTTTGGTTGTCTCAAGTCCGATGCCGGAATAACCGCCAGTAACGACGGCTACTTTTCCACTTAGATCTTTGCCCACTAGAATGTCCGATGGTTCTGATTTCATTCCAAACCCTGATTCCAGCTTTTTCTGATTGCGATCTGACATCTTTGCCTCTCATATTCTGTTAATTGAGCGTGCTAATTTGGGTTAAATAAATTTTTACCATTTACTGATTCAACAACCCCGGTGGTCTTGAGTTGATCGTGATTAATAAAACTTTGCAGAAAAGCGGGGTCGGAACTTGTATTGGCAAGAAAGCGCGTGCCGTCTTCTAACCTGCCTATTAGAATACCGGACACCGGGCCAGTTCGGTCACAGGCAACGGTATAGGTTTCTATTTGCGCTCGACCAAACGGCTTCTCGGTAAAACTGGGACTTATGGCGCTGTCTATTTCAGTTTGATAGTTAGCAGGATTTTCTCGAGCCCACTTACCTTTTACTGGCGTGGCTGAATAAATACCAGTCGCATGTTTAGTGAGCCTGCCGCCATTGGTGGAAACGAACCCAAATTTCTCAGGGGCAGCCCTAAGCATTGGAACCATAGTTGCGATAGCATGCATTGAATAGTTATTCCCGGGCCCTCCAAAAAAAGGCAACCCCCCGGTTACGGTGAGACCGCGAACATCGTCGGTGGCCAAACCATAAGCATCACAGGCAACTTCCACCGCCGATGGAAAACACGAGTAGATGTCAATAAAATCCATTTCATCAATAGACTTACCGGCCATCTCAAACGCCTTCTCTGAATTCAGTTTCATTGCCGGAGACGTATGATAATTCACTCTTTCAGTTAACATTATTTTATCACTAGCTTCACCACAACCGTGAAGGAAGACCCATTTTGATGGGTCTACTCCAAGCTCTCGTGCTTTAGCAACTGAGGTCATAATCACTGCTGCACCCTGATTAACGCTGTCCCGAGCATTCATCCATTTTGGGTAAGGAAAACTGATTAGGCGATTTTCAACTGTGACCGCCGCAAGCTCTTCCGCTGTTCTTATAGTTCCGTAAAATGAAAAAGGGTTATTTGCAGCAACCCGCGTAAATGGCGCAAACAACTTTCCCATCTCCAGCATATGGGTATCTATAGATCGACCCAAATTGCCTCTAATCGCATTTTCAAACAACGGGTATGCAAAGATAGGAGCCGCAATGCCGTGATCCTGCTCGTGTTGAGTCGACAGCGGCTCGCCAAGTCCGCGATCTTCCAAGGTTCCTGAATCTTGTTCGGCCCAATCTAAATCGATGCCACTGCGCCGAGCACGTTGAGCTGTATTGATCGCCTCAGATCCTGTAATCAAAACCGCTTCCATTTCTCCGCCGCTAATACGCTGCGCCATCTCGTTTATCATCTTCTGCGGAGTATTCCCTCCCACCGGCCCGTAAATCGCTCGCTCAGGGTTCGCACCAATTCGCCTTGCAACGGCTCGCGGCGGATTTTCCGCCCGACCAAAGGGATTAGGGACGCGAGGGTTTTTATAGGAGTCGGGGAATATGCGAATAACAGCAATTGTGTCTAATTGCTTAGCCAGATTTTCAGCACAGCCAGTATCCATTAGCGCAGCCTTGGCCGCTTGCGCTGCAATTCCCATTGGGGAATGGGCACGCTCCGGTGCCACTCCTTGTTCGGTGAATTGCCCGGCACCAATTAGCACAGGTGTATAGTCATCCAAAAGAATTCTCACTTTTTAGTGTTACTGATCAAGAGTTAGCAGATTGGCCTTTTAGACCAATCCAGTCAAAGGGATTGTATGCCAATTTTCAAAGATGGCCATCAGGATCTTAAAAATAGCTGAAGTGACCGCCCCAGAACACCTTTTGAGGCGACTTAACTAATTCTGCACATTTGGCTATGACTTCGCTCATGAGCGCCTCCACCTCGGCTTCAGAATCTAGATTACGAGCTAAGGCAAAACTGTTAAAACCACTCCTCTGCGCAGACAGGTGAGCGCCCTAGGCTAATGCCTCACGGTCACATAGTCCGAGCCGGGGCCGTTATTGGTAAGGAGGCCAACCCCGGGAGGACTATTAATCTGAGGAAATCCTAAACCGTCTCGATAGAGCGCCTCCGATTTTTCTATGTCATCTACGCCGAGCGTTACCATACTTACTCTTAACTTCATTGCCTTTACCCTTGTTCGGTTGGAGTGACACCCATCGGGTCTTACTCTTTTTGTAACAGACTTAAATTTTCCGAGAATAGGTTTTCCCTTTGTTATAACTAAAACAATTACAGCAGGTTTAACCCAGATCAAGAATGCTGAAGAGCCTTGCCACTGTTCGGTTGACGAATAGCCGGACAAGTGACACTTTAAAGCCTGCAGTGTTTCCACTAGAGTTGATTGACTCCGTCTTCTCACAGCCTGTTTTTACTATGACAGATCATATCCCGTTGCTTCGGTTAGAGAGTAAGTCATGAAATCAATTGTTACTACAAACCACCTTGAGCTGTTCCGCTTTTTAATCTGCTTGTGCTGCCTGCCCACGGCTGCTCTCAGCTGGGCAAATTGCGACTATCCTGCAGCGACTGCCGAAATTATTCGCGGCAGTGTTTACATCGAAACTAATAACAACAGTCGCCGAGATAGAATGGAAGCCGGAATCGCAGGAGTCAGCGTTAGCAACGGCTGTGATGTTGTCCAAACTGATCCCGGCGGAAATTACCAAATAGCAATCCATCCAACTCAAATACTGTTTATATCAAAGCCAGCTAAATTTGATGTTCCTGTAGATGAATACAGCGTGCCTCAGTTTTTTTATAAACACTATCCCGAAGGCACTCCAACCCAGATCGCTGGAACCTCGGTGCAATGGGACTGGCCAGTTATCGAATCTACAGGCCCACTGCCAAGCCTCATTAACTTTGGCCTTATCATGAGAGAAGATTCTGATACTGAATTCACAGCGCATGCCTTTGCAGACACCCAAGCTAAGTTCGAACTCAGCCAGGACATGCTCCGAGAAGAACTTATAAACCCTTTAATAGCCAACCCCTACGGTGTCGATTTTGGAATCACCGTTGGCGATGTTGTGTATGACAATTTAGCCTTATACGACCGGCACAAGGCTATGATGGGGTTAATGGACATACCCCAGTGGTATCTCCCAGGTAACCATGACATTAACTTCAGCTCTCCTAATGCGGTTTTTGCAAACGAAACATTTAAAAGCCATTTTGGGCCAACCTACTATTCCTTCAATCATGGCAACGTGCATTTTGTTGCCCTCAATAATGTCGAATATGCTGGCGATGGAAAGAAATTTGGTAATTCAGCCTACCGTGGATTCATTCCCGAAGATCAACTCAACTGGCTTGAGCAAGATCTCGCCTATGTATCCCCAGACAAACTTATTGTGATCGCAACCCATATTCCTCTGATTAGTGAAGCCGATGACGGGCAATCTCAGCTTAATAGCGGACCTCGCACCGAAAATTTTTCTAGATTGCTTAAAGTATTAAAACCTTTTTCAAAACTCTATGGCCTAGCCGGTCACGACACCAGTAATAGCTGGAAGGTTGAAGTCAATCACAGCCATGGTTGGCAGGGCCAAGCTTGGATAGCACATACCCTCGCTGAGGTGCGAGGAAGCGGATGGACCAAGGGGCTTACAGATGCAAGGGGAGTGAAAGATTCAATAATGGATGATGGCAATCCCAACGGATTCTATGTTCTAAGATTCAGCGATACATCACTTACCCCAGACTTCATTCCATTCCCATTTGGCGGTGATGCAAATGCGCGACTGAGAATCACTCTCGACCCCGCTTTAACGCAGATGAGCGAGGGCAGCCTTAACCGAGGCTCACTACAGCAAAACACCAAGGTTGTGGTTAACCTTTTTGATGGTGGCGCCCGTGACAGTGTATGGGCATCAATAGATGGTAACGAAAGAACGGCTATGACCTATACAGTTCGAACCGATCCCTTTATTGAGAATCTATCCAAGTATAAAGATACAGAGAACGCTTACAGTGGAGTAAGTCGATCTTCTCATATCTGGGAAATAAACCTGCCAGAAAATCTAAATCCAGGGTTACATTCAATAAAGGTTGATACCTTAGATGAATTCGGTCAACGTAGAAATGCAGCGATGACATTCGAGATTGTCACCAACTAAACTTGGCCTACACCGGCAGACAGCAGCTGCCGGCGTGGGCATTGGATAAGGGCTTTCTCAACATTGACGGGGCTATCCATGAAACTGCAAATAGAACTACAAATCGCAATGACAATATCGATGCACTGAGGGATAAAAATAATAATTATGGTATTTTACTTCGCTAAAAAGTCTGTATCTCTTGCAGCTCACATCGTGCTTGAAGAATCTGGGGCTACTTATGAAACAAAAGAGATCGATTTCGCTGTTACCGAACAGCGCTCAGACAAATATTTGGAGATAAACCCAAAAGGTAGAGTACCCGCTCTAGCGACAGATAGTGGCATCATCACTGAAACCCCAGCGATTCTTGCCTACGTTGCCCAAACAAACCCAGCCTCTAATTTAGCGCCCATAAACAATCCCTACTTGTTTGCTAAATGTCTGGAATTCAATCTTTATCTCTGCTCTACCGTGCATGTAGCACACGCCCACCGAGTGAGAGGCAATCGATGGGCAGAAGATGAAAAATCCATTCTCGCCATGAAAAACAAAGTCGCTCAGAATATGAGCGATTACTTTGAATTAATAGAATCAGAGCTATTCGTAGGACCTTGGGTTTTGGGAGATGAGTACTCTATATGCGACGCCTATCTTTTCACCATAGCTCAGTGGCTGAAAGGCGATGGCGTAGCCCTCAGCAAATTCCCAATCCTCAGCGATTTTGAAATGAGGATGCGTAACAGAGAGGCAGTAAAGCGAATCATCGGCATTTATAAGGTATAGCCCATAAGTGCTGGCAAACAGTCAGCAGAAATAGCAGCCTTGAAGGTTTCAATTTCAACATCAGAAACCGTTCGTTGGTCGACAAGAGAGGAATTATGATCGGGTCAGGTAAAGAGGCAGCAAGGTATGGAATCACTTTCGGAAGCGCACTTGCAATAACAGTCTCATGGAGTGTAAACCACTCGGTGCTGTGGGCTATATTACATGGCTTTCTTTCTTGGTTTTATGTGATCTGGCATGTCCTCACGCTCTAAACTACTAAGATAAAAAACCTGTGGTGTAAATTCTTCGAAACCTATTAAATTGAGACCAGCTTGATGTTCGGTGAGCGCCGAAGCAACTTAAGAAAAATCAAAGGTAGAGATCTAGCGATAAAACCAAAAAACCTGCCGTCTCACAAATGAATGCCCCAAAAGACATAAACCAACGCTTTCTCCAGCAACACAAAACCTCAGTTACTCTAGCAGCACACTGACGGCTTGCCCGACTGTTTTTAGAACAAGCACCAAAAGCTTGGCAGGGTCAACATCATTTGCTTTGCGAGATAACTGATGAGTAGCCTCCGTTGATTCAAGAAAATTATGCGATTGGCCCGTCGCGCCAGCGGCCTCCTAGTACCTGTGTTTCGATAGTCCCCTCAACCACGTAAACAGAACATGGGCCGTCTTGTCGATTGGCACCAGAGGCTTAGCCAGAAGCCTGATCCACAGGTAGGATGAGTATTTGTTGATTTTTTAAAACCGGCGGCAACACATAGCTAAACGGTCCGGGCGATTCTGCCGCTAACAATATGTAATACTGACCAAGAGGCAGCAACGTAGCTTACCTTAATCTTGATAGGGTGATGACTGACTGTCCTTTTATTTTGGACCTGCTAATCCACTTTTAGTTGAATTGACTTTTTTACAACAATTATTCAGGCGATTGACCGAAATTCAGCTGCCCGGTTCAGCTCCTATATTCAGTTATAGCAATTCCCAGGAAGCGACTGATTCAATTGCCGCTTAACCGTACCTCAGCAATAAATTAACCCGAAGTATCTATGCCATAAATAAGTATTTGCATTGTTGTTATTCTCTTGGCACCCTAAATCCACTTAATATCTCAAGTAGCGCGATTTATTGCGCACTTATCATTATTTCTAATCTATAGTGGCGAGATGACCAACACGAAAAATGGCGGATTTATGAGCGATGAATTAGATAGAGTGGCAGGCAATGGCCTGATAAACCGGCGCCATTTACTTAAAGTAGGATTAGGAGGCCTTGGCACGGCGCTGGCGACTAATACGTTTGGTGCAGATGCTGGCGGCAAGCTACAGATCCCACAATGGTCACAGCAGCCAGGTCCCGGAACCAGTAGTTATGGCAGTCCTTCGTCCTTTACTGGGCATCTTCAAAGGAGCGCAGGAACCCCCAACCCTATTTATCCTGGCGGCGGTGCATCTCGCTCTCCCCTTCAGCACCTACAAGGCACTATCACGCCAAACAGCCTTCATTTTGAGCGCCATCACTCTGGCGTGCCGGCTGTAGACCCCGCACAGCATAAGCTGGTCATTAATGGTCTTGTTGATCAGCCCTTGATGTTTTCTTATGAAGACCTTTTAAAATACCCAATGGTGAGCAAGATCTATTTTCTGGAATGCTCAGGAAACAGCGGCACTTTATATGGTAACACTCCCGCCGATGGCTCAGCGCAAAGCATACATGGCTTAGTTTCATGCGCTGAGTGGACTGGAATTCCCTTATCAACCTTACTTGATGAAGCTGGCGTAAAAACCGAAGCCAAATGGATTGCGGCTGTCGGAGCAGACGGCGCGAGTATGGGTCGGTCAGTACCATTGGCGAAAGCGCTGGATGATGTAATGGTTGCCCTTTATCAAAATGGCGAACCTATTCGCCCAGAACAAGGCTATCCGATGCGCTTATTTGTGCCCGGCTGGGAGGGGAACATCAGCGTCAAGTGGCTAACTCAATTAAAGCTAACTCGAGAAGCGAGCCAATTTCGAGACGAGACTAGTAAATACACAGATACGATGACCGACAGACGAAGCTTGCAGTTCACCTTTCCTATGGGAACAAAGTCCCTCATAACATCGCCCTCTGGGCAAATGTCGCTCCCACACAAAGGCGTGTACAAAGTAACGGGGATCGCCTGGTCAGGTGCAGGGAGCATCAGAAGAGTTGAAGTGAGTGCAGATGGCGGCCGTAGCTGGGCAGATGCCATGATCGAATCTCACCAGTCCGACAAAGCTCTCGCCAGATTCAGTATTCCTTGGCAGTGGGATGGAGGAGATGGCATTTTACAAAGTCGAGCCACAGACAGTGCAGGCAACATTCAGCCTAGTCGAGATGCACATCTGGCAGAACGCGGCTTAATTAGCTTCTATCATTATCACGGCATTCAAAGCTGGGGAATAAATACTGAGGGAGAAATTAAAAATGTTTACACTTAAAACTTTAAAATTTTGTTTTGCACTAATAAGCGCAGTTTTTCTTTCACTGCCAGCTAGCCAAGCTCAGACTGTAAGATTAGGCCAAGCAATTAGTGAATCTCAGCTTAGTAACTTTGACTTAGTGGCAGGCCCAGATGGCAGCGGCTTCCCCGCTGGGAGCGGCACAGCAAAGGCTGGAAAGGCTGTGTTCGATAGCAAATGTGCTGCCTGCCATGCTGCAAACGGTGAAGGCGTTTCAGGGAATACAAAATTGGTAGGCGGAGACATTCACTCTGAAGGCAACCCACTGCGCACGGTCGGCAGCTACTGGCCCTACGCCAGCACGCTGTTCGACTTTATTCGCCGCGCCATGCCAGCGAATGCACCCAAGTCATTGAGCGGTGAAGAGGTCTATCAGGTAACAGCCTATTTGTTATTTCTTAACGATATCATTGATGAGGAAGAAATATTGAACAAAGAGTCTTTAACTGAGGTCCAAATGCCTAACAAGGATGGCTTTGTAGATCTTAGTCATCTCCATTAAATTTGCTATGCTCCGAGCTGACACCTAAAAATCCCAAGGTGGCGGCTCGCTTACCATAATCGTAAAGCCATCAAATCGATATTCTCGATCACCATCGGTCAATTTAAATTGTGCGTTCGGCGCCTGAATTGCGTTGAAAGCATCGCGCATTGCTGTCAGGTAATAGCCAGCAACCAATGGTTCATTGTGCCCAGGCAGTAAATAATCTACATCATACCTATAGCCCGCTAACTTCTCAGCAGACTTCGCATATTCAAAAAAATCAGCGTCGCCACTATGAGCATACAATGATGACGGATAAAATGTATCACCCGTAAACATCAATCGATTATCTCGATCTAACAGCACTAATGAATCAGGGGTATGTCCTGGAACTAAAATCACTTCCAGCATCCGCTCACCTAAATCGATTTGATAGCCATCAGTTACATAGTCAGTAATAGTAAAAGCGGCACCGGCG
The DNA here is from genome assembly GCA_913031035.1 of uncultured Gammaproteobacteria bacterium. Taxonomy (GTDB): domain Bacteria; phylum Pseudomonadota; class Gammaproteobacteria; order Pseudomonadales; family Pseudohongiellaceae; genus UBA9145. The sequence goes on from CAJWGN010000034.1 coordinate 17,210, forward strand.
TAATTTTCCTCGGTCGTGCTGTCAGGCAAAGGCTTCCAAATCCAGTCCGACCCAATGAATTCCTTCATCTCGGCATTAGTCCTGCCTGTCATATTATTAGCAGCATAGAGCGAGGCGACGCCGTAAAGCTTTTCGAAATAGTGATTGCCCCCTACGTGATCATAGTGGGTGTGAGAATTGAGAATTGACACGGGCAAATCAGTTAGCTGTTTAACGATTGAAGAAATATTTCCAACTCCAATTCCTGTATCGAAAAGTAAGGCAGCTTCACTACCGGTGATCAGGTAAGAAATGACTTCCTCATACTGGCCGTCTTCGTAAATGCCATAAACTCCTTCCTTAATTCTATACACCTGAAACCAATCTTGATTTTGCTGCACGGGGATTATTTCGAAAGGAGACCAGGCTGCTCGCGGCAATGCATCCCACCAGTCATCTTTATCTTCTATACTGGCTTGGACTTGCTTGTTTATCGCAGCGTTCATAGAACCGTCCATGGCCCCGTCCGCAGACTCTGTTGTTGGGGCGCAGCGACTCAAAGAAACTAGAATTGCTATTCCCAAGCTAACTACCAAATTTTTATTCATTTGAATTTAATTATCTCTATTTATATCAGTATTTTAGAGCTTCAAGCCAAGCTGTATTCGAGCAGCAAAACCACCGCTGAGCATCTAAACTAAGCAATGAAAGGTTATCTTTTCATTCTAGGCTACGCTCTTGGAAAACAGTCTTTTACTGGTACTTTGTGCATTGAAAAAATCATATTCTATTTTTATACAGCGGCGGGATTAACCCATTCCGCACGGACCCTATTGAGCTTCGAAAAAAAAGCTTTTTCCCCTGCTCATCTTCAGTGTTAGCCCTATCGACTGCCTGTTGATGATATCTAGCCGGTATTTAAATTCAGTCGCCGACAGCCCTTATATTGCAACAGGCCTCTTAGCAATCAATCTGAGACTGTAGGTGCAGGCCTTGATTAATAAAAGGTTCTCGGCGCCCAACCTGACCTTTTTCGTTTGTTATGCAGTGGTTGTCAGCCCATTTTCAAAAGATGGATTAATCAAGACTTCTACTTTCTGGCTATCTTCCCTAGCGCCTATCGCTACTTTACTTAGCGGGATACTCGCCGGCAGGCTCTGACGGCTGATTTATATTAACTCTGTTCATTGTTTGGGCACTGAAATTCGATGACATTCTATTTTTAGATAATAGCTTTAGAATCCAGGTCAATACCACAACAAAAAGGGACGGGGGATAAATTTTTTCTAATGATAGCAGCATAATCAGTCTTGTTTTAATAGCAGAAAAAGTTTTTTTAACATGCTCAAACTGCCACAGAACTAAAGCTTGAGAAAACCGTAGCATCCCTGTGCAAGGAAGTTAGCACTCTACGCTTGGTGCAATAAACTGCCATTGCTTTAAAGAAAAACCCGCACTCCTCGCTGCCATGGGTCATGAGCTTCGAAACCCTTTAAATGAGATAATTGGCGCCTCTTGTATTCTCGAGATGGCAGGAAAAAACGAACGTCAAGAGTTTAGAAAAAAATCTGCCAACCGGTTATGCCTTATGGAAACTCATCAACAACATAATGGATATTTCGTCTTTGGATTCAAGCAGGTTGTGCTGGAAAGCCGCCCTATCCACTTAGCCTGCTTTATAGAACAAACCCTCTCATCTTTTGTGTTCCAGTCTTATTACAAAAACACAGTAATCCACCACGAGATTGCAGACCACTTAACTAAAACCATTCTTGGTGACCCCGCTCGGTTGCACCAGATCATAATCAACCTAACCGGTAACGCTATTAAATCCACCCATAGTGGATCTGTCTTCCTATTCTTGACGAAACATCATAGCTATTTAGGAATAAAGTTCATTGATACGCGCATCCGTATGCCCGAGAAACATAAACAAACTTACTCGAAACCTATGTTTGAGCGGATGTAGATACTGCACGCAAGTATGGCGGCGCCGGACTTGGTTTGGCTATCGTAAAGTGACCACGTGAGGCCATGTCGGGAAATATTCCCTTTTAATCAACATTAGTCAAAGAAACCTGCTTTACCCTGCTTATTCTTTTAGTCCTTTAGTCGAGCCTTCTTTGAACCATTAAAAAGTAAGGATGAATTGCTACCCAAGCTAAATGTACTCGTGGTTAATAACAGTGCTAGTAAGCCAGTGGTTTTAGCGAAAATTCTGGAAAAAGATAGTCACAGCATAGTTTTGGTAACAAATGGCATTGAAGCTGACGAATATACTAATGGCCAAGCACCAAATCCTATTCTTATGGATATTCAAATACCTGAAATGGATAAACTAACAGCCAACAAGATTATTCGTGCCGGCACGAGCCAAAACAAAAACATTCCAATAATAGCTATCACAGCCAATTCCACAAAAAAGACCGCTCTGTGATGCTAAGCGTCGAAATAAATGGCATTATTTCTAAACCATTCCGATACAAAAGCTAATCACAGCTACAAACAGGAGCTTGATAGTCTATAAAAAACCCCTGAGCAATCCTACGGCTAAGTTTTAAGCAGGGCATGCTTTTAAGAAAGCCCCATATAGCATGGCAATCATGGTCTCGATTAGGCAAAATACAGCCATGAAGGTATTAATCGAACAAGCCAAAAAAGCAATACAGAATTGCTATGCACCCTACAGCCAATTTAGAGTCGCGGCTGCCATATTAGATGATGCCGGAAAAATTCATATTGGAGTCAACGTAGAAAATGTCTCCTATGGCATGACCCAATGTGCAGAAAGAAATGCTATTTGTTCAGCCATCTCCAAAGGAGCTAAGTCAATAACAGCCGTAGTAATTTACACTCCCACTGAAACGCCGACACCCCCCTGTGGGGCTTGCCGCCAGGTTATAAGAGAATTCGCTTCCAATGCAACGGTACTGTCTGTGTGTGATTCTGAAAATCGAATAGAATCGACAATCAACGATCTACTGCCCCTTTCATTCAATCAAAAGCAGCATCTAAGCTAATGAAGTCCGACACAATAAAAAATTTAAGCCTACTCGATCTCAAAGCAGACCGAGAGAAGTTCACCCAAGAATTGTTTGAAGGGCTAAAAGAATATGGGTTCGTCGTTATTCGCGACCACGGCATATCTGCTGAAGAAATGGCTAAGACCTACTCGTTAGTTGAGCGCTTATTTGAATTGCCGGTTAAAACAAAACTTCAATACGACAGTGGCAGCGGTGGCGCAAGAGGATACACAGCATTTGGTCGGGAAAATGCGTCCGGAAACCCCCACGCAGACCTAAAAGAATTTTGGCATGTAGGGCAGACGCTAAATGCTAACAGCCAATACATCGGAACCTATGCAGACAATATCTGGCCTAAAGAGCTGCCGGATTTTGAGGCTGTTATCGGAGGCATGTACCGCGAGTTAGAGAATCTAAGCAAAATCTTGTTAGACGTTTTAGGCGATGCGCTGGGTCTGGAAAGATCTTTCTTCGATGAGATGGTCAGTGATGGCAATTCTATTTACAGACTGCTTCACTACCCTAAAGTTGAAGGTCTGGACACCGGCCGCTCGATGCGAGCGGCACCTCATGCGGATATAAATTTACTTACATTGCTTTTGGGTGCTACTGATTCTGGGCTGGAATTATTAGACAGTGATGGCAATTGGTTAGCAGTAGAAAGTGGCCCTAACGAGATAGTGCTTGATACTGGCGATATGATGTCACGGCTTACTAACGAGTTATTACCGTCGACTGTCCATCGCGTCGTTAACCCTCATAGCCAAGATAAGTCCCGATACTCTATGCCATTCTTCCTACATCCCCACAGCAAAGCGGATCTTAGCTGCTTGCCCCAATGCCTAGGCAAGGGGGGTGCTAAGTATCCTCCGATTACAGCCGGAGAATTTTTACAGCAGCGCTTAGAAGAAATAGGTTTGGTTAAGCAGTAGAAAGTCAGAAAAAAGAACAAAAAAAAAGCAAGGTTTTATGAACACCATCCCTGCTCGCAAGTCACACATCAAACCAGCTTAGCTCAGCGATATAAAGAAACCGGCAATCGCTGCGCTCATTAAGTTAGCTAAAAACCCTGCAAAAACAGCACGTAAACCCAATGACGCGATATCGCTCCGTCGATTAGGTGCCATAACTCCTATTCCGCCGAGCATGATTCCTATCGAGGAAAAATTGGCGAATCCACATAAGGCAAAAGTAACTACCGCGCGGGTGTGATCGCTCAACACTTCCATTTGATCGGTGAATGCTACAAAAGCCACAAACTCATTAAACACGAGTTTCTGCCCAATCAGGCTACCTGCCGTTAGCGTTTCACTCCAAGGAACACCTAATAAAAACGCCAACGGCCGAAAACAATAACCAAGAACTAGCTGCATGGATAGCTGATCAAATCCAACTAAACCACCCGCCCATCCTAACAAGGCATTAAGCAGTGCAATGAGTCCAACAAAAGCTAAAATCATCGCACCGACGTTCAACGCCAAGCTCATGCCATTGCTTGCACCGGAGGCGGCAGCATCTATGACATTTACATATTCTTCAAATTCTAGTTCAAATTCATCAGCTTCGTTGGTGATTTTTTGAGTCTCGGGCAACATCAACTTCGCCATTAAAAAACCACCGGGGGCGGCCATAAAACTGGCAGCGATTAAAAACCGAATCTCTACTCCTAACAAAACATATCCAGCGAGGACGGAACCTGCAACAGTCGCCATACCACCAACCATAATTGCGAAAAGCTCTGACTGAGTCATCGTGGCAATGTAAGGACGCACGACAAGAGGCGCCTCTGTCTGGCCGACAAAAATATTCGCAGTCGCCGACATCGATTCCGCCTTGCTAGTTTTCAACAACCCCTGCAATGCACCGCCAATTATTTTGATCAACCAACCCATAATGCCTAAGTGATAAAGAACAGCTACCAATGATGAGAAAAATACGATTACAGGCAGCACGTGAAACGCAAAAATAAACCCAAACTCTTGAGTTCCTATACTGCCAAATACAAATTCAATTCCGTCTTGAGCATTAGTCAGTATTCCAGACATTCCCGCGGACACTGCCTGCAAGGCGACAACACCCCAAGGAAGGTAAAGAGCGATCCCGCCAAGGATGAACTGCAACGCAAGAGCAAAACCAACAGTCCGCCAATTTACCTGAGTTCTGTGAACGGAAGAGGCATAGCCAATACCAAAAATTACTACAATGCCAAGTAAACAAATAAACGCAGTCATGACTGAGCCTCTGGAAAAGTTGAACCTACTGATAGTGAGCCTGATGCAGATGGAAATTCACTTATTAAAGACTCTAAAGGCCCCAAAAGCTCAGCTAACATGGCACTGCGCTTTTTCTCGCCACTAATAAGAAGTTTGGCATGACACTTATTTGGCTCAATAAATTTATGAAACATAGGCTTTACTGTGGTCTCGAATTGGTCCACTACTGATTCTTCAGTGCGACCTCGCTCGACTGTGTCCCGGGCTAGTCGCCGCGAAAAACAGACATCGAGTGGAGTATCAACAAACACTGTGGCATCAAACTGCTCTCTCAGCAGCGGGTTGCTAAGTAGCAAAATACCTTCAACTAAAATCAGCTGATCCGAGGAGACATTACTGGTTTGCTGCTTTCGATTGTGTACTGCATAGTCGTATTCAGGAACTTCAACAGCTTGACCAGATTTGAGCTTTCGGAGATGTTCTACTAACATCTCATGTTCTAGGCTATCAGGATGATCATAATTAACTCCAAGCCTCTGCCTCATTGGCAAATGAGATTGGTCCCTGTAATAGGAATCCTCCCGAATAATCGCCAAGTTTATATCGCGGCTTTGCAGGAATTCAAATAATCCGTTGGTAAGGTATGTTTTCCCAGACCCAGAGGCGCCAGTAATAGCAATAATACGTGCAGCCAAGAGTCTTCCTGTTAGATAGAGTTAATAAGGCTTATCGATTAAGTTTTAAAAGTTTAGTCCTTGGTGCAATTATTTAATGTTTTGGGGGTTCGAGTCAAAGACTTAATCTTACCGGTGATTTCTCCGTTGTCTGGAAAACGATGGCATCTAAACTTTGAGAAAACCAGATCATTGTCAAAAAAAACGTCAAAGACGCCACCAAAGCCCGCTTCGAGTTGCACCGAAACACCACTCAAAGACATGATCTCAGCAAATACACGATCCGCTTCTGGTTTATAGTTTCAAGAGGTGCAGTAAGTAATTCTAATTTTCATTTCAGTCTCAGCGGCGTTTTGTCACCTGATTCTCATGAATAGTTATCCCTATTATGCCCAACCTTTTTAGTGAATGCATCGAAAGAGCCCGCGGGCACAGATATAAACACCCTCCATTTGCAGCAATAAACTTTTAGATCCGGAAACTTCCAAGTAATTTTATTCCTAATTTCCTGTAAACTAGCCAACATAACCTGTCATCACTGAATCACATTTGGGTCATAGACAATGAATAAAAGCACTGGATACTTTCCTACATCAACCCTCCTTACCCTTTTCGCACTGTGCGCAGCTTGCAGCTTACCCACCACTACTGCTCAGGAAACACCGGAGTCTTGGTATCAAGAAGGCCAAGCTGCGGTTCGCCGCAACCTAGCCTTACGCAATCAAATCCCGATTGATGCCGTTGCAAAGAACGTCATTTTATTTGTGGGGGATGGAATGGGGATTTCCACAATCACAGCTGCTCGGATCCTTGAAGGTCAGCTTCGTGGCGAAAGCGGCGAAGAGAACGAGCTATTTTTTGAAAGCTTTCCAAATGTAGCTCTATCAAAAACCTACAACACTAACGGGCAGGTTCCTGATTCTGCTGGCACCATGTCCGCCATGGCCACTGGCATTAAAACCGATGTAGGTCTAATCAGCGTGAATCAAAATGTGGTTCGTGGTGACTGCAGCTCTGTGCCAGGGAATCAAACCCTGACTTTTCTTGAAAGAGCTGAAATGCGCGGGCTCGCCACCGGAGTTGTTTCTACTGCTCGACTAACCCACGCCACTCCTGCAGCGAACTATGCCCATTCCATGGATCGAAATTTTGAAGATGACCGAGATGCCGCTGTGCTATCTAATGCAGGTGATTGTGCAGATATCGCAAGACAGTTAGTTGAGTTTTCAAGCAATGTGACTAATTCCAACGGCATTGAGGTAGCACTTGGAGGCGGTCGCCGCAGTTTTCTTCCAAGCACCAGTGGAGCCGATCCAGAAACTGGAGGCCAAGGCCAGCGCTTAGACGGTCGTGACTTAAGCCAAGAATGGGTCGATAGCCATGACAATGCGGCCTACGTGTGGAACCGTGAACAGTTTAATGACATTGACCCTGCAACTACCGATCACTTGCTAGGCTTGTTTGATTCATCGCATATGGAATACACCGTGGATCGCTTGAACGATGCCGCAGGCGAACCTAGCCTGAGTGAAATGACTGCGAAGGCGATTCAGGTTCTTTCTAAGAACCCCAAAGGATACTACTTAAATGTCGAAGCAGGACGCATCGATCATGCCCATCACGCGACCAACCCTAATCGAGCGCTCATGGATACTATAGAACTGGCAGAAGCTGTAAAAACTGCTGTAGAGATGGTTGATCTAAGCGAAACGTTAATCATAGTCACAGCGGACCATAGCCATGTCTTTACAATCGCTGGCTATCCAGTTCGAGGCAATCCTATTTTAGGTAAAGTTGTTGGTGTTGATAGTGCCGGTGAAACGAGAACAGATTTAAGCCTCGCGGAAGACGGCCTTCCCTACACGACTTTAGGCTACAACAATGGTCCAGGGTTTCACTTAATTGAAGATAGTGGCTCAGCTGACGATGTTTATAACGAAGATGTCCACATGAGTGGAAGAGTAGATTTAACCGACGTTGACACAACCGCCATAGGTTTTCACCCTGAAACTGTAGTTCCAATGTCCAGCGAGACTCATGGTGGCGAAGACGTTGCCATATTCGCTATTGGCGCAGGAGCTGATTTAGTGAGAGGGGTTATGGAACAACATGTTATCTTTCACGTAATGATGGAAGCTAGTCAACTTGAATCACGTTAAATTAAATCTTGAAATGTTGAGACGCAAACTAAAACCTTGCTCTAGTGCGTCACGATGAGCGTTCAGACAATAATAGGAATGTTTGGCAATCCTTCTTCAGAGTTTTTTATATCTGAGGACGAACTGCAGAAGCTTCTCGACGGCAGTCCGAACAAGAAGTCGGACCATTGGCTCCTGAAACCGAAAGGCTTGAAGCTGTTTGCAAAAAAAATCGAAAAACTTTTTGTGGTATCCAACGGCGGGGTTTATTTTCAAGCAACTTTGG
>CAJWGN010000035.1 GCA_913031035.1 uncultured Gammaproteobacteria bacterium
CAAGCCTCAATCTCCTTTTCTAATCCTTCATTTTTAATTGTAATAGAAGCTGGATTACTAATCTCCAAATCATTTCCTTTATAAACCATCTCCTTAATATCCCCAGAATATTCTGATAATAGTTGAGTAATAAATCTGCTTTTTTCTCCAGAACCAAAATCATCTGTTTCAGAATTATAAATAAGGGTAATATTGCTTGCCCTTTGCAATAATCGATAAAAATGATAAGAAAATACTGCATCACTCTCGCTGTAAGTAGGTAATTTAAAGTAGCATTTCATATCAAAGGGAATAAATGAATTTACTGACTTTCCTTTTGGTAATTTCCCTTCATTTACGCTTAACATAATAACATTTTTAAAATCAAGAGTTCTGCTCTCCAAAATTCCCATTAACTGTACCCCTTTTAATGGCTCACCCTTAAAAGGAATACTTTCTTTGGCCACTAACTGCTGCATAATAATCTGCAAAGTTTTTAGTTCAATTTCAAAATTAGAATCTAAAATTAGATTTTTTAGAACTGCAAGTGTATTGTAAAAGGTAGCTAATATTTCTGATTCAATAGAACCTTTTTTACCTACTAAAGGGAGTTTCAATTCTTCAATTAATTCATTAAAAGTTTCTAAAGCATCATCAACAGTATTCCAGATATGCAATACAAGCTTTATAATTTTACTATTTTTAAGCTCTCGTTTATTTACTTTAAACCTGTTCTTGGCTTCTCATAGCCTCTAAAAAACAAGCATCAGTGCTTAGGATTGATGCCAATTCTAATTAACGGTTATCAAATGTATTACCGCATTGTTTGAATTGATAAAAATTCATCCTTACATACAAGGGCCCTATACGCCGCTGAAGTTAGCGTAGCATTGTGAGAACGATAGCTTACTATGTTAGTAAATACTAAGAGAAAAGCCGAAGTAATTTATTGATTTTTATACAGTTTTATTAAGTGCAGATACAAACATGCAACTACTAAAGACACCCGCGCCGCACTGTTTATCAACATCCCTTCCTCCAACTAGAAATTCTCAGCATTGGTAGCCTCCCCATCATCGGTAAACTGCTATAGTTTGCATTCATACAACCACAGCGAAGATCTGACCCCAAATGCTTTTAATTTATCGCTCTCATCATCTGTTATCCGCTGTTGCCCCCAGCCTTAAACTCTTTAGCGCTGCATTACTGATGATGCTGCTTAGCAGCTGTGACCAAGACAGCAGTAAGTCGCAGGCTTCGGCTGCCATTGACGAGACGACCAAGGAAGTTGAAATTGAACAAGGTGTAAGCTGGCAACTTGCGGAACATAGAAGCGAGACCTTAACCGGCCTAAAATACAGCTACAGCCTTACTATCCCAGAAAACATCAGCGACCCTATCACGGGCGAGGCTGTGGCGAGCTTTAATTGGAACGATGAATCAGCTCAGCCAGTGGTGATGGATTTTTTATCTCCACGTGAGCGAATTAAAGCACTATCTGTCAATGGCATTGAAACTAGCTGGCGAGCTAGCCATGATCATATAGTGATCCCAGCAAGCGCCTTTGTAAGAGGCCAGAATTCTATTGAACTTGAGTTTGATGCAGGCGACGAGGCTTTCAATCGCAATAACGATTTTTTGTACGCGTTATTCGTTCCTGATCGTGCTCACTTCTCACTTCCGCTATTTGACCAACCCAACTTAAAAGGAAGAGTGACGTGGGGGGTTACTGTCCCAGAAAACTGGCGCGTAATAGCAAATGGTCCTGAACTAACCACGACTAAAATTAAGCAGCAGATGCGCTTTGAATTCAAAGAAACCGAGCCCATGCCCAGCTATCTTTTTGCCATTGCGGCTGGCAAGTTCGAAATTGAAACCTCCGTTATTAATGGCCGTGAATTCAATATGTTTCACCGGGAGACCGACGCCGAAAAGGTCGCTCTCAACCGCGATGCTATTTTTCAACTCCATGCGGATACCGTAGCTTGGCTCGAAGATTACACGGATATAGACTATCCCTTTCAAAAGTTCGATTTCGTCCTTATTCCGTCGTTTCAATATGGAGGCATGGAGCATCCCGGTGGAATTCTCTACCGAGCCGCATCAGTTTTCTTAGATGAAACTGCCACTGCGCGCCAAATTCTAGGGCGCGCCTCACTCATCGCTCATGAGACTGCCCATATGTGGTTTGGCGATTTGGTGACAATGAATTGGTTCGATGATGTTTGGACAAAAGAAGTGTTTGCAAATTTCATGGCAGCCAAAATCGTTAATCCCGCATTTCCTGAGATTGATCACGACCTTCGCTTTCTAACTGCCCATCACCCTTCCGCTTATGCTGTGGATAGGACCAAAGGCGCTAATCAAATACGCCAGCCTTTAGACAACCTCCGTTTTGCAGGCACGCTCTACGGCGCCATCATCTATCAGAAAGCGCCGATTGTTATGCGTCATCTAGAAAATCGTATTGGTGTAAACACCTTCCGCCGGGGCATGCGGGAATATTTAGCGACTTACTCTTATGGCAATGCCAGCTGGCCAGACCTTATCTCCATACTCGACAAGCTCACCGATGAGGACCTTAACGCTTGGAGCCAAGTATGGGTGAGCCAAGCGGGTCGCCCAAACATAACTGTCCAGCGGCAAGGGGATGACGCTCTGGTCAGCCAGCAAGACCCACAAGGACAAGGCCGAGTATGGCCACAGACCATCAATGTTCGGGTTGGTTCGGTAGAAGCCTCTGAAATTTATACAATTGAACTGGGAGAGAAGCCGCAGCGGCTTGTAGGTGCAGGCGAAAAAGACTTCATATTGCCTAACGGCAGCGGCTTGGAATATGGCAACTTTCTATTGGATCAAGCTAGTCGGAGCTATCTGATCGAAAACATCAGCAATCTAGAGTCAGCCCTTTTAAGAGGCGCTGCCTGGGTTACCCTATGGGATCAATTACTAGAGGGCTATCTAGCTCCTTCTGTGTTTACCAACACACTCCTCAAGGCCCTACCAATCGAACAAGACGAACTCATTGTTGCCCGCCTGCTTGGATATCTAAGCAACGTTTATTGGGATTATGGTGGAGTTGAAGAGCGAAAAACCTTAGGCCTGAAAATCGAGTCCATATTATGGTCACAAGTTAACAGTGACAGATCACGGTCAGCTCGCTCGGCATTTTATGCTAGCTATCGTCAGCTTGCCCTTAGTGACGAGGCCGTTGACCGCTTAGAACGCCTTTGGCGAGGTGATGAATCAGTTGACGGGCTGCCACTGTCAGAGACTGAGCAGATAGCCTTGGCCAGCGGATTAGCGCTTAAAGGTCTTAGCACTGCTGAAGAAGTTTTAGATCAACAACGTCAGCGCATTACGAACCCTGACCGGCTGGCGAAATTTGATTTTGTTCGTCCCGCCCTGTCTGCGGATCTCGCAAGCCGAAAATCCTTTTTTGAATCTTTAACGCAGCTTGAAAACAGAAACCGAGAAGCTTGGGTACTTAACGGCCTTCAGTACCTTAGCCACCCATTACGGGCAAAGGATTCTCTTGAATTCATTCTGCCGGCCTTGAATTTACTTACCGAGATTCAGGCCACTGGCGATATCTTTTTTCCGGGCCGCTGGTTAGATGTTAATTTGGATGGTCACAACTCTATTGAAGCTGCCAACATTGTGAGTGGGTTTTTAGATAAATCTGAATCATTATCCCCAAGGTTAAGATTAAAGGTACAACAGTCGGCTGACGGCTTATTTAGGTCGGCAGAAATTGTTTACGGATGGGTGCCACCGAGCCAGCTTTAAGATATCAAACCGACAAACCCCTAGAATAAAATAGTCAAAGGAATTGCTCGATGACTGACATTAAGCTGTACACCAACTCGCAATCCCGAGGCCGCATTGCCCACTGGATGTTGGAAGAAATAGCCGAGCCTTACGAGGTGGAATGGATAGCCTACGGCGAACAAATGAAAGGACCCGGGTATCTGGCCATTAATCCCATGGGTAAAGTGCCTACCATTGTTCATCACGGCAATATAGTGACCGAAGGTGCCGCTATATGCACTTACCTCGCTGCGAGCTTCCCTGAAAAAAACCTTATTCCACCAGTGGGCTCGCCTGAGTTTGCGGATTTTTACCGCTGGATGTTTTTTGCAGCAGGTCCCATGGAAATGGCTACCACTGCTAGCTCTTTAGGCTGGTCTGTTAAAAAAGACCAAGAACGAATGGCTGGCTTCGGCACCATAGATCACACCCTGAACGCCTTAGAACTTGCGCTCAGCCAGAGAGCCTATATTTGTGGTGATAAATTTACCGCGGCTGACGTTTACTTAGGGTCAGGTCTTCTTTGGGGCATGCTGTCTGGCAGTGTCGAAAAACGCGGTGCTTTTAGCGAATACACTAACCTGCTTTCTGCCAGACCTGCCTATATTAAAGCAAACGAAATCAACGAAAACCATGATAATAGTAAAAGCTAACTAGGCCCGCGCTTAATCGGTTAACGTTTTCTCAATACAGCGAACTTGATGCCAAATTATTGCGCAAGATTAATCACTAAAAACACCGCTATGTGAAACTGAATATGAAAATTCTGTTTATAGAGGCCCATTATCACAACGCATTTTCCGCGCTGGACGCCAGCTTCACTTTGTGTGCTTTTAACTAGCTGTAAGTCCGGCTGCAGTCCACTGAAGGATTATGATCAGCTAGACACTAGCACTATTTTTGCGACACCTGATCCGCTGCCATCAACCCGCTATACGGTCGAGCAACTTAACCGCGACATATGCAGAAATGCCTCTCAATAATCCATCATAAGACAGCCTATGTGATGGTTTTGTGCTTTTCTATCACTTTTTTTGCATCACCTTTAGCAACACCCTTAGCAACACCTTTAGCAACACCTCAAACCTCAACATCAGCCTATTCAGCTTGGCTGTTATCTTTCTTTTGGTCTTCGCCATTCGAGAAATATTCAAACGCCGAAATAATGTCATCCAACTTCTTAGTATTTTTAAATCACCCCTGAATGCCGCTTATTACACACTTATCACCAACCCAAAAATGGATGAAAAAAGTAAAGCCTTAGTTGCTCAAGAATTAGAACAACTATCCGCACTTTTTCGATTCGCTTTACAGCCGTCAGCATGGTGCGATCAGAACCTGGTCAAAACTTTCTGGCATATTTGAGTTTGTTAAAACCAATCGAAAGGCTGTTCCTCATGGCTTAACAATAAAGATAATCCGCCTCCTTAAAGATGTTCAAAAAAGCATGGAGAATACTATTGGCATTTCTATGCATGGCGCACCTATTAGCCTGCGCGGCTATTGCTTAGTATTTATTTACTTCTTCCCTTTTATATTCGTACCTACTTCATTAACCGAGTTAGACCATTACGGCGCTTACGTCGTTTATGGGATTGCCGCCACACCCGGTTTCATTTTGATCTGTTTGTACAACAAAGAAGAACGAATGAAAGATCCTTTCGATTAAAGTGGGTTAAATGACATCAAAGTTGACGAAATTAGCCTTGAACTGCCTAAGCCCAACCAACCCACCTGAAGCGACAATAAATACCCAGTATCGCTCTTCATCGCTCGCCTTTTACTGCCTAAATTTCACTAAAATTGCTATACTCGCAGTCTGGCCCACTAATGCGCTTGCCCAATGCAAATCCTACTGAAAAGAGCTACCCAACATTTTCTGCTACTGCTGCTTTTAAGCGGTCAGCAATCATTTGCTGAGTTTTCTGAGCAATCGGTGCTTAGCGCAAATACCCCCAAAGGCATTTCAATAGATATCTTTAGCGAGATTGCTCCTTTGGATATAAACCGTATTCACAGCTGGCAGCTGCGCTTAACAGACATGCAGGGAAGTCCTGTATCTAATGCCCAAATCGAATTGGTCGGAGGCATGCCCGAACACGATCATGGATTGCCTACTCAGCCTCAAATCACTGCCGAAACAGAGGCAGGCATCTACCTGTTGGAAGGCGTTCGCTTTCATATGCCAGGCAATTGGCAGCTTGATATCAAGCTTAGCTATGAGTCTGACAGCGCCGGCTTAACCACTGAAACTATTAAGATCGAATTTCAGCTTTGAACAAGAAACTTAGCCTAGCCCTCATCCTCGGCTCTAGCGCCAGTGTCGCCTTTTTGGTGTGGAATTATGTCCCCCTACCAAGCGATGACCCATGGGATGACGCTGACATACAGTTAATTAGATCCCTATCACTGAGTGCGTTGCCGGAGTTAAGCGAGGACCTCAGCAATAGCGTGGCTGATCTGGAGAGTGCTGCTGAGTTTGGGCATGCACTATTTTTTGATCGTAGGCTCAGTGGCAATGGTACTGTGGCCTGTGCAAACTGTCACAAGCCCGAACTTAGTTACACCGATGGCTTAGAGCTGGCCGCAGGCACAGCAATAGGACCCAGGCACACCCCTAGCCTACTGGGCATAGCACACAGCCCATGGTTCTATTGGGATGGCCGTAAAGATAGCCAATGGTCACAGGCTCTTGCTCCTTTAGAGGCAAGTCATGAACACAATATTGACCGCACTACAGTCGTCCAACTGATAATCCAAGATGAAGATTACCGAAACCGTTATGAATCGGTGTTTGGCCCAGTCCCAGACTTAATTCCTAATGTCTCTGCCTCACCGCTTGGCAACAAGCTGCAGATCGATCAATGGAATAAGCTAACCACTACAGCTCAAGTTCAGATCAATACAGCTTTTACTAACACGGGCAAAGCCTTAGCCGCCTATCAGCGAAAAATCATACCCGGACGCTCACGCTTTGATGACTTCGCCGATAGGTTAACCTTGAATTCAAGTGAAGAAAAAAACGCTGCTTTAAGCTCGACTGAGATCGCTGGCCTTGCCTTATTTATTGACAAAGGACAATGCGCCTCCTGCCATAACGGGCCGCTTTTTACCAACCACGAATTTCACAATACTGGCGTTATGGCCATTCGTGGAGAGTTACCCCCAATGGCCCGTTACGATGGCGTTCGTATTGCTAGAGACGACCCGTTTAACTGCTTAGGTGATTATAGCGATGCCGAGTCTACTGAGTGCACCGAATTAAGGTTCGCGCGCGATGCAAACGATTTGGTTGGTGCACAGAAGACCCCAACCCTGCGAAACGTCTCCAAAACAGCTCCCTATATGCATGGCGGTCAAATAAAGACCCTTTTAGAGGTGGTTCGTCATTACAACGACGCCCCCACTTCCATGCTAAGTCACAACGAAGCAAAGCCACTTGGGCTTCGGCCTTCTGAGATTAAGCAGCTGGAAGCTTTCTTACTCACCTTAACAGCACCACTCGCCACAGCCGAAAAATGGCTGAGTCCGCCTAAATAGCGAATCGAGTTGCGTTCTCAAGCCGCTTTAAAATAGCGCGCCTAAAAACTAAGGCCACCGCCGGCTCAGCCCAGATAGGCGTGCTGAGCCAACTGAACCAAAATACCATCGGGATCGGTAAAATATAACTGGTCGCCACCACTGGTTCGATTGGCAGGGTCTCGGTTCACATTCGCCGTAATCCCATGAGCTTTTAACTTTTCTGCCAATTCATCAGGATTGTAATCGTCAACCCCAATACACAGATGATGCATGCCCCCAGGATTAGGCAGGTTGTATAGACCCAAAAAGCTCTCGCTACCCAAACCCATGTTAATGCCGCCGTTAGCCGGACGACTCATAACATTCATGCCGAGGACTTGCTGGTAAAAATCAGCCGAGCGCTGAACGTCGCTTACTGACAAAGAGACATGGTTCATGGAGCGGCCAATCGCCGCCGGTTCAGGGCTTATAGCAAAGCTGCTGGGAATGCTAGCCGTTGCCGCAACCGCAGCTAAAGCTGCCACCAATTCCCTGCGAGTCAGTTTTTTATCCTCAAACTGTTCAACTAACTGTTCGAACTCTTCAGTCTTCTCATTCATTATCTTTCTCCGGCAATGCAAACACCCATAAAGTTCCACCCTGTGGAACATAGTGAGATTCACCTTTCGCCATATTAATCAAATTCTGTTCACGCTGAGCATCAACGCCCCAACCCGCTAAGACCGCCACGTATTGCTTACCGTCCAAGGTATAGGTAACAGGCACACCAATCACCCCAGAATTTGTCCTTTGCTCCCATAAAATCTCGCCTGTGTTGGCATCAAAGGCCCTGAAATAGCGATCATTCGTGCCCCCCATGAAAACTAAATCACCTGCAGTTGCGAGCACTGGGCCCCAGTTTTGATTCTCAAATGTGGTCGTCCAAGCGCGCTCACCGGTGTCAACATTCCACGCCTGCAACTCACCAATATGATCGGCCCCTGGTCGCACGAAAAACCCTCCGTTTTCTGAATCCCCACGGCCCATATACGCTCGACCGGGACTGTATTGAGCCTCCTCTCCAACCATTGTTGAGCAGACATTGTCATTAGCAGGAATAAACAATAGCCGCGTCTTAGGGTTGAAAGCTGCTGGAGGCCAATCCTTTCCTCCCCAAAGGGAAGGACAGAAATTCGCTTCATAGCCGGTGCCAGGCTTTTTAGTCATGTCATATTCAGGACGACCGGTCACCGGATCGATGCTAGTAAACACGTCTTGGTAAACATAGGGGTTGGCGTCAACAAAATTAATACTGTCTGCCTCTCTCTCAAGAAACCAAAGATAGCCATTGCGACCTGCATGAACCATTCCGTTTATGGTTTTTCCATCTCGCTCAAAATCAATAAGCAGCGGTGCCGATACCTCATCCCAATCCCAAGAGTCATTCCAATGGTACTGATGATGGTTTTTTATCTCGCCAGTACTCGCATCCAAAGCAATCACAGAGGTTGAGTAAAGATTATCCCCTGGTCTGGTGTCACCCATCCAAGGTCCGCCGTTGCCGGTTCCCCAATAAGTCAGATTAAGTTCAGGGTCGTAAGAACCCGTAATCCAAACTGGCACCCCACCGGTCTTCCAAGTATCCCCCGGCCAAGATTCCGACCCGGGCTCCCCTGGTGCAGGAATAGTATAGGTTTTCCATGCTTCCTCTCCTGTTTCGGCATCGTAAGCTGCAACAAACCCACGGATACCTAATTCGCCACCAGAAACGCCCACCATGATTTTGCCGTCAGCGACCAGCGGCGAAAGCGTCATGTAGTAGCCGTTATAATATTCCTCAACCGGGATCTCCCATTCCACTTCTCCGGTTAATGCATTTAAACAAACCAAAAAGGCGTCAACGGTTGCCAAATAAACTTTGTCTCCATACAAAGCAACACCGCGATTGGTCGGGTGGAACTGAAACAGATCGTCCGGAAGATATCTAACATAACGCCAAATCAAGTCGCCGCTGCGAGCATCAATAGCCAGCACATGATTCTGCGGCGTACTAATATACATATAGCCATCATTGACTATAGGAGGTGCCTGATGCCCCTCTCTAAGTCCGGTAGAGAAACTCCACACATTTTCTAGCTCGCCTACATTACTGGAGTCAATTTCATCTAGTTCGCTAAAACCATGAGAGTCGTAGGAGCCTCTATACATCAACCAATTACTGTCCTCTGGATTGAGCAAGCGCTCATCAGTAACCGGGTTATAAGGTGGCAAGGTTTGGCCAAAAGCCAAAGAAGTCATACCAGCAAAAGCTAGTAATCCAAGTAAGCGGATAACAATGGTTTTCATTTACTAAAAACTCCCTTCTAATTTTTATAATGTGGCTAAATTTTTACAAGCGCTGGAGGTAATCTAAATAAAAGTGCTAAAAATGGTCGTGCTAAAACTGTTGAGAAAAACCTACTTTTCCACTAAAACTGGCCGCCACCATAACCTCCCCGTTGTTAACCGTTAAAGGCAACATAGCTAGCGGCCTCAATGCAGGACCACCCACCACACTGCCGCCGGCGTAGATATCAAACTGAGATTCATGACAAGGGCATGCCATCAACAACTCATCCGAATCCCAGTTAGTCACATCACAACCGGTGTGGGTGCACACAATTGAATAGGCAATCACACCTTCGGCAACATGTCTTTGATAGCGCGCGGTCAGTTTTTCAGCGTCAATTCGAGTAATCATGACCCGATTAAGACGGGAACCGTTTCTCAATGTATCAGTAGCAGGATCCCGAGCCAACGCTGACACCGGCCTTTGATCTAGCTGAAGTAACTCTGGGCGCACGACTTCTCCTTGATTGGGGCCCTCTTCAAAAACCAGGAAATCTCCAGCTTGGGGCTTTTGCCGAGCTGGTGGCTGCGCAACTGCCGCCATAGGAAAGGCCATGCTTGTAACAACCCCTAGTCCTAAGGCGGTACGGCGGTTTATCTTTAAAGGCGGCTGATCTATTTTTGAGTCTTTAATGCTCATGAACTTACCTGTAGTTGAATATTTTACTGCATCCGTAACCGTACTAGAGTTGCACCGGCAGAACCACTGTATACGCACTTAGCATGCGCGAAAATAGTACTGAACCGGCAGCTACAATTACCTAGGTGAAAAAACATTTAGGGAAGTTATCAAACTGTCCCTCACCCTGCAATCAGGCATGAAATGCTTACTAATGAATTCAGCCACAATAGTTGGCAGCTAACCCGGCCAATGCTATCTTCAATTCGATAATTGCTCCATTGTGGTACTAAATCAGGTCGTTAAATCGGAAAATAAAAATGAATATACGATTTCTACTGCAACTCACCCTTAGAGTAAGCGTTCTAGGGTTTCCGTCGCAGCTTATCTCCCAAACTACTGACCTTTTGGCAATTGACCATCCGGGCTTGGTCATCTATGAGCAGCACTGTGCTAGCTGTCATAGTAAAGCCGAAGTAACTCGCGCCCACAGCCTAGAAACGCTGCAGACTATGAGCAAAGCGACTTTAGAGTTCGCGCTCAACGAAGGCATCATGTACGCCCAAGCCTCAACTCTAGCTGAGGCTGAAAAAACTGCACTGGTCGATTTCCTTGCCACTGAAGAAGATAAACAATGGCTTACTGAAATGATGTGCGATAGCTCTAGCCAGCACGTCGATTTAGATCAACCGGTTCATTTAGCGAGCTATGGGGTGGATAAAAGCAACTCTCGCAATTTAGATAGCTCTGTTGCAGGCCTAAAAAAATCAGAATTATCAGCCATGGAACTAGCCTGGGCCATTGGCTTTCCTGATACCGGAGCGCTGCGCTCATCTCCAGTTTTAGTTGGGCAGACATTATTTTATGCCGCAAATGGCACCCGTAAAGTTTTTGCCTTAAATTCCAAGTCAGGGTGTGCCAAATGGATCTTTGATTCTCCGACTCGGCTGCGCTCTTCACTCACCTATGGCAGCCTTGGCGCTGATGGTAGAAAAGCAATTCTCTATGGCGATGCCGAAGGATTTGTCTATGCCTTGGACGCCTCAAATGGCAGCCAAATTTGGGTTCGCGATGTCCGCGGCCACAACAGATCTGTTAGAGTGACCGGCGCTCCGATGCTAGTAGAAGACAAGGTAATTGTACCCATATCCAACAGCGGAGTAGCAGCAGGCGCGGACCCCTTATTCGAATGCTGTGTTGGTCATGGAGCGGTAACTGCGCTTAAAGCCAGCAGTGGCGATATCCTATGGGAATATCACACTATGCCAGAGGCGCAATACACTGGGGAAGTAAATTCAGCCGGCACTAAACTAAGAGGTCCATCTGGCGCCCCTATATGGACTACGCCTTCAATAGACCTAAAAAGGCGCACCATTTATGTGACAAGCGGTGAAAATACATCCCATCCAGCAACAGATACCAGCGATGCTATTATAGCTTTAGACCTAGATTCTGGCGAACAAAAGTGGTTGTTCCAAGGGTTGACACTAGATGTATGGAATATGGCTTGCGGCCGGATTAGCAGTTCTGCAAATTGTCCTAATCAAAAACAAAGCAGCCTAAAGGACTATGACTTTGGAGGACCCGCTATTTTAGTCGAGCGAGATCAAGGCGACATATTGCTTGCCGGTCAAAAATCAGGCGATCTATGGGCTCTTGATCCTGAAAATGGCAAGCTCCTGTGGAATCAAAAAATAGGCACCGGCACCGCTCTTGGCGGCAATCATTGGGGAATCGCAACGGATGGGAACCGCGTTTTTCTGCCTATTAATGACCCTGGAACTGCTAGACCAGGATTCGAGCCCCGCCCAGGAATGTACAGTTTTTTTGTTGGCTCTGGCGAATCCAGCTGGAGCGTTGCAAGCCTGCCGGACTGCAAGAATGGACGCGCTGACAGAGTGATTAATTGCCAAAATCGTTATGGCCTGTCGGCAGCTCCAATGCTGGTCGGCGATGCATTACTTAGTGGAAGTCTGGACGGCAAGCTGGTTGCATTAGACAAAAATACCGGCGCCACCATTTGGCAATACGATACGGCAGTTGAGTTTAAAACGAATAATGGCGTCGTCGCTAAAGGTGGGTCTATAGATGCTCATTCTATCGCCGCTGGTGGCGGTATGATTTTTGTTGGCTCAGGCTATGGCCGATTTGGCCAAACCCCCGGCAACGTCTTATTGGCATTCAAGCCAAAAATATCGCCAATGGAACCCAGTCAATGAGAACCCCCTCTCTATCTACCGCCATCCTCAGCAGCCTTGTTTTAGGGCTATTACTTGGCACCGGTCTGAATATAATAAACCCAGGCTTGGCCGACCTCATATCTGTCTGGATAAAGCCAGTAGGGTCGCTGTGGATTAACAGTATTCGCATGACCGTTATTCCATTGCTTATGTCACTTTTACTCACCGCCATTGCTAGCAACGGCGGTGGCAGCTCCACGGCTAAGCTTGGCTTAAAGACCTTAGGCCTGTTTGTCCTGTTTGTTGCAGCTTCTAGTTTATACACTTTTGTATTTGCACCACCGCTTATCGCCTTACTCAATATAGACCCCCAAGCAAGTGCAGCGCTGCTCGCCACCACTAGCGCAGCGACTGTTTCACCAGACTCACTGCCACCTTTTAGCGATTGGCTTATAGGTCTTATTCCCTCTAACCCCATTGCAGCTGCAAGTAATGGGGATATATTACCCCTGCTTATTTTCACCGCATTGCTCGCCTCTGCGTTACTGCAGACAGAAGCTGCCCAGCGCGACTCGGTGACTAGCTTTTTTTCAGGTATTCGAGAAGCGATGCTTGTTCTGATTGGCTGGATAATGAAGCTGGCCCCGATAGGCATCTTCAGTATTGTGTATCCACTGGCAGCGACGCTAGGTCTCGATGCGATAACTGCACTGGGTTCTTTTATTCTTATAGCTAGCGGTCTAATTAGCGCCACTATAATCGCATTGATCGCGCTGGTCGCAGCACTCACCCCAGTATCCGTAATGCAGTTTATCAGGGCAGTTGCACCAGCCCAGATTATAGGTTTCAGTACTAGGTCCTCTTTGGCAGCGTTGCCCGCTACTTTTACAGCCGCCAAATCCCTTGGGGTTAAAGATTCTGTTTCCGGCGTAGTTCTGCCTGTGGCTGTCACTCTATTTAAATTCGCCTCTCCTATAGCTAGAACCTCAGGCAGTTACTTCATTGCCGCACTTTATGGCATCGATTTGAGCACCACGGAGCTGTTAACTATAGCTGCCGCCATAGGCCTTTTTAGTTTCTATACACCAGGCATTCCTAGCGGCGGCTTATTAATAATGGCCCCCGTGTATGAAAGCCTAGGACTACCTGTTGAGGGAATTGCCATACTCATTGCCATCGATTTAATTGTCGATATGTTTCTCACCGCGGCAAACGTTACCGCAAACACAGCAACCACTCTCCTCCTTTCACACTACACGTCCAGCACAGATTAGCTCTCCTAAACCACAGCAACTATTATAGATTCTAAGGACTTTTTGAGCGCCAGACCTTTAGTGAATTCTACTGCTGACAACCTCTCAATACATCCACTCGAAATAACTAACAGACCCTGCTATAAATCAGGCTAAAGATAACCTAAAGGAAACCAGCATCACGAGAACCCTAGGCTAATTCTGAGTACCGTAGTTGCAGGCCTTTTACTGGCAAGCTTTAGTCATGCACAGTTATTAGTCGATGGTATTTATCTATCTGGCGGGGGCGACGCTGGCAAGAGCAAATGCACACTGCCATTAAAAAGTACCGACGCCACAAATGAATGTGGGCATGAAACATTTGAACTCGAGTCCTCAGATGATGATGCCTGTTAATGGAGTGCTTTAGGAATATCCAAACGCTATGCAATCACGGCAGGACTGGCAAATAATTCTGGCGCACCTGCTGTCGTCAAAATCAGTTTTCCCTTCGGCCCAGCTGACAGCCACGTAGAAGTGACTACCATTGACCTTGACAGCACCCTGCGCGATAGCAGTTCATTCGCCAAGCAAGAGAACAGGCTCACCGGCGGACACTAACGTGCCTTGATTACTCTTTGGAACAAATTGATTTTATCAAAGCGCAACTCTGCGTCGGCCTGCACTTTCCCTTTTTTAAGCCCATTTAAAGACTACCCTGCCCCCTTCACAGTTAAACCCCTAGGGATGTTAGGCTGGCAATTGGAACTTACCTAGACCTTCTCAGCCAGACAGTTACCTGAAACTCTCCGCTGGACCAATGCAATCAGGCAATGAATTAATTCCTCAAACTGTCAGGCTAAGGTAAACTAAAGCCATGTATGACCCCGATAAATTTAGCCGAAATTCCGCAGTAGATATGCCATCGACTGATGTCTTATCGGTGTCCAGCCTTAACAAATTGGCTAGGTCTCTACTTGAAACCAATTTCTCAAACGTCGTTGTCGAAGGTGAAATATCCAATCTCGCACGGCCTTCGTCAGGCCATTGGTACTTAAGTCTTAAAGATAAATCTGCACAAATCCGCTGCGCAATGTTCTCAAACCGAAATCGCTTTCTGCGCTTTCAGCCAGAAAACGGCCAGCAAATTATAGTCCGCGGCAAGATCAGTATTTATGAAGGGCGCGGAGACTACCAACTCATAATCGAATCCATGGAACTCGGGGGTGACGGCGCTTTGCAGCGGGCCTTCGAAAAGCTAAAGGCTCAGCTACAGGATGAAGGGCTTTTTAGAGCAGAGTCCAAAAAAGAAATTGGCACGCACTACCGCCATATCGGCCTAATTACCTCTGCAACTGGCGCAGCAGTTAGGGACATGATAACAGTGTTCCAGCGCCGCTTTCCTGCGACGAAACTCACGTTACTCCCCGTTGCTGTGCAGGGAAAAGGCGCTGCTGGGGAAATAAGCCGCGCAATAAATCTTGCCAATAAATTAAGTGATTCGCTGCAGCTTGAAGCGCTGATTGTTGGTCGAGGTGGTGGTTCTTTAGAGGATTTACAGGCATTTAATGAAGAATCTGTTGCTAGAGCGATATTTGCGAGCAAGCTACCTATAACCAGTGCCGTTGGTCACGAAGTTGATTTCACCATAGCCGATTTTGTAGCGGATTTGCGCGCTCCCACACCTTCTGCAGCGGCTGAGCTGATGAGCCCGTCAAAAAGAGAGATGCTAGCGTCTTTTCAAGGCTTCCAAATACTGTTGCGCCAGCTTGTCGAAGCACGCATCCAAAATCTGTCCCAAAGTCTCGATTGGCTAAGCCGCCAACTTAAGCGTCCCGATCGGCGTTTACAGGAACATTTAAGAAACCTTGACCAGCTCCATAAGCGACTGCAGCGTAATATGTCGTCGCGATTTCAGCAGCAGCGAAATTCGTTAATCGGTCTTCAACGCAGTCTGAAATCGAACTCTCCCGCACGCCGCGTAGCCCAAGCCCATGAATTGACCTTCTCAATCAGCAGGCGCATGGAACAGGCAATGTCGTCTACTCTAAAAGAGAAAAGGGCTAGCTTAAGCAGTCTAGGCAGAAGCCTCAATAACATCAGCCCGCTGAACACTCTGGCCCGAGGCTATAGCATTACTTTTGACGAATCTTTGAAAGTAGTTCGCACGATCGACGAAGTTAAAATAGGCAACACGCTCATTTCACAAATCGAAGGCGGCAAGATTAGTTCCACTGTCGAATCTATAATGCCTTCATCAGACGCTAGTAAGAACTAGATCGGCAGTCGGTATTACCTGATCTCGGCGCCCGTACTAAGCATTATTCTCTGAATTATTTTCGTCACCCCCTGGTTTAGTAATCCTCTCAGCGCTCTCTTTAATAACCTTTTGAAACACTTCTTGCGGCTGCAGCAGCCTGTTAATTTTTAAGGACGCCGCTTGCGGCGATCAGCCTTCTCTAGAGCGCTTCCTTTTACCAACTCAAACCTCGTCCTTAAGTGCCCAAAAATCGAAGTTACAATCTTTAAGTAGGACTCTTCCAGACTTTTTAGCACTGTCGGTAATTTTTGCATTTACTGTTAATTCCAATAGCCTCAGCGTGAGCTGAGAACAAGCCAAGTCAATAAAGCTCGATCAATCCAAATTGTGTGACGGAGATAACAAAAATCCCCCTAAAGTCCTTTTATTGTTATTTTAAACGCTTATATTCGGTGTAAAGGCTTTGTTAAAGCTTGAACTGTGAACCCGCACTTTAGTAGCTCGGCACAGATCCAGACAATCATAAGAATCAAACAGGCCTACTTAAATGCCATTTATAGAAAATCTGTTCATGTTACTTGTCGGTCATGCCGTAGCAGATTTCGTGCTTCAACCGGAAGCTATGGGTTACGGCAAAAACCGAAACGATAAAATTCATAGCAAAGCCCACAGTCTATTTCCCGTTTGGTGGTACTGGCTTACAGCTCATGCCTTAGTTCATGGAGGTATCGTCTATCTCGTTACCAATAGCTTAGTGTTTGGTATCGTTGAAACTGTTATTCACTGGATTACGGACTATGCGAAATGTGAGGGCTGGATTGGGATGCATCAAGATCAAGGAATTCACATAGGATGTAAATTCGGGTATGCCATAATCCTATAAAGAATCGGCTCATTACTCCTTATTAGCTCCCGCACAGCTTAAAAAAGCCTCATGCAAAGGCTCAAATCATCAGCCCTTGGACCCGCCCTGCAACAGCTCCTTGGCCACATAACTAGAGCAAGTTCCCTTATTAGCACGAAATAAGGCTCAAAAATCTATGTCTGCTATAGCCGAAATTCGTTAACATTAGACTTCCAGGCTAATCAGACAAAAACGGGCAGTCCAATGAGCAAACGAGACCAGCAACGCCAGAAGAAAGAAGCCATGCAGCAAGCTGCAGTTCAGCGAGAAAAGTCAAAAAACCTATTTGGTAAAGTCGCCTTATTCGGTATCGTGCCTGTACTGGCTATCTTGGTGCTCTATACCCTTTTCACTCAGGGACCTATCTACTCGACGGTAGATATTGCAGAAAATGACCATATCAGAGGCCGCGAGTCCAATCCGGTCACCATAGTTGTCTACGCAGATTTCCAGTGCCCTGCGTGTGCGACAGAAAATGCAACGATGACTCAGCTTTGGCCATCAATTAGGGACAAAGCCCATTTGATTTTCAGACACTTCCCTATTACCGCAGCGCACCCCCATACTTGGACAGCGTCGCTGTATGCTGAGGCCGCCTCAAATCAGGGGAAATTCTGGGAAATGCATGATTATTTATTCGCGACCCAGTCTATTTGGGCGTCGCTTCCTAGCTTTGCCGCTGAGCAAGAATTTGAGTCCTATGCCCTGGAACTTAACTTAGATATAGATCAGATGAAGCTGGACATGGAATCTGACGAACTGATCAGCAAGGTGAGAAACGATCAGCGCAGTGGCAATAGCTCTGGCGTGCTTTCCACACCTGCTCTTTTCGTCAATGGTAAACTACTAGCCCGCCCTAGTCGAAATCGAATCATAGAAGCGGTGGAAGAAGCATACGCAGACTCAGCTGACTAAGCGCTAAACCGAGCCAGGGCAAAATAGGTAAGCTAAGCGGACTAAGAAACAGTCTCTGGCACACGCCGCCAGGTCCTAACAATGGACATGAATCGCCTTAAAATGCTAGCAGAGGTCGGAGTATCAAGCGCACCTCGGAACAGTGCGCTTGCGTCTAACCCTTCTGCGTCTATATCTACCTGTCGGGCCAAAATATAAGCGCGCATTATTTCCTGGCTAAATTCTGGGTGAAACTGCACCCCCCATGTGGATTCACCTAAGCGAAATCCATGATTTGGTTCAAATCCGTTACCGGCTAAACGAACCGCTTCAGCAGGCAACTCAATCACCGACTGTTGGTGCGATACGTTCACTGCAATGGTTTTAGGCAAGCCTTGAAAAAGCCGATCACTCTGGGCCGCCGCACTCAACTCAATCGAAACAGTACCAATCTCTCTGCCTCTAGTATGAAAATCGACTTTGCCACCGAATGCCCAGGCAATTAACTGATGGCCGTAACAAACCCCCAGCATAGGAATTTGCAGCGTATAAACCTCTTTAATAAATTTGCCTGCAACGAAATTCCATCTCTCTTGATCGGTAACGTAAGCGGCAGAACCAGTGATCACCAATGCAGAAATAGAGTCCGGCGCTGGCAGTGGCTGGCCTTGATGCACCGACACCACAACAACCTCTTGCGCGGACAACCCCAAACCTTCAAAGAACCAGTCTTCAAAATCTACACCAAGCTCTCGCAATGGCCCAATGGTATTTCCAGTTTTCATAATTAGCAGTGGTTTAGTCATAATTGGACCCTTCAAACAATGAGACCTGGGATTACTAAATCCGAGCACTTTGCACATCTGATTCGAACAGTTGACTCGAACCGATTCTAGCCGCCAGTTTATGTCTATTGCGACAATAGCTAAGCTCGTTGGTTGCGGACTTATCCTAGCTCAAGTTATTCTCTATGATGGCGTAACACTAGTAGAGACATAAACTACCAAGGATAATACTCATGTTAGGAAAAATAGACACGCTGTTCGGACGTATGGGCGAAAACCTTAGAGACTCAAGCTGGCTACTATTTCGCCTCCTTTCATCAGCTATGTTTATGACGCACGGCTATAGGAAAATTTTCGGTGAGAATCCACAGCCTATGACTGGCAGTGGCATGACCGACGTCAACATTGCTGATGTCATTATCTTTCCCATGCCTTTGGATATAAACGCCTTGTATGTAGCAGGCATTGTTGAGCTGTTTGGTGGGGCACTCATACTAGTAGGGCTCTGGACCCACTTAGTTGCCTTAGTGGCCTTGATCATAATGATTTTTGCCTATACAACCGCACATCTAGCGTGGTTTCCAACACTCAACAACGGCGAGCTAGCGACCATGTATATACTCACTTTTTTTCTTCTATTTTCTTTCGGCCCCGGTCAATACAGTCTCGATGGCTGGCTTTCGGTGCGCCGCCAGGAAAGACGAAAGTCTGTGAAAAACAAGCGTGAATAGAAATTGGCCGTTAAGGTGAGTACCCCTCAGCGCCAACCAATGAAAAATACAAAGCCGATAAGCAGATTACTGTCCCTCGGAGATGCTTAACAGCGCAGCATCAACTGTGATACAGCGGGCTTGAAATTTAAGGCAGCCGAATCAGACTCGAGCCAACATCGCAATTCCTATTCCATTAATCACATTAGCCGCAGACAATAGCAGCCGCTTTCCAGCACCCCTTACTGGGATCCGCACTGAGTGCGGGCTGCTTTCTAAGAACAGAAATCAGCGACAGAGTTATGCCAGCGACTAGGAGCCTTAATAGGGTAAAGCTCGCAGGATCAATTTCGCCAGATCTTAAGACAATTCGACTCAGAATTGAATTACCTGCAAATGCGCAGAGCGCAAGAACGCTAAGAACAGGAACTTTTATGGCTATCACTCAGCGCAGGTAAGCCAAAAATCTAGGCCTTGAGCATTCAGAGACATATCTTGGGCCAGCAGTTCTCTGATTTGAGTTTCTGACACACCACATTGCTGATCGAGCAGATGGTTTACACTCCCCTGCAAAAGCGCACTAGCTATCCGTTCAGTGCGCTGACTATGCCCGGCGTACTCGCGAGCAATGTCAGCGTAGTCTTTAATGGTAAGCCTAAGTTGGGTAGCTAGATCAGAAAGGCCTAGATGCATGCCATAGTGGGTTAGAAAGACTCTCTCTGGCTTGAAAGACATTAGTCGTTTAAGCGACAGTGTCCAAGCTTCTGGGTCAAACTGGACAGGAGTCGTTGGAGGGAATATTAGCGGCGCGCGGCCGTTGTTAAGCTGAGGATAGCTAGCCCCGAAAGTATCCCCGGCAAAAATTCCATTACTTGCCTTATCGAAAATACAATAATGGTGGCGTGCATGTCCCGGCGTATCTATAAACAGCAGTTCCCTGCCGTTAAAGTTCAGAACCATTTCATCCTCTGCACGGATAACCCTTAACGGGTCGACGGGGATTAAGTTCCCAAAAAGCCTTTGGTAAACCTCCTCGCCGTAAACCGCCAAAGAGCCCGCTTCAAGTTTACTGGGATCAATCATATGCCTTGCACCACGAGGGTGGACAACTAATTGAGCATTAGAAAACTCTTTCATTAACCCTCCAACACCACCCGCATGATCCAAGTGAACATGGGTCGGCATAATGTAAGCGACCTGCTCCTTTTCAAAGCCTTTGCGGCGTAGCACTTCAAGCATTATTGATACAGAGTTATTGGTCCCTGTATCAATAAAGCCAAGCATGCCATCTTGTTCAATCAGATAGCAGCTAGCCATCCCTTGGCGGCCTAGCATGGTATCTATGCAGGTAATACCGCACAGATGATCTTGAAAAAAAACCTCCGTCATTTCAAGCTTGGCCAATTCATCATTCTGAATAGCCATAAAATGCTTTGGCCGCTTGATACAGGCTATAAACATCTACCTTTGAGCTGACCGCATAGGGAGTGTGTATTGATAACAGCGGCACACCAAAATCAATCACTTCAATATTCTGACTTGAAAACTCTCCACCAATCGTGCCGCCTCCGGCCCTACCAACTTTGTAAGTGACCGTCTGCCATGGCACTTGATTATCATCTAATAGCTTTCGCGTCCACGCGATGAATTCAGAGTTGGCTGTATTGCCCTTACCGTATAGCTTCAAATTCACACCGTAACCAAGCTTAGGGGCATTACCTAATTCCCAGGCTCCAGGATTAGCAGGATTAACACCAGGGTTAACATCTATCGAGATAAATTTAGTTTGCCTCAAAGCAGATCGAAACAGTGGCTCTCTATAGGCATCACCAAGCTCCGAATAAAGCATCCGTGATAACAAGTCGGCGAAGTATTCAGATCGTGCCCCGGTGTTGTTGCGATTTCCGACTTCTTCATTGTCCACCAGATATGCCATGGTGGTTTTTTCAGGATTGTTCACATCGGCAATAGCCCGCAGTGCTGCGTAAGATGCAAGGCGATCATCTTGTCCATAGGCTGCGATAAGGCCACGATCAAAACCCATATCACGAGGCGCTCCAGCTGGCACCAACGATAACTCAGCGGAAACTAGATCCGCTCGCGAGACCCCATATTCATCAGCAAGGTATTTTAAAACTTGATCAGCCACATCCCCGCCTTCAATTTGATCGGGAATATGCGCAATAACGGGATCTAGATCTTCAGGACCAATAAAATCACCGAGAGTTTGTGAGTTTCTACCAGGATCCACATGGGGCGATAATTCTGGAATCATAAAAATTGGTTGATCGGGATTTAGACCAATAGACACCGAAACAGTGCTGCCATCTTTCTTATCAATTCGGCCTATCAGGGCAAGCGGCAAGTTAGTCCACTGGTGAAATTTAATACCACCGTGATAGTTGGTCTGAAAAAGCGCGAACTCGCTGCCTTCGTATAAAGGTCTACCTTTTAAATCCAAACGGGGTGAATCTATATGAGCGCCTACAATGTGAAAGCCACTTTGCAGGGATTCCGTTCCGATTACCATAAGGCTTATAGTACGGTCACGATTGACTTCATAAAGTTTTGCGCCAGCTCTAAGTCTCATCATCGGGGTCAGCTCTCGAAAGCCATTCGCCTCGGCAAAAATAATCGCCTGCTCAACAAAACTGAGCTCTGTACGGGCCAGATGAATAAAAGCCTTATAGTCCTCGGCAAAGGCAAACACGGTTTCTTTATCGTCATCCGACAAACCGACCCACGAGGATTGGCATTCGAGATTGTCTATGCACTCATCGACTGACTGAGAATTTGAGATGGAACTAGTTAGTAGTAGCGTGATTAGCGAGAAAAAAATTATAAGTGTCTTCATTGCCGTCCTCAATTGTAAATAATGAATTCCCGCGGACTGAAACCTTAGCGAAACTGCCCCAATATTATGGGTTTGGATATTCCTGCAAGCAACGAGTAAAAATTGTTGGGTCTACGTTACCACCAGACAATATAATTGCTACGCGCTTATTTTTAATGTCGATTTTTTTCTGCAATAGTGCAGCTAAAGCCACCACACCGCCAGGTTCCACCACCAGTTTCAAATATTTGAAAGCAAAACTCATTGCATGCATAACGTCCAAATCGGTCACCACCAAAAACTCATCAACCAAGCGGTCATTTATAGCCCAAGTGATTTCTCCTGGCGTCGGCGCCATAAGAGAGTCACACAGTGAAGTGGCCTTGCTATCGACCCTTACTCTCTCGCCCATCTGCCGAGAACGCATATGATCATCGAAATTCTGCGGTTCCACACCGACAAGCTGGGTCTTTGGCGACAGGGCCTTCACCGCTGTGGCTACCCCTGACATTAAGCCGCCACCACCACAGGGGCTTAAAACATAGTCTGGCTCAACATTTACCAACTGCAGCTGTTGAATCAATTCCAATCCGCAGCTGCCCTGCCCGGCGATAATATCAACGTCATCATAAGCCGGAACCAAAACCGCACCGGAGTCAGCGGCGATGGCTGCTGCGATTTCTTCGCGTGATTCATTGTGACGATCGTAAAATATAATCGTTGCACCCTGCTTTTTTGTACCTTCCTTCTTTATCTCTGGGGCATCATGGGGCATAACAATCGTGGCCCGGATATTTAATAGCTTAGCGGCGTAGGCGATACCTTGGGCATGGTTTCCAGATGAAAAAGCCACTACTCCATGCTTGCGTTTCTCTACGGATAGTTGGCTCAGGCGATTAAAAGCGCCTCTAAATTTGAACGCACCCATATGTTGAAGATTTTCAGCTTTGAAAAATATTTCAGCGTCTAATAATTGGTTCAGATAAAGCGAGGTCAGAAGTGGTGTTTTTACTGCAATGCCTTCGATGCGCTTTGCAGCGGCTTTAACATCCTCGAACGAGACAGTCATCTGGCGTCTACTCCTAAGGAAAGAGATCAGTTTCTTGGCAGTTTTCTACTGTTAACAATTCGTTTGTTACGTGCGATTTTCTTAGGAGAAAGGCCTTCGTCTTTCTCAGTAAAAGGATTGCTATCACTTTTCATTTCAATGCGAATTGGCGTTCCTTCCAACTTTAAAGCCTTGCGAAAAGACTTTTCTAGGTAACGGGTATAATGATCAGGAACTTTGTCAGTTTGTTTGCCATGAATAATGATCAGTGGAGGATTATGGCCACCTGCGTGGGCGTAACGAAGCTTAATGCGACGATTATTTACTACTGGTGGAGCATGATCCTTCACCAAATCTTGAAGAATACGCGTAAGAATATTGGTATTGAGTTGCTTATTAGCAGAATCATAGGCCTTGTGTATTGATTCATAAATATCCCCAACGCCGGTACCATGCAATGCAGAAATAAAATGAATCTTAGCAAAATCGACGAAGGTAAAGCGGCGACGAATCTCAGTCTTCACATGCTCTTTTTCGGTTTTGGCCATACCATCCCATTTATTAATGGCTATCACCAAAGCTCTACCGGTCTCTAATACATAGCCAAGCAAATGAAGATCTTGCTCTACAAGGCCGGTTCGAGCATCAGCGATAAGAACAACGACATTAGCATCTTGAATTGCTTGCAAGGATTTAACCACTGAAAACTTTTCTACTGTTTCCTTGGTTTTCCCACGCTTGCGAATCCCCGCAGTATCGATCAGGGTGTACTCTTGATCTCTCCGGGTAAACGGTATGTATACACTGTCTCTAGTTGTGCCGGGCTGGTCATAAACGACCACTCGATCTTCCCCCAGCATTCTATTTACTAGGGTCGACTTACCCACATTTGGTCTACCTGCGATGGCAATTTTAATGCCTTGAGGTACCACCGGCTCAGACTCACCCTCAGCTGCAGACCATGCGTCTTCCAAGACTTTATTCAGCATCTGAATAACGCCTTTGCCCTGACTGGCCGTAATTGGAAACACTGTCGGCATGCCCAGGCTGTAAAATTCTGCCATGGCTTGCTCTGGGTCCATTCCGTCGACCTTGTTGACTATAAGATAACTATTTTTGTTGTTCTTTCTTAGATATTTAAGAATTTTATCGTCATCTGGGGTGAGGCCGTCTTTGGCATCAACGATAAATAAACAGATATTGGCCTCATCAATCGCCAGCAAGGATTGCGCTGCCATCTCCGAGTCGATGCCATCCTCATAACCGGTTATACCGCCGGTATCGATCGCTATAAATGATTTGCCCTGAGATACACCTTCGCCGTATTTACGGTCACGAGTGAGTCCTGGCAGATTTGCGACCAGCGCATCACGGCTTTTAGTGAGGCGATTGAAAAGAGTGGATTTCCCAACATTAGGGCGACCGACAAGGGCAATTACTGGCCGCATGATTAAAACCTTAAAAGTAGATTGAGTGTTGCTGGTTTACTGAAAGTCGAGGGCGACTAATCTGCCGCTGTTGCCATAAACATAGAGCTTGCCATCCTGTGCCAGCATATTTGCTCTAATACCATCGCTATCGATTTGGGTTCGACCGACTATTCTGCCATCGATTTGAGAAACTAAATGCACGTAGCCTTCTAAATCGGCTAGAGCTACAAAATTACCAATTGCTGTTGGAGCCGTTATTTCCCGAAATTCGAGATCATCATTTTCCCAAACAACATCTTCTGAATTATCACGCACTGCAACGAGATGGCCTTTGTCATCACTGTAATAAATATTACCGAAACCCTTCGTAAGACCGTGATAGCTGGATGCCTCACGCCCCCAAACTATTCTTCCTGTGGCAACATCAAACGCCATCAAGTTACCTTGATAACTTGCCGCTAGAATTCGACTACCGTCTAGGACCAAATCGCCGTCAACGTCAATAACGCGATCGATATCGTATCGCCCCTCTGGAATAGCTACTCGCTCTTCCCAGCGAAACACGCCGTTATCCGCAGAAACCGAAACTAAAGTGCCATTACTAAATCCAGCGACCACCGACCCAGTTCCCGTGAACACTGGCCGGCTGGTTCCTCTTAAAGTCAAAGCAGGCAAATTAGTTTCGTAGATCCAACGCTGCACACCGGTTTCATGATCAAGAGCGACCAACTTACCGTCAACGGTTTGCG
>CAJWGN010000036.1 GCA_913031035.1 uncultured Gammaproteobacteria bacterium
ATTCAAGTGCTTGCTCTAACGACATAACAATAAGTGGAACTAAGCTTTGTGCTGCATCGGTATCAGATGAACGTTGTTTCGTTAGAGGATGGAACTAGTTGTTGATATATAAAATTGGATATCAGTGACCAAGGGGCCAGAGTGATACTCCCTGAGTTTGTTGGACACATTTATTAAGCTCGCTAACGATTGATTATTCATTTAACTTAAAGGGTGAGTAAAAATACTTTACCAGTGTAGCTAAAAATATTAGAAGACTTACATACATCAATATTCTCCAGTTACTATTGTGAATACGAATAATATCTATCTCATTGACATATATTGTTTCACAAGCGCCGTTACCAGTATCACTGCGAGTGATACTGGTGCCACGGCTTAATCTATCCGTTGAGTGATAGCTTGATAACCAGCCTTTAATTCTAATTTGATCGCCAATACCAATTTTTTTGATACGATCACGTATGCTGCTGTCTCCAGTTATTAGATGATTGTTAGATAACTTTTCTTTATTAAAACTTGAACCTACCTCCCGATCTGGATATTGATAATAACAAGTCCACTCTTGATTCCTGAAGGTCATTTCATTCAAGTGTGCCTCAAATGCATTTTCGCTCCAAACCACACAATAATCTGCGACATTAAGATGATCTCCCCAACGTAAATGAGCACCAGTATCACTATTATGCACTCGGTAAGAAACAACCATTCCGTATAGTTCGTAGTCATATTTAGGCTGAATAAAGTAGTCATTACCATCAACATTTACCGAAAATTCGGGTAGTTGAATCATCTGTTGAATGGGTTCTACCGCTAATTGTGGATCCATATCCTTTTTGTCTGGTAATTCATTTCGGTTCCAGAAGCTAATCACTAAAATAGCAAAGGAAATGATTAAAATGTGTTTAAATTTCATAATTAAATTGCAGTAAAGGTTTAAGTTGATAACGGCTATATGAGGACTTTTAACGTTCTAAAAAATATCATACAGCCTATTAGTAACCATTTCCTGACAAATATATTAAGCATTCACTTAAAGGATAAAGGGTGTTATCCCTTGTCGCTTTCCAGAAACTTTAGCAAAATAATAAAATCAACTATTCAGGAAGAATGAAATGGCCATTGCCAGAAAGAATATCGTTGATACCGAAACAACCGATTTTATTGACAGGAATGTAATAAATGCAACTTATGCAGGAGCGGCCTGTTGACCATCACTTTACTAGGCGATGTGCCAGAAGAAGTTTTTTATGCGATGTGGGTGAACTAACAGGCAACGGCTATTCTCATAGAAAAGATTAGTTAGTAAAACGGAACTTTGAACTTCTCAATATCTTCGCGGTTGAAGTCTATACTTTTTCCGTCTTGGACCGATTTTTGCTCCTGCACCAGGTGTAGGCGCATTTAGGCGAAAACTGCATAGTTTACATCCATGTAAATAACAGGTAGATCCATTGCTTATACTAATAAATCAAAAGTGCCCTCTAACATACAATCTTGTCTTCGACAGCTTAATCAGAAATGGCTGAAAGGAATTCAATCAGCGACGCGTACTTTACGTAAGGTAGGGTAAGTCATTTGTATTATTTAGTTGTTACTTGGCAAACTGACCGCTCGGTAACGATAGATTAATATTTCGCTCTAATGATTTTGATAACTTACCAGCAGCAACTGTAACCAAGCTACGAATTCTTCGTTGCAATTAAGCTATTGATAAACGAAAAACACGAAGGCTGATGCGTAGTGTTTTTCACTACCAGAACCTAATTGATCAAATAAAGGAGTTGGTTATGTCCGATTTATCTGTAGTTGGTGAGGCCATTCGCTACTATAAACTCAATGCGAATGGTGGCTATGCTGCGTGGGCGAACGTTCCATGTACAGACGATTACAAGATGCATGTGCCTTCTATGAGATTCAATACTGTTGGCCCGGCAGAAAATGAGGAAATCATATTTGGATGGCTGGCTGAAATCGAGGCCAAACAAGAGCTCGTCAATATCATCGAGTTCGGCTCTTATGTGACAGGCTATTCGCACATATCCGATAAGGACGGCGGCATCCTCGATGGTGTCGAAGTCTTTAAAATCGACGATAGCGTAAAAGTTGAAGAGATTTGGGCTCTGTAGAGACAGAACTCCGAGAGTTCTTGTGTTCAAAGCTAACAAATTGGCACTCTAATCACTCTCGAGATTCCTTTCTTATTTCTCTCGAAAATAACCGCATGAAATCTAGGTAACATGTTACCAGGTGCTGGGTAGGCTTGCAGAGTCAGTCAGCAAGAGGTTTTGCTCAAATTAGCGCAACCCCTTGTCACATTAGGCTTAATAGCTTGATTCTGTATTTTTCATTACTTGTCGAATCCAGTATAGTTAGCGGATGAAACGCGTACACATTATCGTATTTATATTTTTTATTTTTTCTGCATTTACCCCCGCTTACGGGCAACAGGAACCTCCCTTGCTGACTTTCGAGGAATGGCTTCTGGAACTCAGGTCGGAAGCTGTGGGCAATGGGATTAGTGAAGTTACTTTAGCTTCGCTAGACTCTATTGAACCGCTTGAGCGGGTGCTAGAGTTGGATAACAGCCAACCTGAATTTGTGCAAACCTTCACTCGGTATATCGGCTTAAGAATAACCAAAAGCCAAGTGGCCCGAGGGCAGGCGCTGTTGGTGGAACACTCAGAACTTTTGGAAGAGGTAAGGCAGCAGCACGGGGTCCAGCCTCATTATCTGGCGGCGTTTTGGGCAATTGAAAGTAATTTTGGTCGGGCAACTGGCGGTTTTTCAGTGCTGCAGGCATTGGCCACACTTGCCTACGATCCTAGGCGAGCCAGTTTCTTTAGAGCCGAGCTGTTAACGGCGCTACAAATCATTGACGATGGCCATATCAGCTCTGATCAGATGAGCGGTTCATGGGCTGGAGCTATGGGTCAGTTACAATTTTTGCCCTCGGTATTTTATCGTTATGGTGTAGACGGTGATGGCGATGGGCGTATTGACATCTGGAATAGTCTTCCAGATGTTTTTCATTCTGCCGCCAACTTCCTTTCAAATTCCGGATGGCAAGTTGACGAGCGTTGGGGGCGGGAAATACTTTTGCCAAGTGATTTTGATTATGCGATGGCTGGCACTGAAACTCGAAAGAGTCTGCAGCAATGGAAAAACTTAGGTATAAGTCGAGTTAACGGTGAAGTTTTGCCAGTAGCGGACATTCAAGCGTCTGTTGTTTTACCTGCCGGTGCCGGTGGGCCGGCATTTTTAGGTTATTCTAACTATCGAGCGACCCTAGCCTATAATCCCTCTACCTTTTACGCCTTAACAGTTGGAAATCTTGGTGATCGTTTCACCGGTGGCCAACCTATTCAGCGGATGCCGATTAATGAGCAGGCAATGAGCTTGGCAGACGTCTTTGAGTTGCAGGAGCTGTTGAACGCTAACGGCTTTGACTCGGGAGAGCCAGACGGAAGGATTGGCAGAATGACACGGGGGGCGGTTCGGGCTTATCAGAGCGAAAATGATATACCGATGGACGGATATGCCTCTGCTGCGTTATTACAGGCGTTAAGGAACTAATTTTTAAACTCCAATAAACCTCAATTTTAAATTTTCACTTTTATAGGTAAATTTGACCTACTAATGAACAATACTAATAGTCAGGCTTTATTACGTTATCGAAAGATGGCAGTTATTACCCTTGCCGCTGTATATTTCCTTATTTTGGTCGGCGCCACAGTTCGCGCGTCCGGTGCAGGAATGGGCTGCCCCGATTGGCCAACTTGTTTTGGGCAATGGATTCCACCAACCAGCGAGGCACAGTTGCCTTCAGATTATCAGGAGGTCTACGCGGATCTTGGCTATTCTGATACGCAATTTAATGTCGTAAAAACGTGGACAGAGTATTTGAATAGGGTGTTGGGTGTAAGCATTGGGATAATGATTTTCATTACGGCGATCCTATCTTGGTCCACCAGACGAGTAGATCCCTCTATTATGAAGGCCAGCGTTGCTGCTTTTCTGATGGTAGGTTTCCAGGGGTGGCTTGGCTCTAAAGTAGTAGCTTCAAATCTGCAGCCGGGAATGATAACCGTGCATATGTTGGTGGCTTTGGCGATCGTCGCCACACTTCTATATGCTCTAGCGCAGGCCCGCAGAGAGTTAATGGAAGCTCAGCCGGTTCATAGTATTGATCCGAAATTTGAAAGATGGCTGGCAATTGTCCTAGCAATGACTGTTTTTCAAGTAGCTCTGGGCACCCAGGTTCGAGAGATGACGGATTTTATAAGAGAGTCTCAGGGAGAAGAGTTGCGTTCGTCTTGGATTGATGCGATGCCTTGGTTTTTCTATGTACATCGCAGCTTTTCGGCCATCGTTTTATTCTCCAATTTGTGGCTGGTTAGAATACTGATTAATTCCTTGGGCTGGCAACACACGCTAACCCGTCTATGTCTTGCAATGATTGGAGTCATTGGATTGTCTGTGGTCTCGGGTGCGACACTTGGCCATTTAGGAATGCCGGCATTAGTTCAGCCTACCCATTTGCTATCAGCTTCTTTATTGTTTGGTTTGCAGTTTTTGATCTGGATGAGCTATAGGCACTCTAAAAAAGGGTCTCAACGGCGCTTTGACGCTAATAAGCCTAGCTCTCAGTCCGGTCAATTAAGCCGAACCACGTTAGGGGCTAGCGCCTAGTTTTATAGAGGTGTGAGGTTTTCAGCGCTCTTGTAGTTGACGTAACCACTGACCTGCAGCGGTGAGTCTGTTTTTTAAGTTCTATGAATAGAAGTTTAACTAATAATGAATACTAATAAAGAATTCGACCTCATCGTCTTTGGCGCAACAAGTTTTGTCGGTCAGATCCTCTGTGATTATTTGGTCAATGAATATACCGAAGCAAATCTTACCTGGGCAATGGCTGCTAGGTCAGAACCCAAGTTGACTGAGTTAAAGACAAAGCTTGGGGAAAAAGCGAGTTTGATTCCCAGCTTGTTAGCTGACTCGGCTGATGAGGGCAGTTTACAAATGCTTTGCAGTAAAGCTTCCGTGATTATCTCAACCGTGGGGCCTTATGCTCTATATGGAGAGTTGTTGGTGAAAGCATGTGCCGAAACAGGAACCGATTACTGCGACTTAACTGGAGAGGCTCCATGGATACGGCTGATGATAGAGCGCTACGGTGAGACCGCCCAGCGTACTGGCGCTAGAATAGTCAATAGCTGCGGTTTCGACTCTATCCCGTCAGATCTTGGTGTGATGTATTTGCAAGATCAGGCTATTAAGCAGTTTGGTGCCATGTGCCCGACGGTCAAAATGCGTGTTAAAGCTATGAAGGGCGGTGCTTCTGGCGGGACTATTGCCAGTGGCATTAATATGTATAAGGAAGCGGTAGGTAACAGTGCGTTACAGGCAGAAATGAGAGACCCTTATTCTCTGTGTCCGCAAAACCATAAATTCACTGAGAATCAACATCAGGTTGTTTTCGAATTTGATGATTCTTTCGATTCCTGGGTTGGTCCTTTTATTATGGAGGCTATCAACACGCGCATCGTATTTCGCTCTAATGCTATCCGCAGAGGCGGCAGTTACAGTGATTCATTTTGTTACGATGAGGGCACCTTAACTGGAGCTGGAAAAGCAGGCGAGAAAAGTGCTAAACGAATCTCTCTTGGTACAAGATTGGCGCCAAAGCTCTTATCATTAGGTTTAGTCCGTAATTTTCTTGTTAAATTTATATTGCCCAAGCCGGGAGAGGGCCCGACCAAGGAAGAGCAGTTGAGTGGGCATTATGACCTGAGGTTTTTAGGTCTAACTGAAAGCAGCCGTCAGATAAGGGTAAAAGTCACTGGAGATAAAGATCCAGGGTATGGTTCAACGGCAAAAATGTTAGCGCAAGCGGCGATTAGCCTGCATCGGGACGTGGATAAAGGAGACTCTCCAGGCGGCTTTTGGACGCCGGCCACTGTGTTTGACTACAAATTACTTGATAGGTTAAGGGCCCATGCTGGCATGACCTTTGAGCTAATGCCAGACGCCCAAGAGGTCCAGAATTAGTTCGGCAGGTTTCATTCGGCTTTAGAAGTCTATTTTGGTTCCGACGTAAAAGAACTCACTCTGAGTGTCTACTAGGTTTTTTGAATCTAGAAAGACGAAGCCGCTATCGACACGGATATTACCCGGGACCGCAGTCCATCGGACTCTAAGTTCTAAGTGCTGCCCTAAATAGCTGTCGGTTTCTCC
The DNA here is from genome assembly GCA_913031035.1 of uncultured Gammaproteobacteria bacterium. Lineage (GTDB taxonomy): Bacteria > Pseudomonadota > Gammaproteobacteria > Pseudomonadales > Pseudohongiellaceae > UBA9145. The sequence continues at coordinate 6,238 of CAJWGN010000036.1, forward strand.
GCTAACATCTCTTTGTCCTGTTCTGCCCCAGCTGTCTTTGTCTTGGGCAAGCCAAAAATGGCGATAGTCTGCCATCAAACTCACACCGCTCCATGGCATAGCAGTCAATCGAATGCCTGGGGTCACTAAATTGCTCCGATTGAAAGGGGCGTAGAGCGCAACTGGCCCAAATTCAAAAGCAGTTACCCCAAACAGGGAGTCAAAGCGACCGCTGTCTCGGTCTAGAGGGTCTTCGTCGCCACTGGCATAGTTAAATTCAAATATTATTCTGAGTTTGGAGGGGACATCAAAACTGTAGGCTAATTCAGCACGTTGAAAGTAGGCGCGGTGGTCTAGATCCTGAGTATCAATTGGATCGCTAGAACCTCGTCGCGTGCCGGTTTGGAAAATTGACTCTATGTTCACGTCCCAGCCGCTGATTGAGGGAGCTGATTGGACGCGAAAGCCAAATGTATGAAGACGCCGATTGGCAGTTTCTAGCGTGCTGGTGTCTTTCTCTTGAAGCAATAAATAATAAGTCTCAAGTTTTAAATCCGGTAACGCACTAGGAAGCATGCTTGGCAGGAGTTTAGGTAGACTAGCGAATACGCCATGGTAGCGCAGAGCTGAACTCGACTTATCGGTCTGACGCTCATTGTCGAGTAAGCTTAATCGATCTCGAGGTGTGCGCCTAACGGGTTGGGTTGACAAAAACTTGAACTCATCTCCATTGGCTCGTTTGTGGATAAAAGAAATACCTTCAAAGGTGTTGATTGCGTTTCTGAAACGGTTTCTCGCCATAAGCGTTCGGCTGCCCCAGTCTTGAGTAAAACGGCCTAAGCGGATTTCGCTGGTATTTACCGTACCGAAAGTATAACCAACATTGGCCTGGAGAATATCAAGTACGCTGACATGTATGTTTCTAATTTCTGCGTCTTTATCCGCCAATTGCTGCCGTGCATCTTGAATTTCAAATTGGGTGCTAAAACCATGTTTGTGATATTCAGCTTTTAGCGTTGTTCTCAAAACCATTATTTTGTCGTTGTCACTAGCGCCAAGTTGCACATTTTGGTCATAGTGCTCTAACCGTGGCTGATACTCTCCACTAAGGGTAAATCCATCACTTAAGCCTAAGGCATCTGAAAGCCGCCAGGGACCATCCGCTGCATAGAGGGGGGGCAGAGCGGTCAGTAAGCCAATGCTCACGACGAATAACCGGACATTTTGACTGAATTTTATAATAGGCATATTACTTTTCTTTGGTTCTAAAGCGACCCGAGTGTACGTGAATCTCGGGTTTTTTTCACGCGGACATTTAATCCAAATGGGCTTCCTAAAAGCTGGCACAAATTGTCACTAATTTAAGTTCGGCGGCTAAGCCTCAGGTGACTAGAAAAACAATGTTTTGTTCTGTGTAGCTAAAGCTATTACTCAGTACCTAATCGAGCTGACTCATGATTGCTTCACTTTGTCTCAGTTATTTGTAACCTTTGCAAGTTGTCGCCGTCTAAACATTGAAACGTGAAACTCAATTAATCTCATATGGATGGTTTTATCACGCTTTGCTTGCCCTTCAGTCTGATCCCTCTCAGGGTGCGGGGTGAGTTTTTACGCTTGCCAATAAGTTTTTAGCTATTGTGAATTTTGATTAATTTATTTTTTGCCGATGAAGGTTTTGATACCTTAGTTTTTTCTAATTCGTATTTTTGAGTTAATATCCCCTTAGATTAGGATGAAATTAGACCTTTAACGGGTTTCTCTATAAAAATATTTGCTATAAAAAGGTGCTCGCTATGAAAAGATACTGGCCATCAGTGCGGAAATTCCTGGTGTTTCAATTGAAGCTCTATATCGATGCTTTCCGTGACATCTTTTTGTCAGCACTTTCTCTACTAGCCTTTGTTTTGGATATCATACTGTTGAATCAAGGCCCAGACAGTTACTTTGAAAAAGTCTTGGCATTTGGTCGAAGATCGGAATTCACTATCAATTTGTTTAATCAATATGATCTGGACCAGCAGGGCGGTACTAGCGTCGATAAAATTCTTAAAGATATGGAATCTTCGTTTGAAAAAAAGCGTAAAAAGCAAAAGTAGTCTTGCTCCAGAGCGCTGAGAGGGGGCTGGGTCATGGAGCTTGCGAGAAGGTTTTAAGCATGGGCTTAAGTAAGGGGCTTAAGTAAGGGGCTTAAGTGAGGGGCTCAAATAAGGGGCTTAAATAAGGGATATAAAAAACGGCGATGAGAGATCATCGCCGTTTTTTTCTTGAGCCTTTAAGTTCAGGTCACTAGGTTCAGTGGCCTGTGTTTTAGGCTTGTTCAGTATGCCTACTTGAAGTAGAGCTGCTCTATATGGCCCAAAGGGCGCGAGCATAGATGCGTCGGCCACGGCCATCGAATACAGATTGATCAAATGTCTGTAATCTGAACTGCGGTAGGTCTTGGTTAAATGCATCGATCATACCAACAGTGAAGTTGGTAGACCCAAGATTGCTGTTACCCCAGTTATGAGTGTAGCTGTAGTTAAGATCCCAAGTCTGATAGCTCTCAACCTTTGGCTTGAGGAATGGAATCAAAGCGTCTGAAGACGTAACCAGGCGAGCTTGGAAATCCAAAACATCGTACGAACCAATATGACGGTTGATCACAGTGAGTCTGTGAGCGTCTTTGGTCCAGCTAAAGTTGATGTTGCCTCGGTTATCAGGAACAGAACGAACTATAGGTGCCTGGCCAGTTGTACCGGCAGCATCTAGTCTTCCTGTTTCCGCCAACCCATTTTCTAGACCAGGAATGTCACTCACATCATATTGACGAACGTGGGTGAACTCAGCGGCTACGCGGAAACGACCCCAGTCGTTGTCCCATGTATAACCTGCCTTAAGGTCAATACCATCGACGACTATGCCCCCGGAGTTAGTTGCCGGTAGAGTAATCGTGACTAGTGATGCCTCAGTGGAGCCCGCTAGACGTTGGATCCCTTCAACCCGGTAGGTGCGAGGATCAACCACGCACTCTAGGCGTTCAGGTGAATCAACACCGAACTGTGCTGCAATCGCAGTTGGGTCACAAGAGTTGAACTGTGGGCTTGCATCGGCTAAGAGAGAGGCGTTATCCACGTAGTTACCCAAATCTGCGGCTGCGATAGCAAAAGCGTCAAGCTCTGGTTGGAGCGCTGCAATAGGTACCTGCGGTAGTACGCGATCTGAAACTTCGAAACGCCAAACATCTGCGCCGAGACTGAAGCCATCAAGCGCGCCGCTCGGAGTCCACTGAATACCAACGTTAAAAGTATCAGATTCCTCATTGCCTAAGTTCGGGTTTGGTGAGCCAAGGGTGAAGCTGTCTTCACGCTCACCGTTAGCAACTGTAGGCGGCAATAGTCCCGCTCGGACCGCTTGGTTGCTGATTGGATCTTGAATCGTTGTACCTGATGATTCAAAAGATTCAAACAAGACGCCAATGTTTGGTGCGCGGAACGACTGTGACCAAGATCCTCGAATCAATACGTCTTCGATTGGTCTCCAGCTGGCGGCTATTTTAGGTGATACATTACTGCCTATTTGTCCCCCATAATCTTCATAGCGAAGAGCTATCTGGGTTTCAAGGTTCTCGATAAGCGGTAGTGAAAGTTCTAAAAATACCGATCGAACATCACGGCTGTGCTCGAAGTCAAAAATACAGTTAGAGCACTCAAGGTTGTTGGTGCTGTAACGGAATTGATCAGGCACCCCATTGGCATCGTAACCGGTAATTGCCTGAACGCCTGGTAAATTAAGTGCAGGAGCTCTTGATCTTGCATTTCGCTCTCGGTACTGTGCGCCCGCTGCGAATTGGGCCGTGCCGCCATCTAATTCAAATAGCTCGCCGGAAATTACAGCGTCAAACACGGCTAGCTTATTGCGCTTGTCTGCCCGTAAAACTCGTTCGGTCATCCAACCTTCTAACTCAGGAGAGTTTGCCAAAGCAGGATCTGTCTGGCGAGTTAGGAAAGGGTTAAAGAACTCACATCCGCCCTGACCGTGGTTATTACTTGTCAACGCGGTAGATAAAGTTTCACGCAAATTCAAAATATACCCCGGAAAAGGGAAATCGTTAAAATTGTTAGACAGGCCGCCAAGTACTGCGCCGCCAGTCGGGTCATTGCCAACGAAGTCGAAGTCTGGCGTGCCGTTTGGTGCACAACCTGGGCCACCTAAGCCTTGTAACGCAAGCTCGGTTCTTTCGCGGTTCAGAGTCAAGTAGCTTTGTTCAAAGCTAGTTCCACTCCAAGAGTAGCTGACATCGAAGTTAAAGTTGCGATCATTCCATGCAAAATCACCGCGTAGTCCCGCTTGGACGCCGGAAGTCACGCTGGCATTGGTATTGGTGTTGCCAGTTCTGGGAACGCCAGTGGCCACTGCTCCACCGAACATGCCAGTACCAAGACCGCCGTTGCGAGCGTCGAGGGGTGAGTTAGTGATGTCATTAGGACCAGGTCGGGTATTGCCCGCTGCCTGAGCAAATGCGCCTAGTTCTGCAAGACCGCCTAAAAACGAATTGAAGCCTGGGCCCTCCGCTGCAAGACTAGCCCCTGGAGGAGGCAGGTATAGATGGACTGATCGAGAAAAGGCTGTGCCATCATTCTCTATTTGAGCATCCGATTCGGCATGCTGAAAAAAGGAATAGAATTCCAAGCTGTCGCTGAACCGATGTTCAAAGCTAGCTGCTAAGCTCAAACGTTCAGCGCCAACGGCAATAAAAGTGTAGTCAAGATCTGACTCGAAGCAGTCAGCCTGATTTTGACCGAGGTCGCTATAGCGATTATCGGTATAGAACGAGCCATTCGGGCCAGACTGCGACTCACATAGTGGGTCGCCTAGCACTGCTGCTCGGTTACCGGTCTGGGAGATGTTAAGGGCTGTGAGGTCTGACCTTATGTAAGCTGGATTGAGTACTTGGCCTGGGAGCACCAGGGGAGTGCCTAGGGCGGTAACTTCCGCATTGTACTGGCCTGCGTTTGCGTCAAAGAAATTAGCATTCTCTTCGCCAACTGGGTCGCGGTCGAAATATTCGCCGGAAATAACAAAGTTAGTGTCACCATCTGAGCTTTCCCAGCCCCATATAGCGCTGACTGTGCGGTCAAATAAATCGCCAGCTTCAGCTACCCCTTGAATGTCGCCATAGAGCTCGAAGCCTTCGAAGTCTGTGCGCATGATAACGTTCACAACTCCAGCTACGGCATCAGAGCCGTACAGAGCAGAGCCACCATCGGTTAGAACTTCAACGCGATCGGTCATCACTAGAGGAATGGAGTTTAAATCAACAAACTCTTGACCGGCGTTGGTCACAACTGCAGCTGGTGTGAAGCGTTTGCCGTTTATTAGAGTAAGAGTAGAATTGCCACCCAGATTTCTGAGGTTTACCTGAGCCGTACCAGTTAGCTGGCTGGTGACTGTGCCACCTGGGTCGTTCGAGCCGGCTACACTTGTGTCAGAACCGGAATTCACTTCCATATTTCTGATTACATCCCAAATACCAGTCGCGCCCTGAGCTTGCATAGCTGCACGGTCGATTACATTAACTGGGGATGGGGCATCTGCTGGAGTGCCACGGATAAAGGACCCCGTGACTAATACTTCTTCTATATTTGAATCTTGAGCGACTGCTGTCAATGCGAACCCTGAGCTTGCAATCATGATTGCTAGGCTTAAGCCTCGACGTTTACACGGAAAATTACTACGCATTACGATCTCCCTGATGTGATTTCATTAACTATTTATTGCGGGTTTTAATAACCTTTTTGTTTATTCAAGAAACGGATGTTTTTTGAACGCTTTTGAATGACTTTCAAAGGTTTTTACTCCCTTTTAACGAAAATTCAAAAGCGCCTTTCCCCACGATTATAGTGATATAAGTTCACTCACGCAACGCCTGCCGAGTCTTCGATCGGGAATGCGCGTAAAAAGGCAACGCTGTGGTGCATAGGTCTTATATGGGTGCGTTTCGAAGGCCTTTAGGCTTGCTCATAGCCTGCAAAACTATTAATAGAACGGATTAATCTTAGCCTTTTGCTCTATACTTCGGTTTTAGGGGTTTTATTCGCTACGGTGTATTTTAGACGCGACATAATTCTGCGCAGCAGAGGCTTGGACTGGTTGCTCAAAATTTTGATTAATCAGTAGGTCTTTGTATTTTTTCTCGGCTTCGGTTAAGGTCAAAGCCGCAAAACTGCTCGTTCTCAGGAATTAACCTTGCCCAATCCAATGCTGTTATTTACAGCTCAAATAGTCGCAATTTTGTGTATTTTACTATTAGCAGTCGGCTATATAAAAGCCGAGCCAAAAGCGGCGAGTGCCCGCGTGTTCGCAGTCATGGCTATTTTTATCGGTTTTTATCTCCTTAACGGCATGACAGGTCAACAGATTGATCCTCAGTTTAAGTTAGATTTAAGTAATTGGCAGCTGTTTATCAATATAGGCGCCAGCTCCGTCTGTGGCCTTTTCATGATCTACTGCTTCTTGATATTTCAAGAACATGACCGCTTTCCTCTGTCTTTCGCCATCGCTTTTGCTGCCCAAGTGCTTCTTGATTTCGGGCTTTTAATGTTCAGGCTGTTAGACGAGGGTGCGGTTAGTAGTGAGGTGGTTACCTTACTAGATACTAGCTTGGATGTTTTGCAGCTGTCTTTTGTGGGCTTCGCCATGTACTGGACCTTGAAAGGATGGCGTGCCGATTTAGCTGATGATCGGCGGATACTGCGCTGGTTTATTATCGGTGTTCAGGGTGCACTACTTTTTAGCGTAGTGTTTGTGGAGGGTTTCCTTCTAGAGGGAGGCTCCAGGGACAATGCTAACGAGCGCGCTGTTATCATTTATGCAGTAGCGCTTTTGGCTCTCGGCATGCTGCTGGTGGCTTTAAGATTTGACTATGTTTCCTTGACATCGGTAATACGAAAAGTTGTGGAATTGACTGAGGAGCCGTTCCAAGAATCTTCTGCAGCCTTCGATATCGAATCGTTTAATAAATCATTTAGTGATGGAAAGATTTATCGAGAGGCTGGGTTGACGATTTCCATGCTGGCAAAGAAGTTAAAATTACCGGAATACAGATTAAGGGCGTTTATCCATAAGCAGCTCGGGTTTCGAAATTTTAATGCAATGCTACATAAATATAGAATTGAAGATGCCCGTGAAGAGCTTTCGCAAAAGGCGAACATCAATGTACCCGTATTAACTATCGCATTGACCGTGGGATACCAATCAATTACTCCTTTTAACAACGCTTTTAGAGAAATTACCGGTGTAACGCCGTCTGAGTATCGAAAGCGTAATACCAGCGATTAGGCGCTATTTCTAGAGTGTGGATGACTTGAATCAATCACAATGACGTCCACGGCATATTGCGGTGGACTCTTTGGACAAGGATGTTTATTCTTCTCCAGCGTGCAATTTGGGTCCACATAATAAGAGAATTAACTAGAGGTTTAAATTTTGATTAACGAATTACTGCTGCAGTTTGGCCAGTGGATGGAAGCGCAACAATACAGCCAAATGCTGGTCGCAGGCTATTATAGTTACAGTTGGTTGGAGGCGACTCATGTTTTGACCTTGATGGTTTCCATTGGCTCGTTATTTATAATTGATTTCAGAATGTTGGGCTGGATTTTACCCAACGTCTCGGCTTCAACCATCGCTGACCGTCTTCACAAACCGATGATGATCGGGTTTGCGATTATGTTCATAACTGGATTTTTGCTTGTTTATGCAAAACCTGTAGAGACCATCCAAAGTCTGTGGTTTCGAATTAAAATGGTTTTGTTAGTTTTGGCTTTTATTAACGCTTGGATATTTAACGCAAAAATGAAAGCGGCAGATGGCAACTGGGACAACGATTCCGTAGCCCCGAGAAACTTGCGAGTTGGGGCAATATTGTCGCTGGTTCTTTGGTGTGGGGTCGTAACAATGGGGCGCTATATTCCTTATGACTGGGTGGACTGCGATAAGACTCAGAACTCAACTATTCTCTGGGCCGCTGGTTGTGTCGATCAATTAAAGGCGCTATAACAACGCGTAGTGCGAAGCAATATTTGGTTATCTGGCGAATTTTCCAGATTAACAAACTTACATTTTAGGAGTTAGCATGTTCAGTACGATTTGGAGCCAATACAAAGCAACCTTGACGGTGTTTTTGGTATTGCTAGTGATTGTAGTTTTAGAAGTGTTGCAGGTGCGTGCAGCCATATACCCTAGTTTGCTGCCGGCTTTCGAATGGTTAAAAAACTCGACTCCACTCGGGTACATAGGCACAACTTACGGCTCCATTTACGCTACCGTTCAAGCGATGCACTTACTCGCTATGGGAACTCTTGGCGGCTTGGTTCTTACTACCGACCTGCGTTTGCTCGGTGTAATGTTTAGGAATACACCCTCAGAGGTCATTAGTAATGGGACTCACAAGGCGTTTAAGGTGGCACTTATCGCAGCCGTGCTGACTGGGATTTTTTGCGTAGCGGGTGTCGCGGATAAAGTTTACTACATGCCTGTGTTTTGGGTGAAAATGTTGGCGCTAGCAGTGGGAGCTGCTTTCGTTTTTTTGGTCAAACAACCCCTACTAAACAGCAAACCGCACAGCGAAATTAATCCTTGGATCATTCGCGGGATGGCAATTACGTCAATTTTGGTTTGGTTTACCGTAGCAGCTTCCGGTCGATGGATTGGTTTCAGTTAAGTAGTTATCGTTCGTATCGAGTGTATCAGGAGAATAGTAATGTCAGATAATAAAAAAATTGGTGACAAAGAGCTGGCGGCAATAAGCGTTTCTGTAATTGTCTTTGGCGGGCTAATGTTTCACTGGGTTGCGGAGCTGATTTCCACGCTTGATCTGCTTGAGCTCGCTTATGGCACTGTTAAATTATTCAATAATCCATTGGTGTTTTAGTGCGTTATAAACGCTGTTAAGTTAAAAGTGAACCGGTTGACTCTCGATCGAACTCGATCCACTTTTCTTCAATCTTTTAATCTTTCAATGTCACCACGTCTCATTTATTTGAGATTAGATGTTAAGCCTGTCACTTCATGGGTGAATAATCGGTAGCCACTAAATACTTGCTCGCAATAGAGTCAAGAATATTCCCCTGAGCATTCGATGCCGCTGCGACTTCACTCCACTCGGGGTCTTGAATAAATGCCGACCAAGAAGCGCTAGCGGCATCGCGACTAGCATGCTCGAGCATATAGACTATCGTGTCGTCAGATTCCTCTTCGCTTGTTGGTGACCAGTAGCCAACTACTTCCATATCATGCTTATTGAAAATCCGAGTTGTGTGATTTCTGAATCTGGCGTGAAGTTTGTCTAAATTGCCTGGGGTGGCTGTGTATGTTCGCAGTTCAAATACCTTCTGGCTTTGTGCGGAGCTGCTAAAAAGAACGCCCATTCCTAAACCTAGAACAAGCGACGCCAGTGAAATGGCAGCCGGTTTTAATAATTTATTCATCGTTAATCTCCAAGAGTTGTTTGAAAAAGTGTGTTGCGGATAAGTATAAGCAACCATATTAAAAATAGCGATATCAGGTGGGGTGCTAAGGAAAAAGAGTATTGACGGTTCAGGAGAATCTATTTAATCTGGAGACGAAGCTCTGTTTTGGCTGGCTAATAAAGTATTTTCTAAGATAATTAGTAAAGCAGGCCCCACCATGAAGACGTCGGTTATAGCTTTAGTCTTAATTCTTGCACTCCCGAGTATCTTGCTAGCGCAACCACTGGATCAAGGCCTGCCGCTGGGAGATCTTGATCGAGCGCTTGTCAACTTGCGCGGACTAGAGCGCAATTTGAGCCCAATGGACAGAGGGTTAGTTGAACCGCTCGAATTTGTTGCAGATCAGCTCATTTTAGAAGGGCGGTATGAGCAAGCACACAGAGCCTTAGATCGTGCTATCCAAATAGTCCGCATTAGTGAAGGCTTGTTCACTCCGAGCCAGTTTCCCTATCAAGAGAAAAAAATCCTCAATATTGTCAATGCTGGAAATTGGGACGATGCCAGAGGACAGCTAGATCACCTCTTTTGGCTTTACACTAAGAAAGCAGAATTTGTAACGCCAGAATTGATGGCTGGCTTGGTCACTATGTCCGATATTCATCTGAGGGGGGTGTCAGAGGATGTACCGGCGCATCAGGCATTTCATTTGCGCAACGGGTCTAGGACTAACTGGCTTGCTCTCGCCGTAGCTGAGGCGCTGTGGGGGGCGGAAAACACTCTGTTGGTGCCAATAATTTATAGTACCTTAAATAACCTTTATCTTGAAAAAGTCGCCACGGATCGATCTGGTCTAACAAGTAGGAACTTACGAGAAGTGGCAGTGGGCAATACCATTCGCATGAGAGAGATTGAATACATGGATGTGGCCTACTACCAAATGGGCAGTAGGCTACTAAACCAGATTAAAGGTATTTACAGCGCCCAGGAGCCTGCGAACCTCGAAGCTGTTGCCATGGCTCAGCTGTATATTGCCGATTGGGATGCCCTGTTCCGGCAGGGTGAGAATGCATTGGCCACCTATAAAGCGGCCTTTAAAAGTCTTACGGAGGTTGTTCAGGATGAGGCCGCTATCAGCGTTTTTTTTGATCGACCAAGATTGCTGCCTGAGCCCCAGTTTTACCCTTCTCTCAAGCTAGCGTTAGAAGAATCAACTTCATCTCTTGTTCATGTGAATCTTGGTGAAATGGATGTTAGCGACAAAATAGTATTCTCTGAATGGTCTTCGAATTTTCCGTTTGTAAGGAAGCCTGTCTCAATGCCGGTGCGCGAAAATAGCGATACCGGCTTTGCCATTTTTTCTTTCAGTATCGGTGGCGCTCCAGAAATTGCCCGCTTGCTCCGCAGAAGTAAGCGGGCAAGTATCGGCGTAGCTGAAAATTTAGAGGTTGTGGAATCAACAGAGACAGCAAATGCGCTGGCCCGCAAGTTAAGCCCCAAAGTGCAATCTTTGCGCTTTAGGCCCAGATTGGTCGATGGTGTTCCGCAAATATCCGATGCCACACTGATATACATCCCCGCGTTCGCATTTTAAACAGGCTCGGTTACTGTCCCCCTATATCTGTCCTTCTGTTCGCTTATAAGCTTCGGTTTTAGTATGCTTTATTCACTGAAAGTTTTTGGATGATAAAAATGGATAGCTTAATCAGTCAAGGGATTAATTTGGCAATGTTTGGCATGGGTACAGTTTTTGTATTTCTTACCCTTTTGATTTTTGCTACTCAGCTTATGTCCTATTTGATAAATAGATTCTGGACTGAAAGCCCAGATTCTGCCATGTCTAGCACTCCTAATCAGTTGAATGTATCTCCCGTAGGGCCTTCTCGGCAGGCTATAGCTATTATTACTGCTGCGTTACGAGAGCACAGGCGGATCCGTGTAGATCGCCCCAGATAAAGAAAAAATTGAATAGCTGACTAATAAAAAGAGAAAAAAATGGCCGATAAAAAAATTCCCCTTGGTATAACTGACGTGGTCTTGCGTGATGCCCATCAATCACTGTTGGCGACGCGTATGCGGCTCGATGACATGCTTCCGATTGCTGAGAAGCTAGATCAGGTTGGGTTCTGGTCTTTGGAGTCTTGGGGCGGGGCTACTTTTGACGCCTGTATTAGATATCTTGGTGAGGATCCATGGGAGCGAATTTGGGAGTTTAAAAAGGCAATGCCTAATACCCCGCAGCAGATGTTATTCCGGGGGCAGAACATCTTGGGCTACAGGCATTATGCTGATGACTTGGTAGATAAATTCGTTGAGCGGGCAGCATCAAACGGAGTCGATATTTTTCGCGTGTTTGATGCGATGAATGACATGCGAAACCTGCAAACTGCCATTAAGTCAGTTAAGAAGCAGGGCAAGCATGCCCAGGGAACAATGTCCTACACAATTAGTCCGGTCTACACGATTGACTCTTGGCTAGATATGGGGCGCGCTATTGAAGACATGGGAGCGGATTCTCTTTGCATTAAAGATATGGCTGGTTTACTTCGCCCCTATGATGCTTACGAGTTAGTTTCAGGACTAAAGAATTCATTGTCGATCCCTATTCACATGCAATGCCATGCAACAACGGGATTGTCTACAGCAACTTACTTGAAATCAATAGAGGCTGGAATTGATAATGTCGATACGGCAATCTCTTCGATGAGTATGACTTACGGGCATTCGCCTACGGAGTCTCTTGTTGCCATGCTAGAGGGTACCGGCAGAGATACAGGCCTTAATATTATCTTGCTTGAAGAAATAGCAGCATATTTCCGTGAAGTTAGGAAAAAGTATGCAAAATTTGAGGGTTCATTAAGAGGTATCGATTCTAGGATTCTTGTGGCGCAAGTGCCGGGTGGAATGCTCACTAATTTGGAGCTTCAACTTCGCGAGCAAAACGCTGATCACCGGATTGATGAAGTGTTGGAGGAAATTCCCAAAGTACGAAAAGACCTCGGGTTTATTCCCCTAGTGACGCCAACTTCGCAGATTGTGGGAACCCAAGCAGTCCTTAACGTGTTGTCTGGTGAGCGATATAAAACCATTACCAAAGAGACAGGGGGTGTGCTCAAAGGGGAATATGGCGCAACGCCAGCGCCGGTAAACAAAGAGCTACGAGAAAAGGTATTAGAGGGTAAGGACGCAATTACCTGCAGGCCTGCAGATTTACTAGAACCTGAATTCGAGAAGCAAAGGGCTGAGCTAACCACTTTAGCCAAAGATGAAGGGTTTACTCTCGCTAACGAAATTGATGACACCTTAACCTACGCTTTGTTTCCGCAGGTTGGGCTAAAATTTCTGAAAAATAGAAACAACCCTAATGCCTTTGAAGCGCTGCCAGAAATAGCAGAGCCTGCATCATTAGCCCCGAAATCAGAGGAAGGGGTCTACACCGTTGAGCTGGAAGGTAAGGCCTATGTGGTTAAAGTTACTGACGGCGGCGATATCACGCAATTAGTCACGCAGCAAAAAGAAGCGACGCGCGCAGAACCTACATCCTCATCGTCTGGGCCTTCATTTGCTGTCCCTGCGCCGCTGGCAGGCAATGTTTTCAACGTGTTGGTAAAGGTCGGTGATGCAATTGCGCAAGGAGATGTAATCTTAATACTCGAGGCGATGAAAATGGAGACTGAGATTCGCTCCCCCAGCCAGGGCATTGTTCAATCAGTAAGTTTTCAAGCAGGCGATGCGGTAAAAGTCGGCGATGATTTAATAACCTTATCGTAGTGTTCAGCTTTGTTACTGTTACTGGCTAAAAGGAATATAAATGGATCAGCTTCTGGAACTTTTGCGAACCACTGGCATCGTTCAAATATCGCTAGCGCAATCTTTTATGATTGTTATCGGTCTTTTGCTTCTGTACTTGGCAATCAAGAAAGGCTTTGAACCTCTTCTTCTAGTGCCTATTGGTTTTGGTGGAATATTAGCGAATATCCCTGGGGTTGATATTGCAGTAGGGGATGGGATTCTTCATCAGTTTTATGTGATGGGACTTGAGTCTGGGGTGTTCCCGTTGTTAATATTTATGGGTGTTGGTGCTATGACTGACTTCGGTCCATTGCTAGCGAACCCTAAGACCTTATTACTTGGGGCCGCTGCCCAGGTTGGGATTTTTTCTACCTTGCTTGGTGCCCTGGTTCTCTCAGATTTTGGAGTGTTTGACTTTAGCGTCAAACAAGCCGCTGCTATTGGTATTATTGGCGGCGCGGATGGGCCAACCGCAATTTATGTATCCGGCATTCTTGCGCCTGAGTTACTGGGGGCGATTGCTGTTGCGGCCTATTCTTATATGGCACTAGTCCCACTGATTCAGCCTCCTATTATGAGAGCCTTAACCACTGAAGCTGAGCGCAGTATTACCATGGTCCAACTGCGAGAAGTGTCTCAGACTGAAAAAACGGTATTCCCCATATTGCTGTTACTGTTAGTGGCATTAACGATACCCAGTGCGGCGCCATTGCTTGGTATGTTTTGCTTCGGCAATTTAATGAAAGAATGTGGCGTTGTCACTCGCCTGTCTGATACGGCTCAAAATTCCTTGATAAACATAGTGACAATTTTACTCGGTTTGTCAGTTGGGTCTAAGCTAGTGGCTGATGAGTTTTTGGTGGCAAGTACTCTTGGAATATTGCTTTTAGGGATAGTCGCATTTTCTATTGGAACGGCAACCGGCGTATTAATGGCCAAGCTGATGAATGTTTTTTCAAAGCACCAGATTAACCCCCTGATTGGTGCCGCAGGCGTGTCGGCTGTGCCGATGGCCGCTAGAGTTGCAAACCGAGTAGGCCTGGAAGCAAATCCGAACAACTTTTTGCTTATGCATGCAATGGGTCCTAATGTTGCGGGTGTTATCGGGTCCGCTATTGCCGCTGGTGTTCTAATTCAATTTGCCGGTTAAACAAGGCGGCATTAAGATTGCCGTATACTCTGTATTGTAATAAAGGTTTGCTAGATTAAATGTGTCGCCAGGTGTAGGCCTTAACTAAGTGTCGGCGATTAACTCAGAGTATGCAGCTGCGAGCTGCAATACTTAATGGGGTGCCTCGATCTGCATTGGCGCGCTTCGCGCAGGAGCATTTATAAGTTGGGCTTGGGACCCTCCAGTATGTAACCCTAGCTCTAATTATAACGGGCGCTTAGCAGTGCTTTGATCCACATTTGGGTTGGGGTGCCTTTGAGGGGGCAGACTAATTCCCGTCATTAAAAACGTTTTGATCCATGGTCTGAGATGGCGTTTCAGAGCAAGGTTTGCCAACAACATGCGCCGGAACCCCGACGACGGTAGTGTGGGGGGGGACGTTGTTGAGAACGACACTGCCTGCGCCAATTTTTGCCCCCTCACCAACCTCAATATTGCCCAGCACTATAGCGCCGGCTGCTATTAATACCCACGATCTAATTTTTGGGTGCCTATCTCCTTGCTCATTACCTGTTCCACCTAACGTGACCTGTTGTAAGATCGAGACATTGTCTTCAATAACAGTTGTTTCGCCAATTACTATCCCTGTCGCGTGGTCAAACATTATTCCTTTGCCCATCACGCAGGCTGGATGTATATCCACGCTGAAAACTTCAGAGTTCCTGCTTTGAATAAACAAAGCCAGTTCCACTCGGTTGTGATTCGATAGATAGTGAGCAAGACGATGTACCTGAATTGCATGAAATCCTTTCATATAAAGAATTACCGCCAAAAAAGAGCTTATTGCAGCGTCTCGTTCAAACACCGCCTTGATGTCACAAACAGCGTCATCAATTATTTTGGGCGAGTCTAAAAATGCAGTATCAAATAACTCCCGGACGGTTATAGCCGGCATAACGTCATCAGAGAGTTTGTTAGCTAAAATAAAGCTAAGAGATGAAGCGAGGCTTTCGTGATTGAGCACACAGGCATGGACATAACTTGCGAGCAGCGGTTCTTCCTCAATTACTTTCTTTGCTTCAACTCTTAATTCTTGCCAGAGTTTTTCAGTCATTAAACAAGCCCATTGCGGTAGCGGAAGAAGAAGCGAGATTATAGCGTTTGACTAGTGACTTACAACCCAAGAGCGGTATCCAGTTAGCGGCCTAAAATCCTGGCAGTAAACTCTCGCTTTTTATGAGCTGGCTCTGTGTCTTTTATAGCGCTTTTCACATAAGCCAAAGAAATGGTAAACGCCCCTGTGCCATAGCCTACCGTGAGCGCTTTATGGCAAAGAATGTTAATGAATCTCGGAATTCCGCCACTGCGTTGAAAAAGGGCGTCTATGGCATCCTGAGAGAACAGGCTTTTGCCACTATAGCCGGCTTTAGCCAAGCAATGCTCCACGTATGCACCAACTCCTTCTCGGTCTAGCGCTTGGAGGGTATGAGAAAACTTAAACCCTGACGAAGTCTACGCAGTGCGGGCTGATCAAGAAGCAGATCTAATTCGGGCTGACCAAACAACACCGCTTGAAAGTGCGCTTGCGTGGTTTGTATCGTGGTTAAAAGATACAGCGCTGCTTGTGTTTCCGTGGGCATAGCCTGGGCTTCATCTATAAATTAAACCATCTGATTTGAGGTTTTAGATTGAGCTATGATTTCTTGCGAAATGACTTTCAGTAGCTCTCTATAGCTTGCTTTGTCCGGGTGCGGTAGGCCTAGCTTTTCAACTAGTGAGTGCATTATTCCTTCTTCGTCGAGGTAAGGGTGAGGAATATAGGCGGTTATGTACTTGTCCTTGTGATTGGCTAGGGCATTAAGAACTTTTCTGCTTAGTGTGCCCAAAACGTAATTCGATACGCTCTGGCCGTTTTCATCGACTACGAAAAGCTCAATTCCACCGCGAGTGAGACCTTCCACTAATTTTGGCGGTCCAAATTCTAAGATTTTAGTAGCGTCCGGTTCAGCTTTACTCCAGTCAAGGCTGAAGCGAATCCAATAGGCAGAGCTGGTGATTCCAAAATGCAGAATGTCACGGTTGTAAGGGAGAAAGTTGACTGAGAACCCAGGAGATAAAACATCCGCTATCGACAAGGACTCTGACGCGTCCTCGTAATATTCTATGTTTGCTGCTACCGCCTGAGGCCCAGGTTCGCTGCTTATTTTAATGGGTTGAGCAATGTTTGGGGACGATAAAAGCAGCAGAAGCACAAAGGCGACCGCCGAAATAACGAGTTTTGAGCATTCAAGCAGCTTGCTGCGCGGTATATTTAGTACTTGCCGATTCATTTTGGCGAGTTAGTCTCCGCTCTAGTGGTTTACTATCAGTGCCTAAGCTTGTTACTAGCGGTTGCATGAGTCTATAACAATCATAGACTTAAGCAATTCGAGTCATGCGCCCACGAGTGGTCATTTTAGACAAATTACAAAACTGAGTTCAGTACTATAAATTCTGAGGATTCTCTGTAGAATCTTATTTTATCTACTTTGACTGATGTTTAAATTTAGAGATGGCAAAAATTATTCCTCTTCTTACTAGGCTTTCTTTCTTCTTTGCTTTGCTGCTCAGCCCGCTTTTAACTGCTCAAGAGACAGGCCAGTATCAGTTCTGGCAAGAAATTGCAGTCGCAGATCAAACCTTTGCTGCTAGATCATCGGAAATAGGCAGAACTCGGGCATTTCTTGAAATATTAGGGGAAGATTCTGTGGTTTTTAGAGAAGGCCCAGTTGATGCCTTAGCGCTCTACAGCTCAGATGCTTTTAAGGAATCGGCATCAGAGATAAACTGGAAGGCGCACTATATTGATGTCTCAAGAGCGGGAGATCTAGGCCTGTCCGCCGGACCACTGACAATTATCGACCAATCCGGTGATTCAGATCAAAATCGCTTTGGTCATTTAATCTCAATTTGGAAAAAGAGTAACAGCCGCTGGGAATTGATGTCGGACATTGTTGTTACCATCCCGGGCTTTCTGAGTCTTGAGGTTGAGCCTAACATCGATGCCACCATGCCGGTATTTGCGGAAACCGCTCATCCCGTTCTCGCCCTAGATCAAAACAATACTCTCCAAAGCCTAATTGACGCGGATAACTTGTTTGGTCGATCGATCAATTTTAGGGGAGGGCAGAGGGCTTTGCTTAGGTTTGGGCTAGAAAACTCCCGTGTCTATCTGCCCGGTATGGCGCCTGCTGTTGGCGCTGAGTCGGCGAGCTCTGTCTATGGCGCATTTTTGGACAACCAGCTATCGACTACCAACCCTATCAGTCTCACCTACCTAGGGGGTTTTTTGTCAGAATCGAAAGAAATGGGTTACACATACGGCATTATGGAAGCTGACACCGACGATGATGAGGAAGGTTTTGTCACTGATTACTTGCGGCTTTGGCGTTTTACAAATTCTAACGAATGGCGGATAGCGGTGGAGGTTCTGAGCCCTCACTAGTATGAATTCTTAATAGACATAGCCCTGAATAAACAAGGCTCTTAATATGCAGGACTCTACAGGGATAGGGCTTAACAAAAAAGTGGGGCGATTGAGCAGAGCCCCAGCTATTAGTTCTAGACCCTCAATCCGCGCAACCTCAATAAAGCAAAACTCAAAACTACATCACCGAAATATTTATCTAAGCGGCCTAAAATGGATCTCAAAAGCTGAATGGCTGGAATCATATTCTTGGTAACCATTTTCCGTGAAAGCCTCTTCGGCTCTGCGGATGCTGACAAAACTGCCGCCTGCCTTCACCTGCATGGGGTCGCCGAGTGAAGCAAGTCTTAAGATTTTAACTAGAGCGCCAGGGATAACTCCGAGGGTATAGAGCTTAGACTAAAGTTCTGCGTTGTTATTGCTCACCTTTAAGACAAGACAATGGCCGCTTATATATGCTAAATTAAATGAGGTAATCACCATAAACTATTGAATAATAGAGTTAACTTAGTTTCATCTGCTGTTTTCTAAAAAGCCTTAACGTAGATGCTTAATTAATAGATACAAATGGTGTTGACAATCATTCTCATTTGCATTCAAATACCCTTACTGGGGAAAACAATGTACGTATGCATTTGTAGACAAGTCACAGATAATCAAATTAGAGATCTTTGCCGAGACGGTGTAAGTAACCTTGCCGACATAACAGCTAAGCTTGGCGTAGCCAGTGAGTGCGGTAAATGTGGCAAACTGGCAAACGCTATTGTTAAAGAATTTAGCAAGGGAGCGAACTTTATAAAAGCAGCTTAGTTAAGGCTGCCGGCCTTCAGCCAGACGCTTCACACACTTTTTTATCTATCCGTCTCTCCCTCTATAGTCTATCGTCTCTCCATCTATCGTCTCTCCGTCTCTCCGTCTCTCCATCTCCCCATCTCCCCATCTACTCATCTACTCATCTATTCACCTATCGATCTTTACAAATAGAGCTGCAGCTATAGGCCTAAACCTAAACCTAAACCTAAACCTAAACCTAAACCTAAACCTAAACCTAAAC